>DASTWW010000001.1:0-9160 GCA_035765755.1 Nocardioidaceae bacterium
AGGTCGAAGTACAGCTCGAACTCGTGCGGGTGCGGGCGGACGGCGACCGGCTGGATCTCCTGGGTGCGCTTGTAGTCGACCCAGGTCTCGATCAGGTCCGGGGTGAACACCCCGCCCTCGAGCAGGAACTCGTGGTCGTCCTCCAGCGCATCCATCACCTCCGACAGCGTTCCCGGCACGGTGTCCACTGCGGCGTGCTCCTCGGGGGGCAGCTCGTAGAGGTCCTTGTCGATCGGCTGCGGTGGCTCGATCTTGTTGCGGATCCCGTCCACGCCGGCCAGCAGCATCGCCGAGAACGCCAGGTAGGGGTTCGCCGACGGGTCCGGGCACCGGAACTCGATGCGCTTGGCCTTCGGGTTGCTGCCAGTGATCGGGATCCGGATGCACGCCGACCGGTTCCGCTGGCTGTAGACCAGGTTCACCGGCGCCTCGAACCCGGGAACGAGCCGGTGGTAGGAGTTCACGGTCGGGTTGGTGAACGCGAGCAGGGACGGCGCGTGCTTGAGCAGCCCGCCGATGTAGAACCGGGCCATGTCCGAGAGGCCCGCGTAGCCGGTCTCGTCGTAGAACAGCGGCGCACCGTCGCCCCAGATGGACTGGTGGCAGTGCATCCCGGAGCCGTTGTCGCCGAAGATCGGCTTGGGCATGAAGGTGGCCGTCTTGCCGTTGCGCCAGGCGACGTTGCGGACGATGTACTTGAACTTCATCACGTTGTCGGCGCTGGCGAGCAGCTCGTCGAATCGCCAGTTGATCTCGGCTTGCCCCGCCGTACCCACCTCGTGGTGCGCGCGCTCCACGATCAACCCGGACCGCTCCAGCTCCATGGTGATCTCGTCGCGAAGGTCCGCGAAGTGGTCGACGGGCGGCACCGGGAAGTAGCCGCCCTTGTACTTCACCTTGTAGCCCCGGTTGCCGCCCTCCTCGACGCGGCCGGTGTTCCAGGCGCCCGCGATGGAGTCGATGTGGTAGTAGCCGGCGTTCTGCTTGGTCTCGAACCTCACGTCGTCGAAGACGTAGAACTCCGCCTCCGGCGCGAAGAAGGCGGTGTCCCCGATGCCGGTGGACTTCAGGTAGGCCTGCGCCTTGCGGGCGATGTTGCGCGGGTCGCGGCTGTACGCCTCGCCGGTGAGCGGGTCGTGGATGAAGAAGTTCACGACCAGCGTCTTCTTCTCCCGGAACGGGTCCAGGTAGGCGGTGCCCGGGTCGGGGAACAGCGACATGTCCGACTCGTGGATGGCCTGGAACCCGCGGATCGAGGATCCGTCGAAGTTCAGCCCGTCGGAGAACACCGCCTCGTCGAAGGAGGACACCGGCACGGTGAAGTGCTGCATCACGCCGGGCAGGTCGCAGAAGCGTACGTCGACCATCTCGACGCCCTCGTCCCTGACGTACTTCAACAGCTCGTCGGCGTTTGCGAACATGCAATCCTCCTCGGCCCGGGACGCGGGCCTTTCACGGTCGGCGCGGTGGCCGCCTGATGTCGAACACGGACGGTGCGACGCTGCATCGTGGTCCGCAACCTACGCGGATGCGGTTTCTCGACCGTATCCCCTGTGTTTCGCCCGTGTAACAACGCCCCGGTACCGTTGGGGGGTGAGCTCTCCAGAACAGTCGCTCGACGATGCCTACCCCGGCGAGCGGCTCGGACTGCCGGAGCACGGCAGCGGCTCGGTGGCCCGGTGGGGTCGCCGGATCCTCGCGCTGGTCATCGACTGGATCGCCTCCATGCTGGTCGCCAGCCTGATCCTGGGCCACAACCTCTGGACCGCCCAGGGCGGTTCCGGGTGGCGCCCCATCGTCACGCTGCTGGTGTTCCTGGCCGAGGCGACGCTGCTGACCGCGCTGCTCGGCGGCTCGTTCGGTCAGCTCGCGACCCGGATCCACGTGGCCAGGCTGGACCGCAAGCCGGTGAACCTGCTGCAGGCGCTGGTGCGCACCGCGCTGATCTGCCTGGCGGTGCCGCCGCTGATCTTCAACCGCGACCAGCGCGGCCTCCACGACCTGGCCGTGGGCACCGTCACGCTGGTGCGCTGACTTTCAGCCGCCGGCGGGGTCCAGCACCTCGAGGCGGACCCGCTTGTTGCCCTTGCCCTTCGACTCGGTGCCGGTGACCTCGACCCGACCCACCTCGGTGGTACTGAGCACGTGGGTGCCGCCGTCGGCCTGCTTGTCCAGCCCGACGATGTCGATGACCCGCAGCGGGTCGATCTCGCGCGGGATCAGGTTGGCCGCGGTGCGGATCAGCGCGTGGTCGGTGTCGGCGACCTCGCGGCCGACGAACTCCACGACGATCTCGTGCGCCCGCGCGATCTCCTCGTTGATCCGGGCCTCCACCTGCCGACCGAACTCCGCCGACATCGACGGCAGCGGGAAGTCCAGCCGCCCCTTGCCGGGCTCCATGTTGCCGCCGGTGACCGCCACCTGGTGGTCGGCCCACATCACCCCGCACAGGATGTGCAGCGCAGTGTGCGTGCGCATGGTCAGGTGCCGCCGGTCCCAGTCCAGCTCGCCCTCGACCTCGGTGCCCTCGCCGGGCAGCTCGCCGTCCAGCCAGTGCCAGATCCGGCCCTGGTCACGCTTCACCCGGGTCACCGCAGCCTGCCCGCCGTCCCAGCGCAGCAGGCCGAGGTCGTGCGGCTGGCCGCCGCCTCCCGGGTAGAAGGCAGTACGACGGAGCGACACCCGCCCGTTGTCGCGATCCACCTGCTCCACGGCGGCGTCGAACCTGTTCAGGTACGCATCGACGGCGAACAGCTCGGTATCGACCAGCGCAGGGGGTGCTCCTGCCGGGACCGGTCGGCCGGGCACGGCCATCGACGTACCTCCTCGTCCGCAGATGCACGGTTCTCCGCCATCCAACCACGGAGATGCCCTACAGTCGCGAGCGGAAGGGGGACCACATGCGCACGCGCAGATCAAGCCCGCTCGCGGCCGGAGCACTGCTGCTCGCCGCGGCGCTGAGCGGCTGCAGCCACGACCAGCCGTCCGGCACCGAGGCACTGGACGCACCGCAGCGAGCCGCCGCGCCGCAGACCGCCAGCGCCCCGGAGAGTGCTGGCGCCAGCCCGTCGGCGGGAGGGACGGCCCCGAGCCCCACCACGCCGGCCACCACTGGCGCCGCCACGCCGGCCACCACGGCGTCGCCGCCCGACAGCCACGACCTGGACGTGCACCAGCTGGCTGCCGCGATCCAGCACGCCATCTCGACCTACCACTCCGCGCACGTGACCGTGCGGATGACCGGCGGCTCCACCGACCTGCGCGCCCAGGGCGACGTGAAGTACACCTCCGGCGGGCCGCTGATGCGGATGCGGATGCACATCCCGTCACTGGGCGTGCGGGTGGTGAAGCTGCTGATGGTGCACCGGATGGTCTACCTCGCCATGCCGCCGATGACCCCGCGCGGCCGGTGGGTGGCCGTCGACCCGACCGACCCGAACAGCCCGCTCGGCCCCTCGGCGGGCGCGTTGTCCAAGATCGACCCGATGCAGTCCTTCCGGGTCGTGGAGAAGGGCGTGCGGAAGGTGCGCTACCTCGGTCCGGACCCCGTGCAGGGCGACCCCGCCTACCACTACAAGGTCACCGTCAGCACCCGCGCTGCGGCCAGGGCGACCGGGCAGCCGGTCAACCCGCTCGTGCCCCGGCTGGTCAGCTACGACATCTGGCTCGACGGCCAGAACCGGATGCGCCAGATGAGGCTGAGCGAGCTCGGCGTCCGGATGGTCAGCGACGTCACGAAGTGGGGCGTGCCGGTGCACGTGCAGGCGCCGCCCCCGTCACGGGTGCTCACCATGGGCAGCAGCGGCGCCTGACAAGTCGGCTCAGCGGCCGCGCATGTTCTGCCGGGCACCCTTCATGCTGGTCGGCACCGGCCCCTTCGGGATCGGCACGTTGGACCGGTTCGCGTCCAGCGCCCGCAGCCGGGACAGCACGTCGGTCATCTCCGCCGGCTTCTGGGTCTTCTTCAGCTTGCTGACGTGCTTGGCCAGCCGGGGAATCGGCACCGCGCCCTCGGCGTCACCGGCGATCAGCTCGTGGATGGTGGTCTCCGAGGCGACCCGCTCGTGCTTGCGCCGCTCCCCGGCGAGCAGGCTGCGCAGCCGGTTCGGGTTGCCCTCGCCGATCAGCACGATCCCGGGCGGTCCGACCACCCGGTGCACGATGTCCTGGTTGCGGTTGAACGCGATCGCCGGGTCCACCTTCCAGCCGCGGCGGAGCATGCCCAGCGCCGCTGCGGCCGCTCCGGGCCGGCCCTCGATCTGGGCGTACATCGCCTTCTGCGCCCGGCGCCCGAAGTAGATGACGGCCATCAGGATGCCGAACAGGACGGCGACCACCACGTCGTACGCCCACGGCCCCGGCAGCACGCTGAGGATCCCGAACACCACGCCGGCGGAGACCACGAAGATGCCGAGCAGGACCAGCCCGATCCGCGGGTCGTACTCGCGGGTCATCGAGTAGGTCGCGGCGAGCTGCTTGAGCCGGCCCTCCTTCTTCGCCTTGGCCGGCTTGTCGGTCTTCGCCATCGGGTGGTGCCTTCGCTGTGGTCGGTTCGGTGTGGTGATTGTGGCAGACGCCGCTCAGGCGCTGGCGGCGTCGTCCTCGCGGGCGGCGATCGCCTGCTGGTAGAGACGTCCGGCGCGGTACGACGAGCGGACCAGCGGCCCGGACATCACGCCGGCGAAGCCGATCTCTCCTGCCTCCTCGGCGAGCTCGACGAACTCCTCCGGCTTCACCCAGCGTTCGACCGGGTGGTGCCGCACGGAGGGGCGCAGGTACTGGGTGATCGTGATCAGCTCGCACCCCGCGTCGTACAGGTCCTGCAACGCGGTCGAGACCTCCTCGCGGGTCTCGCCCATGCCCAGGATCAGGTTGGACTTGGTGACCAGCCCGAACTCGCGCGCGGCGGTCAGCACGTCGAGGGAGCGCTGGTAGCGGAACGCCGGCCGGATCCGCTTGAAGATCCGCGGCACGGTCTCCACGTTGTGGGCGAGCACCTCAGGGCGGGCCTCGAACACCTCGCGGAGCAGCTCCGGCTTGCCGCTGAAGTCGGGGATCAGGTTCTCCACGCCGGTACCCGGGTTGAGCTCGTGGATCTGCTTGACGGTCTCGGCGTACAGCCAGGCGCCCTCGTCGGGCAGGTCGTCGCGGGTGACGCCGGTGATGGTGGCGTAGCGCAGGCCCATCTTCTGCACGCTCTCGGCGACCCGGCGCGGCTCGTCGCGGTCGAGCGGCTCGGGCTTGCCGGTGGCGATCTGGCAGAAGTCGCAGCGGCGGGTGCACTGGTCGCCGCCGATGAGGAAGGTGGCCTCGCGGTCCTCCCAGCACTCGAAGATGTTGGGGCAGCCGGCCTCCTGGCAGACCGTGTGCAGCTCCTCGGACTTCACCAGGTGCTGCAGCTCGCGGTACTGCGGGCCCATCCTCGCCTTGGTCTTGATCCACTCCGGCTTCTTCTCGATCGGGGTCGCCGCGTTGCGGACCTCCAGACGGAGCAGCCGGCGGCCTTCCGGAGCGGGGTGCGTTGGCGCTTGGGTCACGATCGCCACTTTACGCCGCCGGCAAGCGTGCGCCCCAACTCGGTCAGCGGGCCGCGGCGGGGTCGATGAGCCGCGGCTTGCGGCCGGGCTCGGGCTTGGCCGGGTAGTCGGGGGTGCGGTCGTACGGCGCCCAGCCGAGCAGCTCGGCCAGGTGCTGCTGTACAGCGGGGGCGGCCTCCTCGACCCCGACCCGGCGGCCCAGCTCCCACGACAGGCTGGTCGTCCCGGCGTCGGAGATGCCGCACGGCACGAACCGGTCATACCAGCTGAGGTCCACGTCACAGTTGAGCGCGAAGCCGTGCATGGTCACGCCGCGGCTGACCCGGATGCCGATCGCGGCCATCTTCCGCTCGGGGCCGCGGTCGTCCTCGGCCACCCAGACGCCGCTGCGCCCGGGGACCCGGGCGGTGGTCACGCCGAGGTCGGTGCACGCGTGGATCAGCGCCTCCTCGAGGCGGCGCACGTAGTCCACGACGTACACGTGGTCGGGCAGCTTCACGATCGGGTAGCCGACCAGCTGGCCGGGGCCGTGGAAGGTGATCTTGCCGCCCCGGTCCACGTCCACGACCGGCGTGCCGTCGAACGGCCTCTCGTGCGGCTCGGTGCGCTTGCCGGCGGTGAGCACAGGTGGGTGCTCGAGGAGCAGCACCTTCTCCGGTCCGCCGTTGACCACCTGGTCGTGCACCTCGCGCTGGAGGTCCCAGGCCTTGGTGTACTCCACCGCCGCCTCGCCGTACCCGACCGTCTCGAAGATCAGCTCCCTCACATTTCAAACCTAACCCACCTTCCCGAGCCCCCTGTGTTGAGTGGTCAGTCGTGCTGTGTTGAGTGGTCGCTCGTGCGGTGTCGAGTGGTCAGTCGTGCTGCGTCGAGTGGTCGCTCGTGCTGGGGCTGTGGACAACGCCGACGGGATCGAACCCGACTGCGCCAGAGTGACCACCATGGTGCGCGCTCGTCTCCTCGGCCCGCTTCTCGTCCCGGTGCTGCTGGTCGCGGGCTGCTCGTCGTACGGCGAAGCGACCAGGCCGGCCCACGCCACGGCCTCCCGTCGCGCCCCCGCCGTGAGCGGGGGAGTGGTGGTCGCCGCTGCGGCCCCGAGCCCACGACCCAGAGGGAAGCCGGCCCGCCTCCCGGCAGCAGCAGTGCTTCACGCCTGGGACAGGCGCAGGGCAGATGCCTGGGCGGCCGGCGACGTGCACGCGCTTGCCGACCTCTACGTCCACCGCTCGACAGCCGGCCGCGGCGACGTCGCCCTGCTGAAGGCGTACCTGCGGCGCGGCCTGCGGGTGACCGGCATGCGCATGCAGGTGTTCTCGCTCCGGGTGCTGCACCACGCGCCTCGGCGGTGGCGGCTCCTGGTCACCGACCGCCTCGCCAGGGCGGTCGCGGTGAGTGCGGCGGGCTCGATCCTACTGCCCCGGGACGGTGCCGCCACCCGGGTCGTCGGCCTGGTCCGGGGAGCGGACGGCCGTTGGCGGGTGACCACCGTGCGGGCCGCTCGGCGATGAAATGCCTCAGCCGAGGCCGGCCACCAGACGGTCATGCACGGTGGGGTGGTCGAACCCGAAACCGGCCGCGAGCAGCCGGGCCGGCTCGACCCGTGCCGAACTGAGGATCTCGCTGGAGATGTCGGGCAGTGCGGCGCGGATCGGCCACGCGGGGACCCGGAGCACGGCGGGGCGGTGCAGGATGCGCGCCAGCTCCTGGCCGAACTCCGCATTCGTGGTCGGGTTCGGTCCGCTCACGTTGAACGGCCCCGCGCAGTCGTCCCGACCGGCCAGGAAGATCACGGCGCGCACCCAGTCGTGGGCGGAGATCGTCGAGAAGTACTGGTTCCCTGACCCCAACGGTCCGCCCGCACCGGCCTGGAATACCAGCTTGAGCGGCCTGAGCGCGCCTCCACGGCGGTCGAGCACCACGGACGTGCGGAGTACGACGACGCGGGCGCCCGCCTCGCTCGCGGGCCGGGTCGCCTCCTCCCACTGACGGGTCACCCCGCCCATGAAGGTGGATGCGTCGGTGTCCGACTCCTCGGTCAGCACGGCGTCACCACGGTCGCCGTACCCCGCGATCCCGTTCTGGGCCAGCAACACGGGCTTGCGCGGTGACCCCGCCACTGCCTCCGCAAGGGTGCGCGTGGTGCTCACGCGGCTGTCGGTGAAGGTCTTCTTGTACGCCTCGGTCCACGGCCAGTGGGTCAGCGGAGCACCGGACAGGCAGACAACGGCGTCGGCGGCGTCGATGACCGCCTGGTCCACCTGCCCTGCGTACGGATCCCAGGGCGACTCGCTGGCCGTCTCAGGCTGTCCGCGGACCAGCCGCACCACCTCGTGTCCGTCGCCGGCGAGTCGGTCACGAAGGGCGGTGCCGAGGAGGCCGGACGCGCCGGCGATCACGAAACGCATGTCGCCACTCTGCCACCCTGCACGGAGACCGGAGGGCCGCCGACCGGCTCACGGATCAGGTTGAGAGGCCTGAAGAGTGGCGCCAAACAACACGTCTTGAGGCCGCGAAGCTGCAACCTGCCGCCATTATTCGCCGCTGGGGGCGAGCCGTCTCGGCCCGGCCAGCACGACGGCGCGAGTGACCACTCAACGCAGCACGGATGACCACTCGACACGGCGCGAGTGACCACTCGACACGGCGCGAGTGACCACTCGACACAGCACGGATGACCACTCAACACATCGCTTGAGGGGTCAGACCTCGAACTGGCCGGCCTCGAGGCGCTGCTTGACCTCGACGAGGAACCGGGCGGCGTCCGCGCCGTCGACGAGGCGGTGGTCATAGGTGAGCGCGAGGTACATCATGTGCCGCACCGCGATCGTCTCGCCGAGGTTCGGGTCGTCGATGACCACCGGCCGCTTCACCACCGTGCCGGTGCCCAGGATGGCCACCTGCGGCTGGTTGATGATCGGGGTGTCGAACAGCGCGCCCCGGCTGCCGGTGTTGGTCAGCGTGAACGTGCCGCCGGCGAGCTCGTCGGGGCCGATCTTGTTGTTGCGGGTGCGGTCGGCGATGTCGGCGATCTTGCGGGCCAGGCCGGCCACGGACAGGTCGCCGGCCTCCTTGATCACCGGGGTGAGCAGCCCCTTCTCGGTGTCCACCGCGACCGAGAGGTTCTCGTGGTCGTAGTAGGTGACCTCGCCCTTCTCGGTGTCGATGGAGGCGTTCAGGGTCGGGTGCGCCTTCAGCGCGTCGATCGCCGCCTTGGCGAAGAACGGCAGGAAGGACAGCTTGACGCCCTCGCGCTCGAGGAACTCCGCCTTGACCGAGTCCCGCAGCCGGGCGATCGCGGTGACGTCGACCTCGACCACGGTGGTCAGCTGCGCGGACGTCTGCAGCGACTCGACCATGCGCGCGGCGATCACCTTGCGCAGCCGGCTCATCTTCTCGGTCTTGCCGCGCAGCGGGCTCGGGGCGACGCTGGGTGCGGACTCCGCGGCCGGCTGCTGCTCCGCCGCGGGCTGCTGCGCGGCCTGCTGCTGGGACTTGGCGGCGTCCAGCACGTCCTGCTTGCGGATTCGGCCACCGACACCCGTGCCGTTGACCTGGGACAGGTCGACGCCGTGCTCGGCGGCCATCTTGCGCACCAGCGGGGTGACGTACGGACCGGAGGCCTC
>DASTWW010000002.1:0-7764 GCA_035765755.1 Nocardioidaceae bacterium
CTGCCGCGGGTCGTCGAGGGTCGCCTCGATCACCGAGACGACGTCCAGGACGTACGTCTCGGAGTCGGGGTCCAGCATCTCGATCGCGGCCAGCGCGAAGGTCGACAGCGGCTGGTTGAGCGCGAAGTCCGGGGGCAGGTCGTCGGTCAGCCGGAACCGGCCGTCGCCGTCCCGCTCGACCACGCCAGCGGCCAGCAGGCTGCGCAGGATCGCGACCGCGCGGCGGACCAGCCGCACCTGGCTGCGGCCGTCCTCGTGGTTGTCGCGCAGCAGCCGGCGCATCACCTCGAACGGCTCCTCGTGGTCGCGGGCGAGCACGTTGAGCAGCATCGCGTGGCTGACCCGCATCCGGGACCGCAGCGGCTCGGGCTCCGCGGCGACCAGCCGCTCGAAGGTGGCCTCCGACCAGCTGACCGTGCCCTCCGGCGGCTTCTTTCGCTGCACCTTGCGCCGCTTCTTCGGGTCGTCACCCGCCTTCGCGAGAGCACGGTGGTTCTCGATGACGTGGTCGGGCGCCTGCACGACGACGGTGCCCGCGCTGTCGAATCCGGCCCGTCCGGCCCGGCCGGCGATCTGGTGGAACTCCCGCGCTTTCAGGACGCGCTGCCGCGCCCCGTCGTACTTCGTGAGCGCGGTGAGCACCACGGTGCGGATCGGCACGTTGATACCGACGCCGAGGGTGTCGGTGCCGCAGATGACCTTCAGGAGACCCTGCTGGGCCAGGGTCTCGACGAGGCGGCGGTACTTCGGCAGCATCCCCGCGTGGTGCACCCCGATCCCGTGCCGGACCAGCCGGGACAGCGTGCGGCCGAACCCCTTGCTGAACCGGAACCCGCCGATCGCCTCGGCGATGGCGTCCTTCTCCGCGCGGGTGCACACGTTGAGGCTGGTCAGCGCCTGCGCGCGCTCCAGCGCGGCCGCCTGCGTGAAGTGCACGACGTAGACCGGCGCCTGGTGGCTGGTCAGCAGCTCCTCGAGCGTCTCGTGCAGCGGGGTGAGCGCCCAGGAGTGGCTGAGCGGCACCGGCCGGTGGGCGGAGGTGACGACGGCGGTCGACCGTCCGGTCCGACGCGTCAGGTCCTCCCGGAAGCGGCTGACGTCACCCAGGGTGGCCGACATCAGCAGGAACTGTGCCTGCGGCAGCTCCAGCAGCGGCACCTGCCAGGCCCAGCCGCGGGCCGGGTCGGCGTAGAAATGGAACTCGTCCATCACCACCTGGCCGACGTCGGCGCGCGCTCCCTCGCGCAGGGCGATGTTGGCCAGCACCTCGGCGGTGCAGCAGATCACCGGTGCGTCGCGGTTCACGCTCGCGTCCCCGGTGAGCATCCCGACCCGGTCGGCGCCGAAGACGTCGCAGAGCGCGAAGAACTTCTCGCTCACCAGCGCTTTGATCGGTGCGGTGTAGAACGTGCGGTGACCGGCCGCGAGCGCGGCGAAGTGGGCGCCGGTGGCGACCAGACTCTTCCCGGAGCCGGTGGGCGTGGACAAGATCACGTTCGACCCCGTCATCAGCTCCAGCAGCGCCTCCTCCTGGGCCGGGTAGAGATCCAGCCCCTGGGCGCGTGCCCAGCCGTCGAACGCGTCGTACAGCTCCTCGGCGTCGGCCGTCCCGGGCTCCGGCGGCAACAGCTCGGGCAGCGACATGACGCCCCGTATGGTGTCACACTGTTCGGCTGGCAGAAGGGTCAGCGGTGGGTGGTGCCGTCCACGATGTGCCGGGCGACCTCGCGCAGCTTGACGTTGGACTTCGAACTGAGCTCGACCAGCCTGCGGAAGGCGGCGTCCGCGTCGCAGTGCTCCCGGAGCATGATCATGCCCTTGGCCTGGTCGATCACCGCCCGGGACTGCAACGCCTCCTGGAGCTGGTCGGCCAGCGTCTCGAGCTCGGCCTTCTCGTCCATCTCCTGCAGCACGGCAGCCAGGGTGTCGGCCACCAGCCCTGCCACCCGTGACTCCTCGTCGTCCAACAGGCGTCCGGGCCGCGCGTAGAGGTTGAGCACCCCGCCGCCGCGGTCCTCACGCAGCACCGGGACCGCCATCGCCATTCCGACCTCGGCCCGGCCGATCCGCTCGGCGAGGTGCGGCCAGCGGCTGTCGCTGCGCAGGTCCTCGGTCGTCACCGTCGCCCCGGTCTCCCAGGCCGTGAATGAGGGCCCCTCTGCGGCGACCATCTGCGCTCCGTCGAGCTCCTGGGCGCGCCCGCAGTCCCAGCCGACGTGCTTCGGGCTGCTCGGCTCGCCGAGGAACACGCTCACCGCGACATCGGGGCCGAGCGCGTGCACGCAGATCGAGGTGATCATGCTCAGCACCTCGTGCTTATCCGGCGGGTGAAGCGGTATCCGCGAGAGCTCGGAGAACAGGTCGACCAGACCGGCGCTCGCGGCAGCCCGAACCCCGTCCACTGCCACCTCCCGATCCCGATGCTTCGCTTGGACTCTACGCCCGCGGCGGCGACACAGGTAGGCGGTTTCGATGTACCCCCCAGGTACTCGGGACGTCTGCGCGCAGGGCCGCTACGGGTGCGTCGGGTGCTCGTGCGCGGCGTGACTGCGCGCCTCGAACTGGATGGTGGAGTGCTCGACGTTGAAGTCCTTGTCGACGCACCGCTGCAGCTCGTCGAGCATCGAGGACAGGTGGCCGTCGAGGAAGCAGGAGTCGTCGACCACCACGTGGGCGGTGAGCACCGGCAGCCCGGTCGCGACCTGGGTGGCGTGCAGATCGTGCACGTCGCGCACGTGCCGGACCCCCAGCAGCCGCTCGCGCACCTGGGTCAGGTCGAGCCCCTTGGGCGTGGACTCGAGCAGCACGTCGACGGTCTCCTTCAACAGGCCGACGGTGCGCGGGATGATGAGCAGCCCGATCAGCAGTGAGGCCACCGGGTCCGCGAGCAGCCAGCCGGTGCCCGCGATCACCCCGGCGGCCACCAGCACGGCGACCGACCCGAGCGCGTCGTTGCCGACCTCGAGCAGTGCCGCACGCGTGTTCAGGTTCTGGTCGCGGCCCCGGGCGAGGACCGCCAGGCTGGCCAGGTTGCCGACCAGGCCGACGGCACCGAAGACGAGCATGATCGTGGAGGTGACCTCCGGTGGGGCGAACAGCCGCTTGACGCTCTCGGCCAGGATGAACACGCCCACCGCGAGGAGCACCGCCGCCTGCGTCGCCGCGGCGAGGACCTCGGCCCTCCTGAAGCCCCAGGTGCGCTGGTCGGTGGCCGGCCGCCGGGCCAACGCCGCGGCCAGGTACGCCAGCCCGAGCCCGGCCACGTCGGTGAGCATGTGCCCGGCGTCCGCGAACAGCGCGAGACTGCCGGACAGCAGGGCACCGACCACTTCGACGACCAGGATGGCGCCGGTGATTCCGAGCACGATGCCGAGCCGGCCACGCTGGTCGGGCAATGGTGCGTGCGCCATACCGCGATCATAAAGGCGCCCGGCGGCGCCCAGACTCGTTGCCGTCAACGCCCGAAGGCGCGCACGACGGCGGCGGTGCCGCCCGCTGCGGCGGCCGCCGCCAGCCCGACCACCCCGAGCCGCCTGGCCCGTCTGGCCGCGCCGGCCCCGGGCTTGCCCGGCACTGTCTTCTCCGGCCGCGGACCGAGCAGCGACCCGCCGTCGCGGTTGCCTCCGGCCCGGGCCAGCTGCATCACCTGCGCCAGGTGCAGGGCGGCACGGCCGGTCCCGGCCTCGCTGATCTGGGTCTTGCACGAGAAGCCGTCGGCGACCACCAGCGCGTCGTCCTCGGCGTCGCGGACGGCCGGCAGCAGGGCTTGCTCGCCGCAGTCCATCGAGATTTTGAACTTGCCCTTCTCGAAGCCCCACGACCCGGCAAGGCCACAGCAGCCGCCGCTGACCGACTCCGCGTCCAGCCCCATCCGCTCCAGCACCTGCTGCCCAGCCTGAGAGCCTCCGGTGGCCAGCTGGTGGCAGTGCGTCCACAGCAGTGCCTTGCCGTGCAGCTTGGGGACCTCGATGTCGAAGGTCTCGAAGAACTCCGGGAAGTGGTAGGCGTTGCGCGCGAGCCGGTTCGCGTCGTCGTCGTGGGGCAGCATCGAGCTGAGCTCCTCCTTGAACACCGCGAGGCAGCTGGGCTCCATGCCGACCACGGGCGTCCCGGCCCGGACGTCCTCCCTCAGCACGTCCAGCACGTTCAAGAGGTAGCTCCGCGCGGTGTCGAGGAAGCCGTAGTCGTAGAGCGGCCGACCGCAGCACACGTGCCCGGACGGCATCACCACCTGCCAGCCGGCCGCCTCGATCGCCTCCACGCAGGCGACGCCGACGTCGGTGTGCAGGTGGTTGTTGAACGTGTCCGGGAACAGCACCACGCGGGGCCCGCCCGGGTTCGTCGTCCCGCCACGCTCGGCAAACCACTGCTGCAGGGTCACTGGCGCGAACTTCGGGAGCTTGCGGTGCCGGTCCAGCCCGGCGGCGAGCTTGGGCAGCAGCCGAATGCCAGGGGTCTGGGTGAGGGCGTTGACCACGCCGGGCATCAGCGCGGCCACCCGAGAAGCCTGGTCGATGAAACCCATGGCGTAGGCGTGCCGCGGCCGCCACCGCTTCATCGACTTGTAGTGGTGGTAGCGGAACTCCGCCTTGTAGGACGGCATGTCGACGTGCACCGGGCAGTCGCTGGTGCAGCCCTTGCAGGCGAGGCACAGGTCGAGGGCGTCCGCGACCTCATGGGACTGCCAGCCGTCCTTGATCACCTCGCCGCGCAGCATCTCGAACAGCAGCCGCGCGCGCCCGCGGGTGGAGTGCTTCTCCTCGCGCGTGACCTGGTAGCTCGGGCACATCGTGTTCTGGGCCTCCGGTACCCGGCACTTGCCCACCCCGACGCACCGCAGCGCCGCGTGCGAGAAGTCCCCGCCGTCCTGGTCGTAGGCCATTTGCACCTGCGGCCGCGGCGGGTTGTAGTCGGCGCCCAGCTTGAGGTTGTCGTCGATCTTGTAGGGATCGACGACCTTGCCCGGGTTCATCTTCCAGTCGGGGTCCCAGATGGTCTTGAACTCGCGCATCGCCTCCATGAGCCGGGGGCCGAACTGCTTCTGAAGGAACTCGGCGCGCTGCTGGCCGTCGCCGTGCTCGCCGGACAGCGACCCGCCGTAGGAGGCGACCAGGTCGGTGGCCTCCTCCATGAACGCGCGGTAGGTGCGCAGCCCGTCGGCGGTGCGCAGGTCGAAGCTGATCCGGGAGTGGATGCAGCCCTCGCCCAAGTGGCCGTACATCGCGCCCCGCAGGCCGTGCTTGGCGTAGAGCTTCTTCAGGTCGCGCACGTAGCCAGCCACCTTCGGCGGCGGCACGGCGGAGTCCTCCCACCCCGGCCAGTGGTCGGGCTGCCCGGGTGGGAAGGCGGTGGAACCGAGGCCACCCTCGCGGATGGCCCACAGCTTCTGGCTGTCCCCGCCCTCCTGCTTGCTCCTGGCGGTGACCACCCGCTCCTCGTCGTACCCGAGCTCACCGCAGAGGTACTCCTTGAACCGCGCGGCGGTCTTCTCGGACTCCTCGGCGTCGTCGGAACCGAACTGGACCAGCAGCCAGGCATGCTCCCCGCCGCGCCGGGGCAGCTGCTTGAGGCCCTCGGTGTGCATGTGCTCGGCCTGCTGGTCCTCGATCAGGGTGTGGTCAAGCGCCTCCAGCCCGATCGGCTTCCAGCGCAGGATCTCCTCGATGTGGGAAGCGGCCTCGGCCAGAGTGTCGTACTCCACCACGACCAGGGTCCGCTCCATCAGTGCGGGGGTCAGCTTCAGCCGGGCCCGTAGCACGGTGGCGCAGGTGCTCTCGGTGCCCACCAGCGCGCGGGCCACGTTGAAACCGCGCTCGGGCAGCAGCTCGTCGAGGTTGTAGCCCGACACCCGACGGGGAAGCTCCTCGACAGACTTGAAGCCGGCGCGGATGTCGTCGGCATACTTGTCCCGGAGGTCCCGCAGTTTGGCGTAGATCTCTCCCTTCCGGCCGCCGGCGGCGATGATCTTGTCGAGGTCGCGCTCCTCGTCGACGCCGACCCAGAACCGCTCGCCGTCGTAGGTGAGCACCTCGAGGGCGTCGGTGTTGTCACTGGTGCGCGGGCCCGGCCCGTAGAGGTGCGCCTGGACGGAGTGGATGCCGCAGGAGTTGTTGCCGAGGTTCCCGCCGATCGTGCACCGGGAGTGCGAGGAGGGGTCCGGACCGAAGACCAGTCCTTGCTGCCCGGTGTGCTTGTTCAGCTGCTCGTTGATCACCCCGGTCTCGGCGGTGACGGTCCGCGCCTTCACGTCGAAGTCTTCGATGGTGGTCAGGTACTTCGAGAAGTCGATCACCACCGCGACGTTCACGGTCTCCCCGGACAGGCTGGTCCCGCCGCCGCGGCACAGCACGGGCGCGCCGTACTTGTGGCAGGCCTTGTGCGTGGCCACCACGTCGTCGAGGTTCTTCGGGATGACCACGCCGATGGGCACCTGCCGGAAGTTCGACGCGTCGTTGGCGTACATCGCCAGCGTCCCCGCGTCGAAGCGCACCTCTCCGGACACGTGCCGGCGCAGGTGCGCTTCGAGCCCCTTGACGTTGACCTTGTCGCGCGCCACCGGCCGGGTCTTGAACCTGGGGTCGGGGTGTGCTGGGACCTCGAGGACGGACCGGCTCATCAGGAGCGGCCTCCCGGGAGCTTGGCCTTCAGAGACTCGGTGAACTCGTGGCCCTTCTGCTTGGCGCCCTTCATCGTGATGCCCCAGGCCTCGGGGTCTCCTTCCCGCAGCGCCTTGGCCGCCTTCTTGGCCTGCATCTTCTTGATGTGCGGCGGGATAGGCGGGATCTCCCTGTCGGTGACTACCTCGAGCACCACCGGACCGTCGGCGGCCAGCGCGTCGTCCCAAGCCTTGCCGATCTTCTTCGGGTCGTCGCAGCGGATGCCGGTCAGCCCGAGCAGCTTGGCCCACTCGGCGTACGGCACATCGGGGATGGACTGGGAGCCGGGAAACTTCGGGTCGCCGGCCATCGCACGCTGCTCCCAGGTGACCTGGTTGAGGTCCTGGTTGTTGAACACGCAGAAGATCAGCGGCGACTTGCTCAACCGGTCCCGGTAGCGCTTGACGGTGATCATCTCCGCCAGCCCGTTCATCTGGAAAACTCCGTCGCCGACCAGGGCGATCACCGGCCGGTCCGGGTAGTCGAGCTTGGCGCTGATGGCGTACGGCGTCCCGGGGCCCATCGTGGCCAGGTTCCCGGCCAGCGAGGCCTGCATCCCCGGGCGCATCTTCAGGTGCCGCGACCACCAGTTCGCCGCCGAACCGGCGTCGGTGGTGAGGATCGCCTCGTCGGGAAGCCGCTTGGACAGCTCGTGCACCACCAGCTCGGGGTTGAGCGGGTCGGCCTTGTCGTGGGCGCGGTCGTCGAGGACCTGCCACCACTCACGGACCTCGCCCTCGATCTGCGTGCGCCAGGAGCGGTCCTCCTTGCGGTGCAGGAGCGGGATCAGCCTGTCCAGGGTCTCCTTGGAGTCGCCGACCAGGTGCGCGTCCATGGGGTACCGGACCCCGATCATCTTGCCGTCGATGTCGATCTCGACGCCCTTGCATTGGCCTTCCTGGGGCAGCCACTCGGTGTAGGGGAAGCTGGTGCCGATCATCAGCAACGTGTCGGCGTTCATCATCATCGCGGGGCTGGACGTCGAGCCCAGCAGGCCGCTCGGCCCGGTGACCCAGGGCAGGTCGTCCGGCAGCACCGCCCGGCCCAACGACGTCTTGGCGGCCCCGGCGCCGAGCAGCTCGGCGACCTCCACCACCTCGTCGGCGGC
>DASTWW010000003.1:0-10308 GCA_035765755.1 Nocardioidaceae bacterium
CGCCACCTTCGACTCCCGGATCACATCCCCCGCCCGGATGCTCTCCCCCGCCGGATCCGCCGGCACCTGCAACGCGACGTACTTCTCCCCGAACAACGTCTTCGGCAAGATCCGCGCCGTCACGTTCGCCGGGATCAGCGCCAGCCGTCCCGGGAAGAGCCCAAGCGTGAGCACGGCGCCGCCGGTGGTGACCTTCCGGTCCACCACCGCCCCGACGACCATCCCCCGGACCTTGACGTCGGCCCGGTTCGGCAGCTGCAGCCCGGTCCGCGACGCCCGCAGCGTGACGTCGACGTAGTCGGTGAACGTCTTGTTGAAGATCGCGTAGGTGAGCCAGACGAACAGCGCGAGCAACGACAGGAACGTCACCCCGAGCACGCGGTGCTCGAGCGCGACGGCGACCCGACGGGTTCCTGGCGTGCGGCGCATGCGGCTAACCAGCCAGCCTGACTGTGGTGGTGGTGCCCCAGATCGCCATGGACAGGAACAGGTCGATGACGTTGATGGCGACGATGGAGGTGCGCACCGCGCGGCCGACCGCGACGCCGACACCGGCCGGTCCGCCGGAGGCGTGGTAGCCGTAGTAGCAGTGGATCAAGATCACCACGATCGCGAACACCACCACCTTGCCGAAGGACCACAGCACGTCCCCGGGTGGCAGGAACTCGTTGAAGTAGTGGTCGTAGGTGCCGGTGGACTGCCCGAAGAACCCGGTCACGGTCAGTCGGGTGGCGAAGTACGACGAGAGCAGCCCCACCACGTAGAGCGGCACGATGGCGATCAGCCCGGCGATGATCCGGGTGGTGACCAGGAACGGGATGGAGGGGATCGCCATCACCTCGAGGGCGTCCACCTCCTCGGAGATCCGCATCGAGCCGAGCTGGGCGGTGAAGCCGCAACCGACCGTCGCGGCGAGCGCGATGCCGGCGACCAGCGGAGAGATCTCGCGGGTGTTGAAGTAGGCGGACACGAACCCGGCGAACGCCGACGTGCCGAGCTGGTTCAGCGCGGCGTACCCCTGCAACCCCACCTCGGTGCCGGTGAAGAAGGCCATCGCGGTGATCACGCCCACGGTGCCGCCGATGACTGCCAGCGCCCCGGAGCCGAGGGTGACCTCGGCCAGCAGGCGCATGATCTCCCTCTTGTAGCGCACCACGCTCTTGGGCGCCCAGGCGAGCGCCCGCAGGTAGAACGCGAGCTCGGCGCCGAGGGTGTCGAGCGACCGCAGCGGCCTCTGGTAGAGCGACCGGACTGCCGGACCGACGTGTGCCACGGGCTCAACCTGCCTTCGGCGGGACGACTTGGAAGTAGATGGCGCTCATCACGAAGTTCACGACGAACAGGAGCATGAAGGTGATGACCACCGACTCGTTGACGGCGTCGCCGACGCCCTTCGGGCCGCCGCCGGCGTTCATGCCCTTGTAGGAGGCGACGATGGCCGCGATGAGCCCGAAGACCAGCGCCTTGGCCATCCCCTGCCAGAGGTCCGGCAGCTGGGCGAGCGCGGTGAAGCTGGCGAGGTACGCCCCCGGGGTGCCGTCCTGGAGCACCACGTTGAAGAAGTAGCCGCCGGCGACGCCGACCACGCTGACCAGTCCGTTGAGGAAGACCGCCACCAGCATGGCGGCCAGCACTCGGGGTACGACCAGGCGCTGGATCGGGTCGATGCCGAGCACCATCATCGCGTCGAGCTCCTCGCGGATCTTGCGGGCGCCGAGATCCGCGGCGATCGCCGAGCCGCCGGCACCGGCGATCAGCAGCGCGGTCGCGATCGGGCCGGCCTCCCGGACCACGGCCAGCACCGAGGCGGAGCCGGTGAACGACTGGGCGCCGAACTGCTTGATCAGCCCGCCCACCTGCAGGGCGATGACCGCGCCGAAGGGGATGGCCACCAGGGCGGTCGGGATGATGGTGACCGACGCGATGAACCAGGCCTGCTGCAGGAACTCGCGGAGCTGGAAGGGCCGCCGGAACAGGCCGCGACCGACGTCGAGGCCGAACGCGAACAGCTTGCCCGCGGTGCCGACGGGAGCGAGCACCTTGGCCGTCGTGGTGGTGGCGGACATGCTCACGCCCCCGGTGCCATGGACATGGACATGTCGAAGGAGCCGGGCGGCGGGATCACCGCGTGCTCCCGGCACCACTCGCCCGGCGGCTTGGCGGCCCGGCGGGGCAGCCCGTTGGAAGGCTGCAGCTGCATCGGGATCGGCGGGAGCGGCGGCAGCTCCTGTCCGGCCTCGGCGGCCAGCTCGTCGGCGTCCTTCTCCTCCGACATGCCGATCGGGCCGATGCGCTGCGCGTTCAGGAACTGGCGCACCACCGGCTCCTCCGACGAGAGCAGCATCTCGCGGGGGCCGAACATCGCGAGGTGCTTGTGGTAGAGCAGCCCGATGTTGTCCGGGACGGTCCGGGCGGTGTTGATGTCGTGGGTGACGATCAGGAAGGTCGCGTCGATCTGGGCGTTCAGGTCGACGATCAGCTGGTTCAGGAACGCCGTGCGCACCGGGTCCAGGCCGGAGTCCGGCTCGTCGAACAGCACGATCTCCGGGTCCAGGACCAGCGCCCGCGCGAGCCCGGCGCGCTTCCGCATCCCGCCGGAGATCTCCCCGGGCAGCTTGGTCTCCGCGCCGAGCAGGCCGACGAGCTCGAGCTTCTCCATGACGATGTCGCGGATGTCGGACTCGGACTTCCTCGTGTGCTCGCGGAGCGGGAAGGCGACGTTGTCGTAGATGGTCATCGACCCGAACATCGCGCCGTCCTGGAACAGCACCCCGAACAGCTTGCGGACCTCGTACAGCTGCTTCTCCGAGCAGGTGGCGATGTCGGTGCCCTCGATGAGGATGCTGCCGCGGTCGGGCTTGAGGAGGCCGATCAGCGCCTTGAGGAACACCGACTTGCCGGTGCCGGACGGGCCGAGCATCACGCAGATCTCGCCGGCGGGGACGGTCAGGGTGACGTCCCCCCAGATGAGCTGTCTGCCGAAGGACTTGGTCAGGCCCTCGACCTCGATCTCGACGCCCACGCGCGCCCTCCCTCGTCTACCCGCCTCCTGCGCACCCCGCGCGACGGCCGCACTGCCGACGCGACGCCCCCGGGGCATCCGCTGCTCGCCGATGACCAACGAGACATCGCCGGATTGGTTATGCCCCGATGTGACCGGGTCGACACCAAACGGGCGCCGACGGCGGAAACGGGCAAAACGAAACGGCGGCCCGCCCCCGAAGGGGCGAGCCGCCGTTGGTCCGCCGAAAGGCGGAGGTCAGACCGTCGTGGAAGAGGTCACTTGACCGACACGGTGGCGCCGGCGGCCTCGAGGGCCTCCTTCGCCTTGTTCGCGGCCTCCTTGTTGACCTTCTCCAGCACCGGCTTCGGGGCGGCCTCGACCAGGTCCTTGGCCTCCTTCAGGCCCAGGCTGGTGAGCGCGCGCACCTCCTTGATGACATTGATCTTCTTGTCACCCGCGGCCTCGAGCACGACGTCGAACTCGTCCTGCTCGGCCTCGCCCTCGGCCTCGGCACCAGCGCCGCCGGCAGCGGGGGCGGCAGCGACGGCCATCGGGGCGGCGGCGGTGACGCCGAAGGTGTCCTCGAACTGCTTGACGAACTCGCTCAGCTCGAGGAGGGTCATCTCCTTGAACGCGTCGAGCAGCTCGTCCGTGGTGAGCTTCGCCATGGTGGCGGTTCCTTCCGGGTTGAAGACCCGCACGGGCGCGCGAGTCGGGGGTGGTGGTTTCTTGTCAGTCCTCGGGCGCTTCTGCAGGCTCCTGCGCACCCTTGGCCTGCAGGGCCGCCGCGAGTCGGGCAGCCTTGGCCAGCGGTTCGTTGAACAGGGCCGCGGCCTGGCTCAACGACCCGAGCATGGCGCCCGCGAGCTTGGCGAGGAGCACCTCGCGCGACTCGAGGTCGGCGAGCTTGGCGATCTCAGTCGCCTCGATCGACCGACCCTCGAGGTAGCCGCCCTTGATGACGAGGGCGGGGTTCGCCTTGGCGAAGTCACGCAGCCCCTTGGCCGCCTCCACGACGTCGCCGTTGATGAAGGCGATGGCGGTGGGGCCGGTGAGCAGGTCGTCGAAGCCCTCGACGCCCGCCTCGCCGGCGGCGATCTTGGTCAGCGTGTTCTTCACCACGGCGTACTGTGCGTTCTCCCCGAGAGCACGCCGCAGGTCCTGCAGCTGCTTGACGGAGAGACCGCGGTACTCGGTCAGCACGGCGCCGGCGGAGTCCTGGAACGACTCCACGAGCTCCGCGACGGCTGCCGCCTTGTCCGGCCGCGCCATGGGTCTCCTTCCGCGTGCGTTGCACGTGTTCTGGAGAGACCCCGGTCCCCACCAGGCCCCGGAACGACAACGACGCCCCGCGCAGGGCACAGGGCGTCCGGGCCGACTCGGTCGGCTGACTCACACGTGTCACCTGCGCAGGCGCCCCGTCTCGGGGCCTTCGGCCGGCGGCTGGGGGCTCGTTCGCTGAGCCGGGACAGCACGCCGACAACCGGCGGTCTCTGGTTTCGACTCGCCACTGTACGGCAGCCGAGCGGGGACGGCCAAATCGCGGCCGTGGAGGGCTTCTCACCGATTCGGCCGCAGAAGAGCCGCTCCGGTGCTGCAATGTCAGGATGGACACATCCTTGCACTCCCTCGAGGAGGTGCTCGAGCGCGCCGACGGCCGGCTGCGGGCCGGCGACAACGCGGGCCGGCAGGTCTGGCCGACCGGCTTCGACATCCTCGACAAGCACCTCGACGGTGGGTTCCGGTCCGGCGACCTCGTCCTGCTCGGCGGCCCGCAGGGCCTGGGCAAGACCACCTGGGCGCTGCAGACCGCCCGCAACATGGCCCGGTCCGGCCGCTCCGTGGTGTTCTTCAGCTACGAGCACGACCCCGAGTCGCTGCTGGTCAGGCTGGTCGCGCTCGAGGCCGGTCTGGTGGGGGGCGTGGAGGCGCCGGGGCTGAACCGTGTCCGGGCCGCGTTCGAGAGCACGGACGGCGGCGCGTCACTCGCCGAGCGGCTCCAGGGCACCGTCGGCGGCGCCAAGGCCGTCGGCGTGGTCGCAGAGTACGCCTCCCGGATCATCCTGCACCGGTCCACGGGCAGCAAGACCACCCTGGAGGTGGTGCGCGACGTGGTCGCCGACGTGCAGGAGCGGACGGGTCAGCCGCCCCTCGTGGTGGTGGACTACCTGCAGAAGGTGCGCAGTCTGGACCCGCGCCGCTCGGAGGAGGAGCAGATCGCCCTGGTCGTCGAGGGCCTGAAGGACCTCGCGCTGGAGCGAGACGTGCCGATCCTCGCGGTGGTCGCGGCGGACAAGCCGACCCCCGAGTCCGGCAAGCGGGTCCGGGTCAGCAACCTCCGCGGCTCCTCGGCGCTGGCCTACGAGGCCGACACGGTGCTGATCCTCAACAGCAAGTACGACGTGGTGGCCCGGCACCACCTCGTCTACGACCTCGGGAACGCCGAACGCTTCCGTCGGTGGGCGGTGCTCTCCATCGAGAAGAACCGCAGCGGCCGGGACGGCGTGGAGCTGGAGTTCCAGAAGCGCTTCGAGCACAGCCTGTTCGCCCCGGAGGGTCAGCTGGTCACCGAGCAGCTGGTCGACGAGCGCGTCTTCGTGGAGTAGCCCTCATGCCTCGTCGACGCCGGCGATGTTGCGCGTGCGGTTCGGGTCCACCTGGACACCGGGTCCCATCGTGGTGGAGATGGTGACCTTCTTCAGGTAGCGGCCCTTCGAGCTCGACGGCTTGAGCCGCAGCACCTCCTCGAGCGCTGCCGCGTAGTTCTCCGCGAGCTGGTTCTCGGAGAAGGACGCCTTGCCGATGATGAAGTGCAGGTTGGCGTGCCGGTCGACGCGGAACTCGATCTTGCCGCCCTTGATGTCCGAGACCGCCTTGGCCACGTCGGGGGTCACGGTGCCGGTCTTCGGGTTCGGCATCAGGCCGCGGGGGCCGAGCACCCGGCCGAGCCGGCCGACCTTGCCCATCATGTCCGGGGTGGCGACCACGGCGTCGAAGTCCAGCCAGCCGCCGTTGACCTTCTCGATCAGCTCGTCGCCGCCGACGTGGTCGGCGCCGGCCTCACGCGCGGCCTCTGCCTTGTCGGCACTGGCGAAGACCAGGACCCGTGCGGTCTTGCCGGTGCCGTGCGGGAGGTTGACGGTGCCGCGCACCATCTGGTCGGCCTTGCGGGGGTCCACGCCGAGCCGCATGGCCACGTCGACGGTCTCGTCGAACTTCTTGCGGCTGCCGGTCTTGGCGAGCTTGATCGCCTCGAGGGGGCTGTAGACCTCGTCGATGTCGAACGACTCGGCGGCCGCCCGGTACGTCTTGCTGCGCTTCATGATGCTTCCTCTCGTCCGCCTCGAGGGCGGGTTGTGGTCGTCGGGCGCGTCAGTGACCCTGCCACGGTGGATGTTTCGGGTGGAGCTGTTACTCGGTGCGCACGCCCATCGAGCGCGCGGTGCCCTCGACGATCTTCATCGCCTGGTCGATGGAGTTGGCGTTCAGGTCAGGCATCTTGGTGGTGGCGATCTCGCGCACCTGGTCCTTGGTCAGCTTGCCGACCTTGTCGCGGTGCGGGACCGCAGAGCCCTTCTGCAGGCCGGCGGCCTTCTTGATCAGCTCGGCAGCCGGCGGGGTCTTCGTGACGAAGGTGAACGAGCGGTCCTCGTAGATGGTGATCTCGACGGGGATCACGTTGCCCCGCATGGCCTCGGTCTGCGCGTTGTAGGCCTTGCAGAACTCCATGATGTTCACGCCGTGGGGACCGAGCGCGGTACCCACCGGCGGCGCGGGAGTGGCCGCCCCGGCCTGCAGCTGCACCTTGACGAGCGCTGCGATCTTCTTCTTCGGAGGCATGGGAAAGGGTCCTTTGTCTTGCTGTGCTGGGTGTGGTGCTTCCTGGCTCCGGTCAGACCCGTTCGATCTGGCTGAAGCTCAGCTCGACCGGGGTCTCCCGGCCGAAGATCTCGACGAGGGCCTTGACCCTCTGGGACTCGGCGTTGATCTCGGTGATCGTCGCGTGCAGCGTGGCGAACGGACCGTCGATGACCATCACGGAGTCGTTGACGTCGAAGTCGGCGACCTCGACCTTCTTCTTGGCCGGCCCGGCGGTGCCCGCCCGCTCCGGGGTCGCGGTCTCCACCTCGGTGATTACCGACGGGGCGAGCATGGTCTCGACCTCGGTCAGGCTCAGCGGCACCGGCTGGTGGCTGTGCCCGACGAACCCGGTGACCGACGGGGTGTGCCGCACGGCGGCCCAGGACTCGTCGGTGAGGTCCATGCGGACCAGCACGTAGCCGGGGAGGACGGTGCGCTGGACCAGCTTGCGCTGGCCGTTCTTGATCTCGGCGACCTCTTCGGTGGGGACCACGACCTCGTGGATGTAGTCCTCCATGTTCAGCGAGGAGATGCGGTTCTCCAGGTTCGCCTTGACCCGGTTCTCCATCCCGGAGTAGGTGTGCACGACGAACCAGTCGCCGGGCTTGTCACGAAGCGCGCGCCGGAACTCCTCGAGCGGGTCGTCCTCGGCGGGCTCAGACTCGTCGGTCACCGCCTCGGCAACCTCCGCCTCGTCGGTCACCGCGTCGTCGGTCACCGCCTCGGCAGCCTCCGCCTCGTCGGTCACCGCCTCATCGGTCACCGGCTCCTCAGGCTCCGCCTCGGCAGGCTCCGCCTCGTCGGTCGCCGTCAGCGGCTCGCGCTCCTCCTGGTCCGCCTGGACGGAGACGTCCGCCGGCGGCCCTGCGAGCTGTTCGTCGTACGGCTGCGACACGATTGATCAGTCACCTTCACTGTTGGTGCCACCGGGCCGGCCCGGTGGCTGCTGTGCGGGTCTGGCCCGGGCCACCGGCCCGCTATCCGAAGATCGCGAAGGCCAGCTTTCCGAACCCGAGGTCGAGCAACGAGACGACCGCCATGATCACCACCACGAACGCCAGGATGACCACGAAGTAGGTGATCAGCTGCTGCTGGGTGGGCCAGACGACCTTGCGAAGCTCGGCGATGACCTGGCGGTAGAACGTGGCGGGGCTCGTGCGTGTCTTCGAGGTCACGCGACTGTCCGACATCGAACCTCCACCTTTCTGCTTGCCTTCGGGCGCTCTGGGCGCCCGGTCGGGAACCGAGCCGTCTCGCAGGGCACGAGGGACTTGAACCCCCAACCTTCGGTTTTGGAGACCGATGCTCTGCCAGTTGAGCTAGTGCCCTTCGGTGGTGCGCCTCGATCGCCGGGCCTGCAGTCGCGTCCTGTCGGGGCGGTTGCGGGCATGACAGTCAATGGTGAGAACCACCAAGGGGGAAGTCTACGTGGAAGGGTGCGGCGAAGTCGAACCGAGCGGTGGTCCCGGCTGGCGGACCCGGGTGTCGAGGTCCCAGCGTCGGTGGAAGCATAGGCCCATGACCCCAGCCCCGCAGAACGCCTCCCGCCGGGTGTCTCGCCGTGTGGCGGGCATCACCGAGTCGGCGACCCTCGCCGTGGACTCCAAGGCCAAGGCCCTCAAGGCGGCCGGGCGTCCGGTGATCGGGTTCGGAGCCGGCGAACCGGACTTCCCGACCCCGGGCGCGATCGTGCAGGCGGCCGTGGACGCCTGCCGCGACCCGCGCAACCACCGGTACAGCCCCGCAGGGGGGCTTCCGGAGCTCAAGGCCGCGATCGCGGCCAAGACCCTGCGCGACTCCGACTTTCGCGTGGAGCCCGCGCAGGTGCTGGTCACCAACGGCGGCAAGCAGGCGGTGTACGAAGCGTTCGCCACGCTGCTCGACCCCGGCGACGAGGTGATCCTTCCCGCGCCGTACTGGACCACCTACCCCGAGTCGATCCGGCTCGCCTGCGGGGTCCCGGTCGAGGTGCTCGCAGGAGAGGAGCAGGGCTACAAGGTCACCGTGGAGCAGCTCGAGGCGGCCCGCACGGAGCGGAGCAAGGTGCTGCTGTTCAACTCCCCGTCCAACCCGACCGGAGCGGTCTACACCCGCGAGGAGGTCGAGGAGATCGGCCGCTGGCTGGTCGATCACGGACTGTGGGTGGTCACCGACGAGATCTACGAGCACCTGCTGTACGACGGGGTGCAGACCGCCTCCCTGCCGGTGGCGGTCCCCGAGCTCGCCGAACGGTGCGTCGTGGTGAACGGGGTGGCCAAGACCTACGCAATGACCGGGTGGCGGGTCGGCTGGCTGATCGGCCCGCCCGACGTCGTCAAGGCGGCCACCAACCTCCAGTCGCACGCCACCTCCAACGTCGCGAACGTCTCGCAACGAGCCGCGCTGGCAGCTGTCAGCGGGGACCTGACCGCGGTGGCCGAGATGCGCAGCGCCTTCGACCGTCGCCGTCGCACCATCGTGGGCATGCTCAACGAGATCGACGGGCTGGTCTGCCCGCAGCCCGAGGGAGCCTTCTACGCCTACCCGAGCGTCAAGGGGCTGCTCGGCCGCAGCATCGACGGGCGGACTCCAGCCACGTCTGCCGAGCTCGCGGAGCTGATCCTGGAGACCGTCGAGGTCGCCGCGGTCCCGGGCGAGGCGTTCGGCTCGCCGGGCTACCTGCGGTTCTCCTACGCCCTGGGCGACGAGGACCTGGTCGAGGGGATCACCCGGCTGCAGAAGCTGTTCTCCTGACCACCGGCCCGACCGAAGGCCTGAACCTGTCCGGCCACCGGGACCGAAGTGGTCGAGACATCAGGTCGTTGCCGAAGGCCCACTTGCACCTGCACTTCACCGGATCGATGCGGCACTCGACGCTGGTCGAGCTGGCGGCGCGGGACGGGATCGTGCTCCCGGACGCGCTGGTGGAGGACTGGCCGCCGAGGTTGTCCGCGGCCGACGAGAAGGGCTGGTTCCGGTTCCAGCGGCTGTACGACGTGGGCCGGTCGGTGCTGCGCACGGAGGCCGACGTCCGCCGGCTGGTCCACGAGGCCGCCGAGGACGACGCGGCCGACGGCTCCCGCTGGCTGGAGATCCAGGTCGACCCGAGCGGCTACGCCGCCCGCTTCGGCGGGATCACCGCGTTCATCGAGCTGGTCCTGGACGCGGTCCGGTGCGCCTCGGCCGCGACCGGTGTCGGGATCGCGGTGGTGGTCGCAGCCAACCGGACCCGGCACCCCCTGGACGCTCGCACGCTGGCCCGGCTCGCCGCGCAGTACGCCGGACGGGGCGTGGTCGGCTTCGGACTGTCCAACGACGAGCGGCGGGGCACGACCGCGGATTTCGCGGCGGCCTTCAAGATCGCCGAGCGGGCCGGCCTGCTGCTGGCTCCGCACGGCGGCGAGCTGGCCGGCCCGGCGAGCGTCCGCGCCTGCCTGGACCAGCTGCACGCCCACCGGCTCGGG
>DASTWW010000004.1:0-8641 GCA_035765755.1 Nocardioidaceae bacterium
CTGCTGGCTCGGGGGGTGGCTCGTGAGCGCCGAGGTGGTGGCCGTCGCGCCCGCCAAGATCAACCTCTGCCTGGGCGTGGGGGCGCCCCGGCCGGAAGGGTTCCACACGCTCGCGACGGTGTACCAGGCGATCGGGGTGTACGACGAGGTGCAGGTCCGGCCGGCCTCGACCTTCACGGTCAGCGTCTCGGGCGACGAGCGGCTGGCCGTCGCCGACGTGCCCACCGACGACTCGAACATCGCGGTCCGGGCGGCCCGGTTGCTCTCCGCCCACCACGGCCTCGACGCCATGGTGGCGATCCACATCGTCAAGGGCATCCCGGTGGCCGGCGGGATGGCGGGCGGGAGCGCGGACGCCGCGGCGACCCTGGTGGCCTGTGACGCGCTCTGGGGCACGGCGACGCCGTTCGAGGAGCTCGTCACTCTGGCCGGGCAGCTCGGGTCGGACGTGCCGTTCGCGTTGCTCGGTGGGACGGCGGTCGGGTCCGGGCACGGCGAGCTCGTCAGCCCGCTGCGGACGCAGGGGGAGTACTGGTGGGCGGTGCTCGAGTCGCCGGCGGGCCTTTCCACCCCGGCGGTCTACCGGGAGCTGGACCGACTGCGCGCCGGGTCCGTCGTACCGGAGCCGGAGGTGCCGGCCGCGCTGCTGTCGGCGCTCCAGCACGGCGACGTGCCGGCCCTCGGCGCGGCGATGGCCAACGACCTGGAACCCGCGGCGTTCCGGCTGCGCCCGGAGCTGGAGCGCAACCTGGCCGCCGGGCTGGCCAGCTCGCCGCACGGCGCGCTGCTGTCCGGGTCCGGGCCGAGCTGCCTGTTCCTGTGCGAGGACCGGGAGCACGCCGCGAAGGTGGCGGCCGGGCTGGAGTCGTCCGGGCTGGGTCCGGTGAGCTGCGCGGCCGGCCCGGTGCCGGGGGCGCGGGTGGTCTCGTGAACCTGGTCAACCTGGAGCGGGTCGACAAGGCGTACGGCGTGCGGCCGCTGCTGTCCTCGGTCAGCCTCGGGGTCGGCGAGGGCGAGCGGATCGGCGTGGTCGGTCGCAACGGCGGCGGGAAGACCACGCTCCTGCGGGTGATCGCCGGCCTCGAGGAGCCGGACGCCGGCCGGGTGTCGCGCGGCCGCGGGCTGCGGCTCGGCTTCCTCACCCAGGGCGACGACCTGGACCCGTCCGCGACGGTGCGGGCCGCGGTGCTCCAGGGCCGGGCCGACCACGAGTGGGCCGCGGACCCGACCAGCCGGGAGGTGGTGGCCGAGCTGCTCGCCGGGGTGTCCCTGGACCGGACGGTCGGTGGGCTCTCCGGAGGGGAGCGGCGGCGCTGCTCGCTGGCCCGGCTGCTGCTCGGGTCGCACGATCTCGTGCTGCTCGACGAGCCGACGAACCATCTCGACGTCGAGGCAGTCGCGTGGCTCGCCGAGCACCTCCTCCGTCGTACCTTCGCGCTGGTTGTGGTCACTCACGACCGCTGGTTCCTCGACGCGGTCTGCCAGACCACCTGGGAGGTGCACGACGGCGCGGTCGACTCCTACGAGGGCGGCTACGCGGCGTACGTGCTGGCCAAGGCGGAGCGGCAGCGGCAGGCGGCCGCCACGGAGGCGCGCCGGCAGAACCTGGTCCGCAAGGAGCTGGCATGGCTGCGGCGGGGAGCGCCCGCGCGCACGTCGAAGCCGAAGTTCCGCATCGAGGCCGCGAACGCGCTGATCGAGGACGAGCCGCCGCCGCGGGACCGGCTGGAGCTGGAGCGGTTCGCCACCGCGCGGCTCGGCAAGGACGTGCTCGACCTGGAAGACGTGTCCCTGGCGCGTGGGGAGCGTCGGCTGCTCTCGGACGCGACCTGGCGCCTCGGGCCAGGGGAGCGGGTCGGGCTGGTCGGCGTGAACGGCGCCGGCAAGACCTCGGTGTTGCGGCTGCTGGCCGGCTCGCTGGCCCCCGACTCGGGTGTCGTACGACGGGGGCGGACGGTGTCGCTGGCGCATCTGACCCAGTCGGTCGAGCTCCCGCCCGCCGACTCGTCGGCCCGGGTGCTCGAGTCGGTGGAGCGGATCGCCGGGGTGGCCCGCACCGCCGACGGGGAGATCCCCGCCACCGCCCTGCTGGAGCGGTTCGGGTTCACCGGCGACCGGCTCACCGCCCGGGTCGGCGACCTGTCCGGCGGCGAGCGGCGCCGGCTGCAGCTGCTGCGACTGCTGCTGTCCGAGCCGAACGTACTGCTGCTCGACGAGCCGACCAACGACCTGGACATCGACACGCTGAACGTGCTCGAGGACTTCCTGGACGGCTGGCCGGGGACCCTGGTGGTGGTCTCGCACGACAGGTACTTCCTGGAGCGGGTCTGCGACTCCGTGTGGGCGCTGCTCGACGACGGACAGATCTCGATGCTGCCGCGCGGGGTGGACGAGTACCTTGAGCGCCGCGCCGCCGCTCTCGCGGCGGTTCCGGGTCCGTCGCCGGCTGCGCCCGATCCGTCCGCGGCCGACCAGCGGGAGGCGCGCAAGACCGTCAACCGGATCGACCGGCAGCTCACCAAGCTGGCCAACCGGGAGACCGAGCTGCACGCCGAGATCGCCGAGCATGCCGCCGCGAATGCCGGCGACTACGAGCGGCTGGCCGAGCTGGACGCCCGGCTGCGCGAGCTCACCACCGAGAAGGAGGCCCTCGAGGAGGAGTGGCTCACCGCCGCCGCCGTTCTGGACGAGTGATCCGCTGTTTGAGCCGGCGCCCGCTTCCGTGGCCCCTGTCGCCTGGTCTCGTGCTCCGAGCGGGCCGGGCGCCGGATGCGCCAATGTCTCGATGTCAAGAATCTCGACGGGTACTCTGGGTGCCATGCGCGACGAGGTGGACCGGCTGGTCGAGGCCTGGGGACGTGAGCGCCCGGACCTCGACCTGGGGCCGATGGAGGTGCTCAGCCGGGTGAGCCGACTCAGCCACCACCTGGACCGGGCGCGCCGGCAGGCGTTCGCCGAGCACGACATCGAGAACTGGGAGTTCGACGTGCTCGCTGCCCTGCGGCGCGCGGGTGCGCCGTACGAGCTCTCTCCGGGCCGGCTGCTCCGGGAGACCCTGGTCACCAGCGGGACCATGACGAACCGCGTGGACCGGCTCGTGGCGCGCGGCTTCGTGATCCGATTGCCCGACCCCAACGACCGGCGGGGTGTGCTGGTCCGGCTCACGCCGACCGGCCGGGCCACCGTGGACGGGGCGCTCGCCGGCCTCCTCGCGCGGGAGCGAGACCTGCTCGCCGGGCTCAAGCCGGCTGAGCACGCACGGCTCGCCGACTTGCTGCGCAGGCTGGTCGTACCTTTCGAGAACGCCTGACCGGCGATCGCGCGACTGGCCGCTCAACAAAGGATTTTGCTTGACATCAAGATACTTTATGTCAAGATAGGGGCATGGCGCACACCTGGGACCCGGAGCGGTACCTGATCTATGCCGACCATCGCGGCCGGCCCTACCTCGACCTGCTGAACCGGATAGCGGCGACCGAGCCGCGCCGCGTGGTCGACCTCGGCTGCGGGCCGGGCAACCTCACCGCCCTGCTCCCGCAACGCTGGCCGGGCGCCGAGGTGTCCGGCGTCGACTCCTCCGAGGAGATGATCGCGAAGGCGCAGGGCATCGAGGGCGTCACGTTCGAGGTCGGTGACCTGCGGCAGTGGCGGCCGGCAGGTCCCGTCGACGTACTCATCTCTAACGCCACCCTGCAGTGGGTGCCGGGCCACCTCGACCTGCTCCCGCAGCTGGTCGACATGGTGGACCAGGGCGGCTGGTTCGCGTTCCAGGTGCCCGGCAACCACGGCGAGCCCAGCCACGTTCTGCTGCACGAGCTGGGCAGGGACGAGCGCTTCAAGAAGTACGTCGAGGGGGTGGCTCGACCGCACTCGGAGGAGCCGGCCACCTACCTGGAGGCGCTGACGGCGCTGGGCTGCGAGGTCGATGTGTGGGAGACGACGTACCTCCACCTGCTGCACGGCCCTGACCCCGTGTTCACCTGGATCAGCGGCACCGGCGCCCGGCCCACGCTGCAGGCGCTCCCGGACGACCTGCGCGAGGAGTTCGTCACGGAGTACAAGCAGCTGCTCCGGGAGGCCTATCCGGAGCGGCCACACGGCACCGTGCTGCCGTTCCGGCGGATCTTCGCGGTCGCACGGGCGGTCGCATGACCGCGCAGTCGCGTGGCCGGGTGACCGCGCAGCCGGGGGTGGCGGGATGACCGAGTCTCTGCAGGTCAGAGACGCGTGCTCTGCTGACCTGGAAGTCATCGTGTCCCTGCTGCGCGAGGACGTGATCCGTGAGATCGACGAGAGCGCGGTGCCCGCCTCGGCCTACCGCCCGGCCTTCGACGAGATCATCGCGGACCCGAACCAGCAGCTGCTCATCGGGGAGGCCAAGGGCCAGGCGATGGCCACCGCCCAGCTGACCTGGGCGCGCCGGCTCACCTACGTGGGCGGGCTGTTCTGCATCGTGGAGTCGGTTCGGATGCGCTCCGACCAGCGCGGCAGGGGCTTCGGCACGCAGCTGATGGAGCACGTGCTGCAGCTCGCCCGGGAGCGCGGCGCCGCGCGGGTCGAGCTCACCACGAACGCGCAGCGCGAGCGCGCCCGGCGGTTCTACACCCGGCTCGGTTTCGTCGCCTCGCACATCGGCATGAAGTACTACCTCGGAAGAGAGTCATGAGGCTGCACCACGTCCAGGTGTCCTGCCCGCGGGGCGGCGAGGACGCCGCCCGGCGTTTTTACGGCGACACCCTGGGGATACCGGAGGTGGACAAGCCGCCGGTGCTCGCCAAGCGCGGCGGGTGCTGGTTCCGCGGTGCCGCGGTCGAGGTGCACGTCGGCGTCGAGGAGGACTTCAGCCCGGCGAGGAAGGCACACCCGGCCTTCCTCGTCGACGACATCGACGGTACGGCGGAGCGGGTGGCCGGGCAGGGCTTCGCGGTGACCTGGGACGACGCCTTCCCCGGCTACCGCCGCTTCTACACAGCAGACGGGAACGGCAACAGGGTCGAGATCATGGCCGAGCGCTGACACGATGGGTTCGTGCACTTCGTCCTGATCTTCGGCCCGCCGGCGGTGGGCAAGATGACCGTCGGCCACGAGCTCGCCAAGCGGACCGGCTTCAAGCTGTTCCACAACCACATGACGGTCGAGCCGGTGCTGGACATCTTCGAATTCGGCTCGCCGCCGTTCAACCGACTGGTCGATGAGTTCCGCCGCCGGGTCATCGAGGAGGCGGTCGCCGCGGAGCTGCCCGGGCTGGTGTTCACGCTGGTGTGGGGTCTGGAGCTCGCCAACGACCTGGACATCGTCGCGTCGTACGTCAAGATCGTCGAGGACGGCGGCGGCGCGGTGCACTTCGTCGAGCTGTACGCCGACCACGACGAGCGGCTCTCCCGCAACGGCACGGCCTTCCGGCTGGAGCAGAAGCGCTCCAAGCGCGACCTGGAGTTCTCGCGGCAGAACCTGCTCGCGCTCGACGAGCAGTACGTCATGAACACCGGCGAGGTGACCACGCCGGCCGAGGGGCTCTGGCAGCGCCGGCCCTACCTGCGCCTGGACAACACCGCCGTGTCGGCGTCCGACGCCGCCGACGCGATCGTCGAGGCGTTCGGCTTCGAACGGCTCTGACCTACTTGGTGCGCAGGGAGGGGTTCTTGTCCAGGCCGGACAGCCCGTTCCAGGCCAGGTTGACCAGGTGCCCGGCGACCACCCGCTTCGGCGGCTTGCGAGCGTCCAGCCACCACTGGCCGGTGGTGCCGACCATGCCGACCAGCATCTGGGCGTACATCGGCGCGAACTTGGTGTCGAATCCCCGGGACCGGAACTCCCCGGCGAGGATGTACTCCACCCGCGAGGCGATGTCGCCGATGATCGACACGAACGACCCGGACGAGGAGCCGATCGGGCTGTCTCGGACCAGGATGCGGAACCCGTCGGGCGCCTGCTCGATGTAGTCCAGCAGCGCGAGCGCGGCCTGCTCGAGCAGCTCGCGCGGGCCGCCGGCGGTCAGCGCGCCCTGCACCATGGCGAGCAGCTGGCGCACCTCGCGGTCCACCACGACGGCGTACAGACCCTCCTTGCCGCCGAAGTGCTCGTAGACCACCGGCTTGGATACCTCGGCGCGGGCGGCGACCTCCTCGATCGAGGTGCCGTCGAAGCCGCGCTCGGCGAACAGGCCCCGGGCGATCTCGATCAGCTGCTCGCGGCGCTCGGCGGCGGTCATCCGGGCCCGGCCCGGCCGTCGCCGCGGGGTGCGCGGCTCGGCCGGAGAGGTCCGCATCGCGACCTGGTCGCGGGCAGGTTCCCCCGGCTGCGGGGCGGCGTTCACGATGGTGGTGGCAGCACGCTTCCGGGCGCTCAGGCGGCGTCCGGAAGCTGGTTCTTGACGAGCTTGGCGTCGATGCGCTCCTTGACCGGCCAGCGCACGTCGCGCACCCAGCCGAGCTTCTCCAGGATCCGGATGATCCGGGCGGAGGTGTCCAGCTGGCCGCGCAGCACACCGTGCCGGGCACAGGTCGGGTCGGCGTGGTGCAGGTTGTGCCACGACTCGCCCATCGACGGAATGGCCAGCCACCACACGTTGGCGGACTTGTCGCGGGACACGAACGGCCGGTCGCCGATCGTGTGGCAGATCGAGTTGATCGACCAGGTCACGTGGTGCAGCAGCGAGACGCGCACCAGCGAGCCCCAGAAGAAGGCGGTCAGCGCACCCTGCCAGGACCAGGTGATCAGCCCACCGGCGAGCGCCGGGGCGAGCAGCGAGATCAGCACCCACATGGGGAACTGCCGGGAGATCCGGACGATGTCGCGGTCCTTCATCAGGTCCGGGGCGTACTTCCGCTGCGGGGTCTGCTCCGGGTTGAACAGCCACATCATGTGGGCGTAGAACAGCCCCTTCGTCAGCGCCTTGATGTCGTTGCCATAGCGCCAGGGGGAGTGCGGGTCGCCGTCGCGGTCGGAGAACTTGTGGTGCTTGCGGTGGTCAGCGACCCAGCGGACCACCGGCCCCTGGATCGCCAGCGAGCCGGCGACAGCCAGCGCGATCTTCAGCGGCCGGTTGGGCTTGAACGACTTGTGCGTGAACAACCGGTGGAAGCCGACCGTGACGCCGTGGCCGGAGATCGCGTACATCACCACGGTGATGACCACGTCGGTCCAGTTCAGCCAGCCCCCCCACGCGACCGGGATCGCCGCGGCAACGGCCAGGAACGGGACCAGGATGAAGATGCCGAGGGCTATCTGTTCCTTGCGGGACTGCGTGTCCCCGCCCAGCGTCGCGGTCAGCCTGTCCATCGGGTCGGCGGCGGTCGTCGTCGTTCCGGTGGCCGTCGGTGGTGTCATCGTCCCTCGCAAGTGTCGGCATTTACCTACGCAACCGTAACCTACGGAACCGTAGCTTTCCAGGCGGTCGCCCCTGACTCCGTTCCCAGGAGCCGCGAATGTAATCCGCGTCACGGCGCGTCGCCTCCCGGCAGCCGCGCGAGCGACGCGACCGGGCGGGCGTTTACTACGCTGGTGCGGCACCGATCCCCGGTTGGTCTGTCGGCAGGGCCCGCCGCACTTTGAATGCGGACAAAGCGACGTAGGTTCGACTCCTACCCGGGGAGCCACCACCCTCGCCAGCCCGCCACGAGGCAGCACCCAACAAGACTGGGAGTTGAGCAAGGTGACCGAACCGGCGCCACCCGCAGCACGGCCCACGGCCGTCGTCGTCCTCGCCGCCGGCAACGGCACCCGGATGAAGTCCAAGCTGATGAAGGTGCTGCACCCGCTGTGCGGGCGCACCATGATCGGCCACGTGCTCGCCGCCGCCCAGGGCGTCGACCCGCAGTGGCTGGTGACCGTGGTCGGCAACGACCGCGCGCAGGTCACCGAGCACGTCCGGGCCCAGGCGCCGGACGCGGTGGTCGCGGTCCAGGAGACGCAGGAGGGCACCGGGCACGCGGTCCGGGTCGCCCTGGACGCGCTCCGCGCACACGCAGGTACGACGGACGGGGTGGTCGTGGTGATGTCCGGCGACACCCCGCTCCTCGAGGCGCAGACGCTGCGCGGGCTCGTCGACGAGCACGCCGGGTCCGGTCGCGCGGCCACCGTGCTCACCGGCGAGGTCGCCGACCCGACCGGCTACGGCCGGATCCTCCGCGACGACTCCGGCGCGGTGACCGCCATCGTGGAGGAGAAGGACGCCACCCCCGAGCAGGCCGCGGTGCGCGAGATCAGCTCCGGGATCTTCGCCTTCGACGGGGCATTCCTGGCCGAGGCGCTGCCGCTGGTGAAGAACGACAACGCCAAGGGGGAGTACTACCTCCCCGACGTGGTCACCATCGCCGTCGACCAGGGCCGGACGGTGGGCGCGCACCGCATCGACGACGTGATGCAGACCGAGGGGGCCAACGACCGGGCCCAGCTGGCCGGGCTGGCCGCGGAGCTGAACCGCCGGGTGCTGGTGCGCTGGATGCGGGACGGGGTCACCGTGGTCGACCCGGCCAGCACCTGGGTGGACGTGACGGTCCGGCTGGCCCGCGACGTGACGCTGCGCCCCGGCGTACAGCTGCACGGGTCCACCACGGTCGCCGAGGACGCCGAGATCGGGCCGGACTGCACGCTCACCGACGTCCAGGTGGGCGAGGGTGCGCACGTGGTCCGCACCCAC
>DASTWW010000005.1:0-6552 GCA_035765755.1 Nocardioidaceae bacterium
GGCGCACTCGGCGACGGCGTCGGCGAGCACGTCCTTGACCGGCCGGCCGGTGGCTGCGGCGGCCGCGGCGACGTCGTCGTACTCCGGCTGCACGTTGACGACGGACCCGCCGTGCTCGGCAATCTTCACACGGATGCTGCAGCCGGACACCGCGACGGTGGCCATCCGGCGCTGCAGCGCGGTCTTGGCGACCGGGATCTCGCGCACCCCGATGGTCGAGGTCTGCCGGAAGATCTCCGCGCGCACCGGGTCGAGCCGGTCGGCGGAGACCAGCACCGACAGGGTGTGCGCAGGCCGGCCCTTCTTCATCAGGATCGGGGTCAGCCAGGCGTCCGAGGCGCCGGCGTCGAGCAGGGCGGCCAGCACGTTAGGCCACAGCCGTGGGTCCAGGTCGTCGACGTTGGTCTCCACCACCACCGCCGTCCCCTCCGGCGGTTGAGGAGCGAGCGTCTCGAACCCACCCCGGACCTCCGCCGCCACGCCCACCAGCAGCCGCAAAACGTTCGCGTGCGTCTCCGGGTCGCGCGTGCCGGCGCCGACCCCGACGTGCTCGACGGTCATCGGCGGCTGCGCGCCGAACTCGGTGGCCAGCGTGGTGAGCAGCGCCGCGCCGGTGGGGGTGCACAGCTCAGTCCGCCCCGGCCCGGAGTACGACGGGGCGCCTCGCAGGAGCTCGGCGACGGCCGGCGGCGGCACCGGCATCTCGCCGTGGGCGCCGCGGACCGTGCCGCTGCCCACCGCAACTGGGGACACCACCAGCCGGTCCAGGCCGAGGTGCTGCACGCCGGCGCACACGCCGACCACGTCCGCGATGGCGTCGAGCGCACCGACCTCGTGGAAGTGCACCTCCTCGGGTGCGGTGCCGTGCACGGTCGCCTCGGCGTTCGCCAGCCGCTCGAAGCAGGCGTGCGCGCGGGTCCGGACCGGCTCGGCGAGGTCGGCGGCCGCCAGCAGCGCGGCCACGTCCACCCAGGTGCGGTGCGTGGTGCTGTCGGCGACCTCGACGTGGCAGTGGGTGGCTGCGAACCCGCGGCGGGTCACCCGCTCGGGGCGCAGCGCGACGTGCTCAGGGGCGACCGCGGCCACCGCCGCGGCGATGACCTCCACGGGCACGCCGGCGCCGACCAGCGCACCGAGCAGCATGTCCCCCGAGGCACCGGCGGAGGCGTCGACCCAGCCGATCATGCGCTGCGGGGGCGGGCGTTGCGGGCCACCCGGGCGGCGAACACCCCGGCCCCGAAGCCGTTGTCGATGTTCACCACGGTCACCCCCGGCGCGCAGGAGTTGAGCATCCCGAGCAGGGCGGCCAGCCCGCCGAAGGAGGCGCCGTAGCCGACGCTGGTGGGCACCGCGACGAGCGGTACCCCGGTCAGCCCGCCCACCACGCTCGGCAGCGCGCCCTCCATGCCGGCCACCACGATCAGGCAGTCGGCGTCGACCAGCTCGTCGCGGGCGGCCAGGATCCGGTGCAGTCCGGCGACCCCGACGTCGTTGACCCGTCGTACTCCTGCCCCGAAGACCGCGCAGGTCAGCGCCGCCTCCGCGGCGACCGGCGCGTCCGACGTACCAGCGGACACCACCGCCACCGTGCCCTGCGGGACCCGGAGCTGGCCGAGCGTGACCGCCCGCGCCACCTCGTCGACGACCGCGTCGGGATGGGCGTCGGTGACCGCGGCGATCGCCTCCGGCGAGAGCCGGGTGGCCAGCACCGCCTGGCCGGGGTGCGTCTCGTGGAGCGTGCGGAGGATCTCCACGACCTGGGCCGGCGTCTTGCCCGACCCGTAGACCACCTCCGGGTCGCCGGTGCGCGCGGCCCGGTCGGTGTCCACGCGCGCGAAGCCGAGGTCGGCAGCCGGTTCGTGGGCGGGCGTCGGGACCATGGGGCGAATCTATAGCCCCACTAGGCTGTGCTCGTGCCCGGAGTCCCGCCTGCCCGCTACGCCTACCTCGGCCCCGAGGGGACCTTCACCGAGCAGGCGCTGCGGTCGCTGCCCGCGGCGGCCAAGGCGCAGCTGCAGCCGTGCGCCACGGTCACCCTGGCCCTGGACGCGGTCCGGTGCGGGGACGCCGACGGTGCCGTGGTGCCGATCGAGAACTCCGTGGAGGGCTCGGTCCCGGTCACGCTGGACGAGCTGGCCACCGGTGAGCCGCTGATGATCACCCGCGAGGTGACCGTGCCCATCGCGTTCGCGCTGGCCGTCCGGTCCGGTACGACGCGCGAGGACATCCGCCGGGTGGCGACCCATCCGCACGCGGCCGCGCAGACCCGCCGCTGGCTGGCCCTGCACCTGCCGAGTGCGCAGGTGGTGCACGCCGGATCCACCGCCGCCGGTGCCGCCGCGCTCGCCCAGCCGGACCCGTCGTGGGAGGCCGCGATCTGCGCGCCGCTGGCCGCGGAACGGTACCGGCTCTCGGTGCTCGCCGACGGCATCGGCGACAACCCCGAAGCCGTCACCCGATTCGTGCTGGTCTCCAGACCCGCGCCGCCGGCCCCGCCCACCGGCTCGGACAAGACCTCGTTGGTCGCCTTCATCCGCGACGACCATCCCGGTGCGCTGCTCGAGCTGCTCGAGGAGTTCCAGCTGCGCGGGGTGAACCTGAGCCGCATCGAGTCCCGGCCCACAGGGTTCGGGCTGGGCCGGTACTGCTTCTCCATCGACCTCGAGGGTCACCTGGAGGACGCCCGGGTGGGGGAGGCGCTGATGGGACTGCGCCGCAACTGCGCGGACGTCCGGTTCCTCGGCTCCTACCCCCGCGTGGACGGGGTGCGCCCCGATGTGGCGCCGGGGGACACCGACGCGGACTTCCGCGACGCGTCGGCGTGGCTCGCGCGCCTGCGCGGCGGAGGCTGATCGCCCGATTAGGCTCCGGGCACGTGAACGGTTCCCTGCCTGCGGCGCTGCTCGTCGCGATCCTGCTGGTCCTGCTGGTGCTGGCCGTGGCCGCGCTCGCGCTGGCCGTGGTGGCGCTGCGTCGCAGCCGCCCCGGACGGCGGCACGGCCGCGTGGACCCCGCGACAGTACCGGCCGACGTCGCCGGGCTGCGGGGCGAGGTGCAGGCGCTGCGCGCGGAGGTCTCGGAGGCGCTGCGGCACCTGGCGGTGGTGCGGTACGACGCGTTCGGCGACATGGGCGGGCACCTGTCCTGGTCCATGGCGCTGCTCGACGACGGCGGCAACGGGATCGTGCTCACCTCGATCCACGGGCGCAGCGAGGCGCGTACCTACGCCAAGAACGTCTCCGGCTGGTCCTGCGACCAGGCACTGTCGCCCGAGGAGGACGAGGCGATCCGGTTCGCCAAGTCCGCCTGACTCCTTACCGATGTCGTGTCGGAAACGCGACCTATACGTCGCGGTAGGCGTACCGATGTCGTGTCTCAGGGGCGAGCGCAGGGGCCGCCGGGCGTCACGTCGAGGGTGCCGTTGACGGGATCCAGGCTGACCGTGGCCAGGGTGGCGTGCCACAGCAGCGGATCCATCGACTCGTCGGGGTGCGCGCACACCCCGCCCACCTCACGGTGGTCGTGCATTGCCTCGATCACGTCCTCCGCGGAACGCGGCCGCGTCGTAGCGAAGGCGTCGAGGAGGGTACGACGGCGGATCCGGCTGCTCGGGCCGATGGAGTCCGCGAGGCAGCCGGCGGCTCGGTCGGGTGTGACGAAGTGGTTGGTGCGCACGAGGATCCCGTCCTCCGGCTCGAGCATGCCCGGCCCGCCGGGGGAGAGCTCGACCGAGACGGCCCGGCCGGCGGGCTCCACCAGGGTCAGAGACGTGGACGCCGAGGTGCTCGCCGACTTGGCGATGACCAGGGCCTCGTCCAGGTCGTTCGCCTGGTCGAGGATCTGTCGGCTGAGCAGGTGCACTGGGTGACCGATCTCCTCCGCGCCGTCCTCGGAGTGGTGCAGCATGTTCAGGAGCACGCCGATGCCGCGGCCCTCCGCGGTCCGGGCCACGCCGATCTTGGCCAGCATCCCGAACTCGGTGACCGTCTCGACCACCCGACCGTCCGGGCGCGGGATGCGCCAGTGCAGCCAGTTGTCGCGCATCGCGTCGTACCAGTCCCAGGTCTGCACCGCCACCGGCGGCCCGTCCGGCGGCAGCACGACCACGCTCGAGCACTCACCGGTGCCGGTCGGGTCGGCGATGGCCAGCAGCTCGGTGCGCGCGTTGACCGCCGCGACCTCGCGCACCGGGACACCGGCGCCCTCGGCGATGCCCTGGATCTCCGGGGCTGCCCACGGGGCCAGCTCCTGGATGCGCTGCCAGGCGCGCTCCGCCCACGCGTCGACGTCGAAGGGCCGGGTGGCGCGGGCGGTGAAGAGCCGGCGGTACGACGCGCTGGTGCGCGCGATGTCGGCGGCATGCCGCTCGCCGAACTCGATGCCGCGCTCGTGGGGCGGCAGGACCGACGAGGTGAACGAGCGCAGCTGTTGCATGGGGCCACGGTAACGCCAGTCGTAGTTGCCGGTGGTTTCGAGACGCTCGCTTCGTTCGCTCCTCAACCCGCACGGTCATCGGGGGACGCGCACCAGCAGCTTCCCGTGCACGCACCGGGCGTGCAGCTCCTTGCCCGGCACGATCGGGTCCCCGTCGAGCTGACGGGGCGCGTCGTGCGAGCTGCGGATGCTGATGCTGCGGCCGGTCATCCGGTTCAGCGCGGCGTCGGTGCGGCGGTTGCGGGACAGCACCCGCACCACCACCGGCACCCAGGACAGGAACCGCCGCGGGGACAGCAGCACCACGTCGAGCACCCCGTCGTCGAGCGCGGCGTCCGGCAGCAGCGGGATGCCGGCCTGCAGATAGCCGACGTTGCCGACCACGACGGTCCTGGCCCGGTGCCGCTCGTACTCCCCGCCGTCGACGCTCACCTCGACCCGGATGGCCGGAAACATCAGGTTCCGCAGCGCCGACATCGCGTAGGCCAGCCAGCCGATGCGCGCCTTCGCCTGCTCGTTGGTCAGCGACATGATCAGCGCGTCGAAGCCCATCCCGGCCATCACCATGAAGTGCTGGTCGTCCTCGATGCCGTCGCCGGAGACCTCCACCATGTCGATGGCCCGGTCCTGCCCGTTGAGCGCGACGTCGATGGCGGCCGGCACCTGCAGCGGTACGCCGAGGTTGCGGGCCAGCAGGTTCCCGGTGCCCATCGGGATCACCCCGACCGGGACACCGGTCCCGGCGAGCTCCGCGCAGACGGTGCGGACCGTCCCGTCGCCGCCGCAGGCCAGCACCAGGTCGGCGCCCTCGACGGCTGCCTGCTCGGCCATCGACCGGCCGGGGTCCTCGACGGTGGTGGTGTGCCATGCCGGTGCCTCCCAGCCGGCCCGCGTGGCCCGTTCCTCGACCATCGAACGGAACCCGTCCTGGTCGTCGACCTTGATCGGGTTGAGTACGACGGCCAGCCGGCGCGTGCTGGGCACCGGGCTCGGCAGCGGCGCGACCGGCTGGGGCCGCGGGAACGGGGAGTACACCAGCAGCCCCAGCAGCACCCAGAAGATCCCGACCGCGTAGCCGGCGAGCACGTCGGAGACGTTGTGCACCCCGAGGAAGATCCGGTCCGCCCCGATGAGCAGGAACAGGAACCCCCAGAGCACGAACAGCAGCCGGCGGGCGCCGCGTCGACGTACCAGCATCACGGTGAGCACGGTGGCCATGCCCATCCCGGCCGCGATGTAGGTGGCGTGCCCGGAGGGAAACGACAGCGTGCTCAGCCGCTCCAGCGGGTGCTGCCACACCGGGCGGGCGCGCCCGACGAGCAGCTTGAGCAGATGGGTGGTCGCGGCGGCGCCGACCATCACCCCGATGGTCCAGACCGCGGCGCGACGGTGCTTGCGCCAGGTCAGCAGCCCGGCGATCACCGCGGTGTAGATGGCCCAGGGGAGGGTGGTGAACAGCTTCGCCAGCACCGACCAGAACGCGTCGCCGGCGGGGTGGGTGTAGGTCCAGTACTCCGGCCAGGACCCGAGCCGGCGGTCGAACTCGCTCAGCCCGGTCAGGTCCAGCCGGACCAGCAGCGCCAGCGCGGCCACCGCCAGCGCCGCCACGAGGGTGCCGAGCAGCAGCCTTCGGCGGGCTCGGGGGCTGGTCGGCACAGGGCTCCACGGGTGCAGGACGGGGCAGAACTCTCGAGGTCCAGTATGCCCGTCGACCTGGGCCGATATCGTGGACGGGTGATCGATCCGCGACTGCTCCGCGAGCACCCAGACCGCGTCCGTGCCGGCCAGGCCAAGCGCGGTCTTTCTGCCGATGTCGTCGACCGCGCCCTGGCGGCCGACGAGGAGCGGCGGTCCGCGATCGTGGAGTTCGAGCGGCTGCGGGCGGAGCAGAAGCAGCTCGGCAAGCAGATCGCTTCTCACAGAGGAGACGGAGCGAAGGGGGAGGGCAAGCAGTCCTTGCTTGACCGGGCCAAGTCCCTGTCGGCGGACGTGAAGAAGGCCGAGGCCGCCCAGGCGGACGCCGAGCAGACGTTCCGGGACGTGATGATGACCATCCCGAACCCGGCCGCCGAGGAGGCTCCCGCAGGCGGCGAGGACGACTTCATCGTGCTCGAGGAG
>DASTWW010000006.1:0-4454 GCA_035765755.1 Nocardioidaceae bacterium
CCGCAGGGTGGGCACGACACCATGTCAGCATGGCGCGCCTGTGTGAGACCGAGGGTCTGACCGACATCCAGACCGAGATCCTGAAGACGGTCCGGTCCTTCGTCGAGGACAAGATCCTGCCCGTGGCCACCGACCTCGAGCACAAGGACGAGTACCCGACCGAGATCGTCGAGGGGATGAAGGAGCTGGGCCTGTTCGGGCTCACCATCCCCGAGGAGTACGGCGGCCTGGGCGAGTCGCTGCTGACCTACGCGCTCGTCGTGGAGCAGATCTCGCGAGGCTGGATGAGCGTGTCCGGGATCGTGAACACGCACTTCATCGTGGCCTACATGCTGATGCAGCACGGCACGGAGGAGCAGAAGCAGTACTACCTGCCCAAGATGGCCGCCGGTGAGCTGACCGGCGCCTTCTCCATGTCGGAGCCGGGCTGCGGCTCGGACGTGTCGGCGATCCGCACCAAGGCGGTGCGCAAGGACGACGGCTACGTGGTCGACGGGCAGAAGATGTGGCTGACCAACGGCGGCTCCTCGACGCTGGTGGCGGTGCTGGTCAAGACCGACGAGGGAGCGGACTCGGTCTACCGGAACATGACCACGTTCCTGGTGGAGAAGCCGGCCGGGTTCGGCGAGGTCGCGCCCGGCCTGACCGTGCCGGGCAAGATCGAGAAGATGGGCTACAAGGGGGTCGACACCACCGAGCTGGTCTTCGAGGGGTTCCACATCGGCGAGGACCAGGTCCTCGGCGGCGAGCCGGGTCGGGGTTTCTACCAGATGATGGACGGCGTCGAGGTGGGCCGGGTGAACGTGGCCGCGCGCGGCTGCGGGGTCGCGCTGCGCGCGTTCGAGCTCGGCGTGGGCTACGCCCAGCAGCGGGAGACGTTCGGCAAGAAGATCGCCGACCACCAGGCGGTCCTGTTCCGGCTCGCGGAGATGGGCACCAAGGTGGAGGCCGCCCACCAGATGATGGTGCGGGCCGCGCGGACGAAGGACTCGGGCCAGCGCAACGACCTGGAGGCAGGGATGGCGAAGTACCTCGCCAGCGAGTACTGCGCCCAGGTGGTGGAGGACTCCTTCCGGATCCACGGCGGCTACGGGTTCTCCAAGGAGTACGAGATCGAGCGGCTCTACCGGGAGGCCCCGATGCTGCTTATCGGCGAAGGGACCGCCGACATCCAGCGGATGATCATCGGCCGCCGGCTGCTGGAGGACTACAAGCGCCGCTGACCCTCGGGAGCGGACCTCGTCACACGCGTCGGGAGCGGACCCGGGCACGCACCTTGCGCACCAGGGCCCGGGCGCGCCCGGCGGGGGACGGGGTCAGCGGCGTGGTCCTGGCCTCGAGCTCGGCCCACCGCATCACGAGGCCGCGCGCGGCGTACACCCCGGCCGCGGCCACCTGCTCCTCGGTGGCCGCGTCCCGGCCCTCGGCGGCCGGGCCGGGGACCATGTCCTCCAGGTCGCCGACCACGCGGTAGCCGGCCTCCGCCAGCGCGTCGACCTGGCCGCGCGCCCACTGCGTCAACCAGTCGTGGTGCGCGGCAGGCACCACGATCCGCTCGTCCTGGTGCTGGGTCAGCATCCGGCCCGCCAGCCGGTGCTTCACCAGGCGTTCGTAGTCCTTCGGGGCCAGGTCCTTGTCTGCCAGGGACTCGTTGAGCCGCCGGACGAACTCGGTCGCCCCGATGCCCATGCCCGGGTTGAGCGGGACGTCGGTGTCGAAGCCGGAGGGGTCCACGCCGATCACGTCGGCGAACCGGTCCCAGAGCTCGCCGGCCCGGCCTCGTGGCATGGTCACCACGCTGATGGCAGAGGCCGGCATGACCTTGCGCCACGGCTCGAGGACGTTCGCCAGGTGGATCGTGCGGGCCATCGGACCGAGCCGTCTCGGCGCGCCCTCCCCGAGCTGGTGCTGCAGCCGGGTGAGCATGAGCGCGAAGTCGGTCGTGTTCCCGTTCTTGATCGACTCCTGCCACAGCGAGGAGACCTGCCGGGCGACGTCCCGGGCGGTGATGATCACCCGCAGGTCCGGACCGAGCTCGGCCACGATCCGCTCGATGGTGGGCGGGTCCGCGTGCCGGAAGTGCTCGTGCGAGATCACCACCGTTTCGCCGGCCCAGGCGCGGGCCTCGGCCACGGTCCGTGCCCAGGCGCCCTCGGCCGGCGGCTCCAGCCCGGTGATCGGCGCGAGCAGCTCGCGGGCGGCGAAGTAGTGGTCCTTGCGCTGGCCGGGGTAGCTGACACCGAGGCTGCGGAGCAGGTCGCGGTTCTTCGCGAGCACGTTCTGCACGAACGTCGTGCCCGTCTTCGGCGCGCCGATGTGCATGTACGTCGTCACGGTCCTACGGCCTCCGTATGTGTCGAAGTTGGCTGGTGGCATCGGCGACCCGTTGACCGGCCGCGAGTGTAACGCACGCTCTCGGCGCTGTCAGCGCGCAAGGGCCAGGGGAAGCGGGCCTGCCATGCTGGGCCGATGACGATGGCCACCCGCTTCCGCCAGCAGGCACAGGCGTGCGCCGAGCTCGGCTCGCCGATGTACGCCGACCTGCTCGGCCGCTGCGCCCATGACATCGCCGAGGGTGGGGTGATCGCGGCGGTGCTGGCCGGCCACGAGGACGACCCCGGTCCGTCCGGGCTGGCGCTCCGGCTCGCCGGCAGTGTGCACCGGCTGGTCCTGGAGGGCCGGGCCGGCGAGCTCGCGTCGTACTTCCCCAGCGTGGGCGGGCGCTGGGACCCGGACCGCGGCTGGCGCGCCTTCCAGACGCTGCTCGGGGACGCACCGGAAGTCGTCCGGGAGTGGCTGGACCGGCCGCCGCAGACCAACGAGGTCGGCCGGGCCGGCGCCCTGCTGGGCGGGCTGCTGCGGGTCCCGGAGTCGGCCCGGCTGCCGGTGCGGCTGCTGGAGATCGGCTCCTCCGGTGGCCTGAACCTGCGTGCCGACCGGTTCTGCTGCACCGACGAGCACGGCCGGCGGTGGGGCGACCCGGACAGCCCGGTGGTTCTCGAGGGCGCCTGGCGGGGAGCCGACCCGGTGCCCTGGCCGGACCTGGCCATCGTGGAGCGGCTGGGCAGCGACGTGATGCCGGTGGACCCGACCACCCCCGAGGGGCGGCTGGTGCTCACCTCCTACGTGTGGCCCGACCAGGACGCTCGGCTGGCTCGGCTGCGGGCCGCCCTCGACATCGCCGCCACCTGTCCCGCGGAGGTACGACGGACGGACGCGCGGTCGTTCGTGGACGGGATCGAGCTCGTGCCGGGGAGGCTGACCGTGCTGTGGCACAGCGTGATGTGGCAGTACCTCACTGCCGACGACCGGGCGGCCATCGACGCCCGCATCGAGGCGATCGCGGCCACGGCGCAGGACGACCTGCCCTTCGCGCACCTGCTCCTCGAGCCGCTGCGGCGCACCCCTCGCGACGAGCACCAGTTCCTGGTGGTGCTGCAGGTGTGGCCGACGGGGGAGCGGCGGGTACTCGGCACGTCGGTCGGCCACGGCATCCCCACCACCTGGGAGTAGGTGAGGTTCGCCACCCGTCGTACCACCTGCACCGCCGGTTCGGGCACGATGGGCGGACAGTCCCGCGTCGGATAGGAGCAGCGGATGCAGTTCGGGCGAAGCTACGAGGAGTTCGAGGTCGGAGCGACGTACAGGCACTGGCCGGGCAAGACGGTCACCGAGGCGGACGACCACCTGTTCTGCCTGATCACCATGAACCACCACCCGCTGCACCTGGACGCGCACTACGCCGAGGAGACCACCCAGTTCGGCAGGAACGTGGTGGTCGGCAACTACGTGTACTCCCTCGTGCTGGGCATGAGCGTGCCGGACATCTCCGGCAAGGCGATCGCGAACCTGGAGATCGAGTCGCTGCGCCACGTGGCGCCGAACTTCCACGGCGACACCATCTACGCCGAGACCACCGTGCTCGACAAGCGGGAGTCGAGGTCCAAGGACGACCGGGGCGTGGTGCACGTGGAGTCCAAGGGCTACAACCAGGACGGCACGCTGGTGTGCATCTTCCGGCGCAAGGTGATGGTGCCCAAGCAGAGCTACCTCGACGCGCGGGGCGGCGAGCAGCCGGGGCGGCCGACGCTGGTGGAGAAGGCCTGAGCCGGTGGCCGACCCGGAGACCGAGCTGTGGCTGGTCCGGCACGGAGAGACCGAGTGGAGCCGCGATGGCCGGCACACCTCGGTCACCGACCTGCCGCTGACCGAGTCCGGTGTCGTTGTCGCCAAGACGCTGGCCGAGCGGCTGGACGGGCTGGAGTTCGGGCTGGTGCTGACCAGTCCGCGGCAGCGGGCCCGTCGTACCGCCGAGCTGGCGGGGTTCACCGGCGCCCGCCCGGAGCCGGACCTGGTGGAGTGGGACTACGGCGACTACGAGGGGCTGACCACCGAGCAGATCCGGGAGAGCGTGCCCGGGTGGACGGTGTGGACCCATCCCTGCCCGGGCGGGG
>DASTWW010000007.1:0-6379 GCA_035765755.1 Nocardioidaceae bacterium
GCATGACCAAATGGGAATACTTCACCGCGCCGGTGCTGGTGCACTCGACGAAGCAGATCCTCGACAACTTCGGCGAGGACGGCTGGGAGCTGGTGCAGATCGTGCCCGGCATGAACCCCGAGAACCTGGTCGCCTACTTCAAGCGGCCCCGGTCATGAGCGCCGGCATGAGCGCCCAGGGCTCCACCCCGGAGGAGCGGCTGGCCTCGCTGGGCCTGGAGGTGCCCGAGGTGGCCAAGCCGGTGGCGGCCTACGTGCCCGCGGTGCGCTCCGGCAACTACGTCTACACCTCCGGCCAGCTGCCCTCGCGCAGCGGCGAGCTGCTCGCCAAGGGCAAGGTCGGCGGCGAGGTCAGCGCCGAGCAGGCCACCGAGTGCGCCCGCCAGTGCGCGCTGAACGCGATCGCCGCGGTCAAGGCGGAGGTCGGCGACCTCGCCAAGGTCAAGCGGGTCGTCAAGGTGGTCGCCTTCGTGTCCTCCACCACCGACTTCACCGGCCAGCCGGGCGTGGCCAACGGCGCCTCGGAGCTGCTCGGCGAGGTCTTCGGCGACGCCGGCAAGCACGCCCGCTCCGCCGTCGGCGTGCCGGTGCTGCCGCTGGACGCGCCCGTCGAGGTCGAGCTGCTCGTCGAGGTCTGAGCCCGATGGACCCGACCCGGCGGCTGCCGCAGAGCCTGGCCGAGCACGCCCGGTCCTTCGCCACCGGGTCGACCGAGCCGGTGCAGCCGCGGCACGCCTCCACCGTGGTGCTGCTGCGCGACGGGGACGGGTCGGCGGGGTCGCTGGAGGTGTACTTCCTCCGCAGGCACGTGGACATGGCCTTCGCCGCCGGGATGTGCGTGTTCCCCGGCGGCGGGGTGGACCCACGCGACTTCGACGAGGCGTCGGCCTGGGTCGGCCCGTCGGCGGAAGAGTGGGCAGGTCTGATGGACGTGCCGGTGGAGCTGGCGCGGGCGCTGGTGTGCGCGGCGGTGCGGGAGACCTTCGAGGAGTCGGGGGTCCTGCTCGCCGGCCCCGACGAGCATGCACTGGTCGAGGACACGACCGGGGAGGACTGGGAGCGCGATCGGGCAGCACTGGAGACCCGCGAGCTGTCCTTCACCGAGTTCCTGTCCGGGCGCGGGCTGGTGCTGCGCACCGACCTGCTGCGACTGTGGGGCTCGTGGGTGACGCCGGTGTTCGAGCCGCGACGGTTCGACGCCCGGTTCTTCGTGGCCCAGATGCCGGCCGGCCAGGTCACTCGCGACGTGTCCACCGAGTCCGACAAGGTGCTGTGGTTGTCGCTGCGCGAGGCGGTGACCGCCGTCGAGGGCGGCGAGATGATGATGCTCCCTCCGACGTACTGCACCTGCCTGGAGCTGTACGACTTCGGCTCCGCCGAGGACGCGCTGGCCGCGGCCGCGGACCGGTCCGGGGAGCCGGTGCGGCCGGAGGCGGTCCTCGACGAGGAGGGCGCCTACCTGAGCCTGCCCGACCACCTGGCCACGCTCGGCGAACGCATCCGCGCCCGGATCCGGTCGTGACCGGCTGGTCCGGCGGCCGGTTCGGCGAGCGCGGTCGCTGCGTGCTCGCCCCGAACCCCGACATCATGACGCTGGACGGCACGAACACCTGGGTGCTGCGCGAGCCGGGCGCCCGGCGCAGCGTGGTGGTGGACCCCGGGCCGCTGATCCCCGAGCACCTCGACGCCGTCGCCGAGCAGGCCGGCGAGGTCGGCGTCGTGCTCCTCACCCACGGGCACCTCGACCACTCCGAGGCCGCCCGGACGTTTGCCGAGCGGGTCGGCTGCGGCGTGCGCGCGCTGGACCCGGCACACCGGCTCGGCTCCGAGGGCCTCGTCGACGGCGACGTGGTCGCGATGGATGGGCTCGAGATCGCCGTGTTGGCCACCCCTGGGCACACCTCGGACTCGCTGTCGTTCCTCCTCCCGGCCGACGGCGTGCTGCTGACCGGGGACACCGTGCTCGGCAGGGGTACGACGGTGGTGGCGCACCCGGACGGGCAGCTCGGTGCCTACCTCGGCTCGCTGCACCGGCTGCACGCGCTCGCCGAGGCGCGCGAGGTGACCGCGGTCTGGCCGGGACACGGGCCGGTGCTCCCCGACGCACTGGCCGTCCTCGACCACTACCTGGCGCACCGGGCCGACCGGCTCGAGCAGGTCCGGGCGGCGCTGGCCGCGATGGACGAGGAGGAACGCTCCGGCCCGGACCTGGCGCGACGGGTCGTCGAGAAGGTGTACGTCGACGTGGACCCGGTGCTGTGGGGCGCGGCGGAGCTGTCCGTGCGCGCCCAGCTCGACTACCTGCTCCGGCCCTAGCGGGCGCGGCGGGTGAGCCGCTCCATGTCCATGATCACGACCGAGCGCGGCTCGAGGCGAAGCCAGCCGCGGGAGGCGAAGTCGGCCAGCGCCTTGTTCACCGTCTCCCGGGACGCGCCGACCAGCTGGGCGAGCTCCTCCTGGGTCAGGTCGTGGTGCACGTGCACGCCGTCGTCGGCGGTCCGGCCGAACCGGTCGGCGAGCTCGAGGAGCGCCTTGGCGACCCGGCCCGGGACGTCGGAGAAGACCAGGTCGGCGACCACGTCGTTGGCCCGGCGCAATCGCGCGGCGAGCTGCGCGAGCAGTCCGCGGGCCACGCTCGGGCGGCCGTCCAGCCAGCGCAGCAGGTCCTCGTGGGACAGCGACATGAAGGTGCAGTCGGTGACCGCGGTGACCGTCGCGGAGCGCGGGCCCGGGTCGAACAGCGACAGCTCGCCGAACATCTGGCCGGGGCCGAGGATCGCGAGCAGGTTCTCCCGGCCGTCGGAGGAGGTGCGACCGAGCTTGATCTTGCCCTCCGTCACGACGTACAGCTTGTCGCCCGCGTCGCCCTCGTGGAACAGCACCTCACCGCGCCGCAGCTTGGTCTCCGACATCGAGGCCCGCAGGGCCCCGGCGGCCTCGTCGTCGAGCGCGCTGAAGAGCGGTGCCTGACGCAGCACGTCGTTGTCCACTGTGGGGTTCCTCCTTGTACAGCGCTGGACCGTGGTGGGTTGGGCCAGGGGGCGCACGCCGGCCTGCCCGGCGGTGCTTCATGTCACAGTCTGTCGTATCACGGTGCTGTTGCGCCAAAAGCTGCTCTGCGCGGTTGCGCCAAAAGCTGCTCTGCGCGGTTGCGCCAAATCCCACTCCGCGAGGCGCGATCGAGGACGACGGCGCGGCCGAGGCGGTACGACGGGCACCGTAGGCTGTGCTCGTGGCTGATACCTCGCTGGTGCGCCGGGCCCGGAAGATCAACCGCGTGCTCGCCGAGACCTACCCCGATGCCAAGTGTGAGCTCGACTTCGACAACGCCTTCGAGCTGCTGGTGGTCACCGTGCTGTCCGCGCAGACCACCGACAAGCGGGTGAACGCGGTCCGGCCCACGCTGTTCGCCGCCTACCCCGACGCGGTGGCGATGGCAGCCGCGGACCGCGAGAAGCTCGAGCAGATCATCCAGCCCACCGGCTTCTTCCGGGCCAAGACCGACACGCTGCTCAAGCTCTCCCAGGCACTCGTGGACCGGTTCGACGCCGAGGTGCCGCCGCGGCTGGCGGACCTGGTCACCCTTCCCGGGGTGGGCCGCAAGACCGCGAACGTCGTGCTGGGCAACGCGTTCGACGTCCCGGGCATCACCGTGGACACCCACTTCGCCCGGCTGTCGGGGCGGTTCGGATGGACCACCGAGACAGACCCGGTGAAGATCGAGCACGCCGTCGGCGGGCTGTTCCCCAAGCGGGACTGGACGTTGCTGTCCCACCACCTGATCTGGCACGGCCGGCGGATCTGCCACGCCCGCAAGCCGGCGTGCGGCGCCTGCCCGGTCGCCAAGTGGTGCCCGTCCTACGGCACCGGGCCCACCGACCCGGAGCAGGCCGCCAAGCTGGTCCGCACCGAAGGGCGGGCATGACGTTCCCCTGGGACCGCGCATGACCCCTCGGCTCCGTCGGCGGGGCGCGTTGCTCGTCTCGGTGCTCGCGTCCGTCGTACTTCTCTCGTCGTGCGGCGGGCAGACGGCCGCGACCCCGCACCAGCAGCAGGCGCAGGCCCACGTCGACGTGGACACGGCTGCGTTGCGCGCCATCAAGCAGCGCGCAGGGATCGAGGCCTGCCCCAGTCCCGGGGGCCACGGCCCGGTCCGGGACGGCATGCCGGCGGTGACGCTGCCGTGCCTCGGCGGCGGGAACCCGGTCGACCTGGCGAAGCTGCGCGGACCTCTGGTGGTGAACCTGTTCGCCCAGTGGTGCGGCCCGTGCCGCGCCGAGCTGCCGTACTACCAGAAGCTGCACGAGCAGGGCCTGGGCAAGGTCGCGGTGCTCGGCATCGACTACCAGGACACGTTGCCGGCCGGCGCGCTGGAGCTGGCCAAGGCCACCGGCGTCACCTACCCGCTGCTGGCCGACCCGGCGGCGCAGCTGCGGGTGCCGTTCCGGGTGCGCGGCCTGCCCGGTGTGGTGCTCGTCGACGCGCACGGCCGGGTGGTCCACGAGGAGCTCACCGAGGTGAGTTCCTACCAGGAGCTGCGGCAGATGGTGCAGCGCTACCTGCACGTCGCGCTGTGAGAGTGACCGTCCGCGCCGCTGGGTAGGCTCGTCGGGTGTCAGACACCTCGTCGTTACAGCCCCCGGACCGCCCGGGGCACCCGCGGCTGCCGGAGTGGCTGGAGCCGGTACGACGGGGGGCGGCGACGATCACCGCCGAGGAGCTGACCCGGTTCGTCCCGCCCGAGGACGCCGACACCCGGCAGGGCGCGGTGCTGCTGCTGTTCGGGCACGGACCGGCCGGACCGGACCTGCTGCTCACCGAGCGCGCCCACGACATGCGCTCGCATCCCGGCCAGGTGTCCTTCCCCGGCGGATCCGTGGACCACGTCGACGGGTCCCCGCAGGCCACCGCGCTGCGCGAGGCGGAGGAGGAGACCGGGCTCGACCCGACCGGGGTGGAGATCTTCGCGACGTTGCCCGAGCTGTGGTTACCGCCGAGCAACTTCGCCGTCACCCCGGTGCTGGCCTGGTGGCGCGACGAGAGCCCGGTCGGGGTGGTGGACCCGCGCGAGGTGCATGCCGTCTACCGCGTGCCAATCGAGGAGCTGCTCGACCCACGGCACCGGATCTCGGTGCGACACCCGTCCGGCTTCGTGGGTCCGGGCTTCCTGATCGGGGAGGGCAAGGAGCTGATCTTGTGGGGGTTCACGGCCGGGATCATCTCCCGGCTGTTCGACTTCGTGGGCTGGACCCGGCCCTGGGACACGACGGCGAGCCGTGACGTCCCGGGTCATATGCTTTCCGGGCCTGGCCGTGCGGCCGCGCCGCCGAATCCGAACGCGAACCACCTTCGGGAGCAGTGAGGGCCTGCATGAACGTCTTGGACTGGGTGCTCGTTGTCCTCGTGCTCGCCTATGCGGTGTCCGGCTACTGGCAGGGGTTCATCTCCGGCGTGTTCGCGACCGCGGGACTGCTGCTCGGCGGACTGTTCGGGATCTGGCTGGCGCCCCAGGTCCTGGGGGATGCCGCGCCGTCGATCTGGGTGTCGCTGGGCGCCCTGTTCGTCGTACTCGCCTGCGCCTCCATCGGCCAGGCGGTGCTGCAGTACGTCGGCGCCCGGATCCGCAACCGGATCCGCTGGCAGCCGGTCCGCGCCCTCGACGCCGTGGGCGGGGCCGCACTGAGCATGGCGGCGGTCCTCGTGGTCGCCTGGGCGCTGGGGGTCGCGGTCAGCGGCGCCAGCCTGCCGATCGTCAGCAACCAGGTGCGCTCCTCGGTGGTGCTGTCGAAGGTGAACGCGGTGATGCCGCACCGCGCGGTCGAGGCCCTCAACGCCTTCAACGACGTGGTCGGCTCGAGCTTCTTCCCCCGCTACCTCGAGCCGTTCGCCCCGGAGCGGATCGTTCGGGTCGCCCCGCCGCCGAGCCGGATCTCCCGTGACCCCGACGTGGCCCGCGCGCAGGCAAGTGTCGTCAAGGTCCGCGGGGAGAACTCCTGCAACCACGGGGTGGAGGGCAGCGGCTTCCTCTACGCCCCGAACCGGGTGATGACCAACGCGCACGTGGTGGCCGGCGTGACCCATCCGAGCGTGCTGGTCGGCGACCAGGCGGTCACCGGGACGGTGGTCTACTACAACCCCGACGTGGACATCGCGGTGCTCGAGGTGAGCGGCGTGCACGCGCCGTACCTCCACTTCACCAAGCACGGGCACTCCCGGCAGGTCGCTGCGGTGCTCGGCTACCCCGAGGACGGGCCGTACGACGTGGAGCCGGCCCGGATCCGCAGCGAGCAGCGGCTGCGCAGCCCGGACATCTACGGCAACGGCGCGGTGATCCGCTCGGTGTACTCCCTGCGCGCGCTGGTCCGCCCCGGCAACTCCGG
>DASTWW010000008.1:0-17864 GCA_035765755.1 Nocardioidaceae bacterium
AGCCAGTTGATCAGCGACGGTGCACCATTCAGCAAGCGAACATGCCTCGCGTCGTTCACTACATCGGCTGCCTGGTGGGGGTTCATCCCATACCGCATGCTTTGCACTCCTCGGTTGAGGAGGCACCCAGGCGGTCGATGCGCTCCGACGAAACTCCCTGGTGGTCACCCACCCAACGCCAGTCGTCTCACCCAAGTATCTCCCGAGAGTGTCGTTCAACGTCATCGGAGTTCGAGATAACCGCGCATGACCTTGACGAGTGAACGCCCGACCATCGGCACGACAGAGCTTCCCTGTCGGCGGCATGACCGGACACTCGTAGTCCCGCCCGCTATCGTCCGCACGTGAAGTTGCGATTCAGACACTCCGTTCGAGGCTTGATTCTCGACGAGCAGAACTGCCTTCTGCTCTACCGATTCACAGTGCCCGTCGGTCACCTCACGGTCTGGACGCCGCCGGGCGGAGGCATCGAGAAGGGTGAGTCGCATCTACAGGCGCTAGCGCGTGAACTGGACGAGGAGGTTGGTCTGCAACCGTCCGGCAACCCGGCCCATGTGTGGCACCAGCACGTTGAAATGCCGGACCTCCTGGATGGGTACGACGGAGTGGTAAACGACTACTACCTCCTCCGGACTAAGCGATTCACTCCGCATGGCTCCCTCGGAGACGCCGAGTTGGCCCGTGAGTTGGTCGGAGACTTCGATTGGTGGAGCGTCGAACAGTTGCGCGACCGCCGGGGTGACGCGGTCTTCGGGCCACGTGACCTGCCTGCACTCATGTCCGACCTAGTCGAGTCAGGAGTGCCGAGCCAACCCCTCTCAATCGGGCTTTGAGTGCCGACTTGGTGACGTCCGGACATCGGCTGTCCGTGAAAGTCGAGCGGCCGACAGGCGGCGGAAAGACGCGGCTCCGATCAGCCGGGCGGCTCGCGACGCTCGCGGCTTCGACAGATATCCGTCTTCAGCGTCGGATCAGGTGAGTCCGGGTAGTAGACGGCCCGGAACGACCAGCTCGTCGCGTCCCGCTCTGACACGCCACTGATGGCGCTCGCCGAAATTCCCCAGGGGCGCTCATCGAAATTCCCCACCCTGGGCGGGTGTCACTGTAGCGGTCGGCGGGTGCCGGTGGCGGCGTGACGGAGGGCGTCGTTCTTGGCGTGGTGGTCGCGTAGGCGGTAGGAGTCGCCGTCGAGGTTGAGCACCACGGAGCGGTGCAGTAGCCGGTCGAGCATGGCGGCGGCGACGGTGGTGTCGCCGAGGACCTCGCCCCACGAGGCGACGCCGCGGTTGGTGGTGAGCACGATGCTGGTCTTGAGGTAGCGCTGGGAGACCACCTGGAACAGCGCGGAGGCCGCCTCGCCGGGCAGCGGGAGGTAGCCCAGTTCATCGATCACGAGGAGCGTGGGTCCGGCGAAGAACCGCATGGTGGTGGTCCAGCGGCCTTCGATCGCGGCGCGGTGGCAGCGGGCGGCGAGGTCGGCGGCGGTGGTGAAGTAGGTCCGGTAGCCGGCTTCGGCGGCGGCGCGGCCGAGCCCGACGGCCAGATGTGTCTTTCCGACGCCGGGTGGGCCGATGAGTAGCACGTTGGTGGCGGACTCCAGGTAGCGGCAGGTAGCGAGTTCGTCGATCAGCTTGCGGTCGACGCCGGGGGCGGCGTCGAAGTCGAAGTCGGCCAACGTCGCCGGTGTCGGCAGGGAGGCGAAGCGGAGCCGGCCGGCGAGCTTGCGGGCCTCGGTGGCCTCGACCTCGCGGGCGAGCAGGTGTTCTAGGGTCGCGGTCATCGACCAGCCTTGGGCATCAGCGATCGCGAGCACCGACGGCAGGTGCTCGGCGGCGGCGTTGAGCTTCAACGCGGCCAGATGGCCGCGCAACTGCTGGTAGAGGCTGGCCTGCGTCCCGGTCATCGGCACGGTCATCGGGTCGGTGCTGATCGGAGTGGTCATGTGAGGGTGTTCCTTCCGGTTGCTGCTCGGTCGTACTTGGACAGGTCGATCACCACGTCGGCGTGGTCACCGTTGCCGGCGGTGTCGGGGGCGGGTTGCTGACGGGCGCGCAGCACCTCGGCGGCCGCACGGGCGGCGGGGCCGGGCGGGATGCGCTCCTTCTTCCGGTGAGGGCGGGAGGTGTCGTGGCCGGCCAGGACGAGCTGCTCGAGGGCGATCACGTGGCCGTGGTCGCGGACCATCACCCCGGCGCCGTCGGGCGCGAGCTGGTGGCGGGCGATCACGATCCCGCCCACCGTGGCGATGTCGACGTGAGCCCCGCCCAGCCGTTGCGACACGACGACCTGGGCGCGGGCCAGCTCGGGCGGGACGGAGTAGAAGTTCCCCCGCCACGCAACCAGGGCCTGGGCCGAGACGGTCCGTTCCTCGCTGATGGTCGCGGGGAACGGCGTGGGCGGGACCGGTGACAGGGGCTCCCGTTCGGCGATCGTCAGCACGCTGGCGCGCCCGTCGACGCCGGAGGGACGAAGCCGGGCATCGCCACGCAGCTCGCAGAACCGGTCGAGTGAGGCTTGGGCTTCCTCGACGGTGACGTCGTCGGGCAGGGTGCGCCACCAGCGTTGCGCGGCGGTGTGGTTGGACTTCTCCACCACGCCCTTGCGGTTCCCGCGCCGCGGTGGGCAGATCGCGACCTGGACGCCGTAGTGCTTGGCGACCGCCGCGAAGGTTGCGGTCACCTTCCCGGACTCGGGATGGCAGACCGTGGTCATCCGGTCGAAGCGCCACTTCTTCGTCAGCCCGCCCAGCTTGCGGGTGGTCTTGTCCAGGGCGTCGATGAGCTGGGCCTGGTCCTCGGCCGCCGCCAGGGTGCCGCGCCACCGGCTGGAGTGGGCGAGTGCGCCGACCAGCAGGTGTGCGTTCTTGCCCCACCCCCACGACGTGGGCGGGTCGGGGAGCTCGACCCAGTCCCACTGGGTCTCCTCACCCGCCGGATGCGCGATCGGCGCGTTGGGCCGGCCCTTGGTCGCCGAGCAGGGCTCGCAGTGCGGCCGCAGACCCCGGACCCGGATCTGGCGGGTGAACGTCGGATACGACCGGTCGTAGCCGAGTCCGGAGACCTCGTCGAACAAGGTCACCGCCCACAGGTGCGGGTCCTCGGCCAGCCGTGCGCGGACGTAGGCGGCGAACGGCTCGAACCGATCGTCCTCGGCGGGCTTCCGATTGCCGGCGACCCGTTCGTTGTTGAGGTAGGCGCGGATGGTCTTGCGGTCCCGGCCCAGGTGCCGGGCGATCGCGGAGATCGACCAGCCCTGCCGGCGCAACGCGTGAGCGTCGATGTCTTCCTCCCGTGTCAGCATGGGAAGCGAGGGCTCCTTCGTGAGATGGCTGGTGGTCAGAGACCGCCATCTTCGAGGGAGCCCCACCCGCTTCCGGTGGAGCCACGGGGTGGGGAATTTCAGTGAGCAGAACTGGGGAGATTCAGCTGAGCGCCATCAAGCTCGCCGGCGACCTCTTTCGTGACCTCATCGTCGAGGACTCCGCTGCCTGGTCGAAACGGGTGAAGGAGCTTCGCCATGACCTCGCACACCACCGAGACCGGTTCCGCCTCGACGGCTCCGTCGGCGGGCATCTGATATCGGAGCAGCTGTACTGGCTGTACGTGCTGTGCATGCTTCGAGTCGCCCACGCACCAGAGGAGGTGTTCGAGTCCATCGCGAAGCACCAGCAGTGGAATTGGTTGCGCCGCAAGGCGCAGGAAACCCTCGCTGCCTGACCAAATCCTTCGGAACCCTTCGGATCGGTTGCAACCAGGGCGGCGTCCGTGCTGGGAACCTCCTTTCGAGCCAAGGTACGTCGGCCCGGGGAAGTGCTGCGTCAATCTGGAATGGGGCTACGCACTTCGGATCGGGACTGGGATTCGAGCCGGGGCCAGAAACGGGCCAAGTATGGGCGCGCAGTGTCGAGGCTCGGCGGGCTACAGTAAGCAACGTCAGAGTGCTGTTTCGCCAGTGCTGCAAGCAAGGATGCACAGGAACACGCACTGACGAGCAACGGCGGGTAGGTGGCTGACTTCATCCAGAGGTCGCAGGTTCAAATCCTGCCCCCGCTACCAAGTGAAGCCGCAGGTCAGGGCGCTACTTCCTCGCAGGGGTGGCGCCCTGTTTCTGTCTCCGGGTGTCCCCACTGTCCGCCGCCTGCCGAGTGGGACTAGCAACGGCAGCACAGCATGTCCGGCGCCGGCGTCGCCGCCTTCGCAGCGCGACACGCCCAGGCCCGCGATGGACCTAGATCGACGCAGTCCGGGTGCGAACCTCACGCTCCATCCGCTTCTCGTGGCGCTCGCGCCTCTTGATCGCCTCGAGCTCGCGACTCTTCGGCGGCGCCTTCGTCACGAGAGTGTCGAGCAGACGTCGAGTCGCGAGCGCGATCTCGTCGACGGCCCGGTCAAACGCCTCATCGTTGGCACGAGAGGGGCGGGTCGACCCGCTGACCTTCCGCACAAACTGCACGGCGGCCTCGCGAACCTCGTCATCGGTCGTCGGCGGGTCAACATTGTGAAGCACCCGGATGTTTCGGCACATGCAGCGACTGTAGACCTTCGTCCGCAGCAAGAAGCGAGACCGCGAGGGAGCGGCAATAGAACCGCGGCCCGAACGTAACGCAGAGGTCGCAGGCCATGTCCCGTCCCGCTGCCAATGTGATGTCTCAAGACATCGTGGACGGCCGAACCCAGCTTGGGTTCGGCCGTCCATCGTTTCAGTGCGATGTTTCGGTGCTGGGTGGGAGAATTCGGTCGTCACAGAGAGCAGTAGCTGCCCCAGTGCCAAGTCCCGTCGGACGGGTTGTAGTACTCGATCCCGGGGGTTTCCGAGCCGTACTTCCAAGGCAGATGCTCACCGATGAGGGGCTGGAAGCCGTACTCGACGGAGAACTCCAACTGGCTGCCGGCGAGAGAGCTCATGTCATACCCCTCCCAGGTGCTTGAGCTCACCCCGGTCCACCCGGCGGCGTCCACGGCGCCGAGGCGGAACACATGCCATGTGCTCGACTGCCGGTACCGGACCCAGATCCGACGCATGATCACCGTCTGGTCCGAATACGCCACGGTGTGCACCCACAGCTTGTGCGACTGGCTGTCGCAGCCGATCGTCGTGCTTGCGCTCGAGCCGCTTCCGTAGGGATCGACCACGGTCGCATCCGCTGACGTTGCCGTTCCGAGCAGGCCCAGCAGTGAACCTGCCGCAATCAGGACCACGACGAAAGGGCGTGGTATCCGTCCGAGTCTTCGTGAGTTCGTCATGCCGACTCCTTCGCTGTTTAGGCGAGGAACCGTTCCTGCGCCTGCGGCGAGGATTTCGCCAGGCTCTGAAGCATCTCTGACATCCGACTGATTGCACGTCCTTTGACCTTTCGAGAAAGACACGAAGTGGCGCGACCTGCGGCCGGCCCGGACGTCGACGCGCGACAATCCTCGCGACGGATGCGTCTATGACGAGGGCACCTCGACGATGGCTTCGCCGTGGGCCGAGGAGATGTCCACGCCGGTAGGCGCGGTACTCGCGCCGGTGTGGACGAGAGGTCTTGACATCCGGAAAGGGTAAGAGAATGCTTACCGTTCGTGACCACTTACGAAGGCGTCGACGGGTGGAGTGCACTGGGCGACCCCACCCGACGCGCCATCGTCGCCTCCTTGGCGGATCGGCCCCGTGCGGTGGGTGAGCTCGCTGACGAGCTCCCGGTCAGCCGCCCGGCGGTCAGCCAGGCGTTGAAGGTGCTCAAGGACGCCGGTCTGGTGACCGAGCGAGCGGCCGGGACGCGGCGGATCTACAGGTTGAACCCCACGGCCGTCGCCGCACTTCGCGACCAGCTCGATGCCTTCTGGAACCGCGCGCTGACCAGCTACGGAGACGTCGTGGAGCAGGCCCAGGTCGAGCAAGAGCCGGAGGAGTCGTGATGACGCAGGAAGCAGCGGCGGTCGTCCGCAAACAGATCGTGGTCGAGGCGCCCGTGGACCGAGCGTTCGAGGTGTTCACCCGGCGGCTCGGAGACTTCAAGCCGCCCGAGCACAACCTGCTCGCCGTGCCCATCGCCGAGACGGTGTTCGAGCCACGCGTGGGTGGCCACATCTACGACCGGGGCACGGACGGGAGCGAGTGCCGCTGGGCCCGGGTGCTCGTCTTCGAGCCGCCTGGACGCGTGGTGTTCAGCTGGGACATCGGCCCCACGTGGCAGGTCGAGACCGAACCCGAGAACACCAGCGAGGTGGAGGTCCGGTTCATCGCCGAGACCGCCGAGCGCACGCGGATCGAGCTGGAGCATCGGAACATCGACCGACACGGTCCCGGCTGGCAGGCAGTCGCCGACGGAGTTGGCCACGACCAGGGCTGGCCGCTCTACCTCGAGCGGTTCGCCGCACTCTTCGCCGAGACGGCGGCCTGAGCGCTCAGTCGTTGTCGCCGCCCGCGTCCTCGGTGTCGGCGGCCTGGCCACCCTCGTCGTGATCGGCATCCGCCGTGGCGTCCTGGTCGTGGCCATCGCCTTCCGGCTCGCTGGCGGCGGGCGCACCACCCGAGTCGTCGGGGTCGGACTCCACGCCGGCAGAGGCTGGACCGGTGCTGCTCGGGCCGGGGCTGCTGGAGCCGCCGATCCGGGCCACGGGTCCAGGGCCGGGTCCGTCGCTGCGGCCGGGGAGTCCTTGAGCGGCGAAGGCGAGGGCTGCGACCACAGCCAGGGCCCCGATCGCTCCCCAGACGATGCGACCGGGCCGGCGGATCAGCCAGGTCATGGAGGACCTCAGCGTCGCAGAGATGGCCTGGAACTTCGTCATGTCGTCACCGCCGTACGCTCCCGAGAGTGGGCGAAGATGGGCTCACGAGCCCATCTTCACGAATCCGCGTCGGATGCGACAGGGCCCAGCCGGGCCAGCCCGCAGCGACCCGATGACCGTGGTCTTGGCTACCCGTGGCACACGCCCGCGGCCGCACCCCTATGAAGGTGCAAGGGTGCGGCCTCTGCGGACCGGGCGCGAGCCGGGGTGATCGTGCCGGTGGCCGCGAGCCGACCGAGCACGTAGCGCTGCCGCGCCCGAGCCAGGCTCAGGTGCTTCAACGGGTCGTACGCCGACGGGGCCTGGACCAGGCCGGCCAGCAGGCTGGCCTGCGGCAAGGTCATGCGCTGCTGTTCAGCTTCACGGCCAGCGCCACCTGCTTGGTGTCTTGCAGGACGCCGGTCCTGCCGTGGGTATACAGCTGCTTGGCGAGCTGCTGGCTCAGCGTGCTGCCACCGGGGTCGGTCCGGCTTCCGGTCAGCGTCATCCAGGCGGCCCGGGCCATCCCGATCGGGTCGATGCCGGGCTCGGCGTAGAAGCGTGAGTCCTCGCTGGCGACGATGGACTCCGCGAACTTCGGGGGGACCGGCGCGCCGAGGTCGGAGGCGACGTCATGGCGAGCAAGGGTCCGGACCATTGCCTCCGCGTTCCCGGCCGACGGAGTGAGGGCGTACGTCGCTGCGCCGGCGGCGATCACCAGCACCAGCAGCCCGCACGCGGTCAGCAGGGCGCGCTTCATCCCGTTCTCGGCGCGCGCGGCACTGCTGACTCCTCCCGACGACGGCTCGGATCCGGCGTCCAGTCTGCGGGGCCAGGCTGAAGCGAACCTGAACCTGCGACGGACCGGCTCAGTGCGTCGACGCGGATCCGGTCGGCTGCGGGGCAGGAGCGGGGACAGCGGGGACGCTGCCGGGGTCCGGGCCGCCGCTGTCGAGCCGGAACGGCGGGTACTCGTCACGCATCAGCGCGACGTAGGCGAGCACTCGGTAGCACCAGCGGTTGAAGCCCATCACCAGGTCGAACACCTCCGGCGGATACCGACCGGTGACGGCATAGATGACGGCCGCCACGAGGGCCAGGATCCCGATGATGTTGCCGGCATGCATGCCGAAGCCTCCGGCCAGCACGCCGACGATCAGCAGCTGCGGCAGGGCGAGCAGCCACCACTTGACCAGGACCAGGCCGCGACTGAGCCGTTCGGGGTAGTCCACGTCGAAGTCCGCCGGGTAGGTCGGGTCGGAGGCCAGCGTGAACGGTGGGTAGCGGTCGGTCCCGAACGCGCTGATCGAGTAGAAGCCCACGCGCCAGGTCCAGCGCATCACGCCCACGTTGAACGAGAAGATCGGGCGCGGGTAGCGGCCGGTGACGAGGATGCTCACCCCGGCGACGAAGGTCAGCACCAGCAGGGCCAGCCACAAGAACGCCAGCACGATCACGTGCGGTAGCACCAGCAGCCACTTCACCAGCCACAGCCACCGTGAGATGGCGGAGTCGAGCCTGCCGTCGAGCCGAGCGGGAAAGCTTCGCGATTCCATGGCTCACCTCCGGTAGCAACCCGCGACCGAGGCATTCTCCGCCGGACTGGCGCGGGTGCGTGCTCTTCCAGCACACCCGCCTCGCCGCGAGGCGGCCAGGGGCGAAGTACCCCGCTCGGGTGGCAGACGGGCTACCGGTGGTCCGGCGCAGATCGTGGGATGCCGGATCGCTTCGCCCCGAGCCGGGATAGTCTCCGGTTCCATGGTGGGATCCATCCTCGGCAACCACGTCCCTCGGGTCGAAGATCCCGATCTGGTCACCGGGCGCAGCAGGTACGTCGACGACATCCGCCTCGACGACCGCACGCACGCGGTCTTCGTGCGCAGCCCGATGGCGCACGCCCGGATCCTGAGCATCGACACCGCCGAGGCGGAGCGGGCACCCGGAGTGCTGGCGGTGCACACCGCGGCCACGCTGCCCGCCGGCCCGGTCCCGTCGTTCGCGCAGATCAACGAGAAGGTCTCCCAGGGGCCGCTGGCCACGGACACCGTGCGCTACGTCGGCGACCCGGTGGCGCTGGTGGTGGCGGAGACCCGGGCGCAGGCGGTGGACGCGGCCGAGCTGGTCGACGTGGACTACGACGAGCTGCCGGCCGCCATCGACATGGAGGCGGCGCTGGCGCCGGACGCGGCGCTGCAGTTCCCCGAGCTGGGCTCCAACATCGCCCAGTCGGTTCGCGCGATCCACCCCGGCGACGCCGGTGACGTGCTGGCCGACGCCGAGGTCGTCGTCCGGGCCCGCATCGAGAACCAGCGCATCGCCACCGCCCCCATCGAGGGCAACGCGATCCTGGTCGACCCGAGGCCGGACCCGGACAACCCGGAGATCCTGCTGACGGCCTACGTCTCCACCCAGCACCCGCACCTCGCTCGCGACCTGATGGCCAGGTACACCGGCCTGGAGAAGAACCAGTTCCGGGTGGTTGCGCCACACGTCGGTGGGGCGTTCGGCGGCAAGGCCGGGATGACCAACCCGCACGGAACGGTCGTCGCCGCGGCGCGGCTGCTCGGCCGCCCGGTGGCCTGGACCGAGACCCGCAGCGAGGCGATGCTGTCCATGCACGGGCGCGGACAGGTGCAGTACGCCGAGATGGGGTTCACCCGCGATGGCCGGATCACCGGGCTGCGCGCCCGCAACATCGGCGACTGCGGCGCCTACGCCGGCTTCGGTGGCTCACTGGCGGTCGGGCCCACGCACATCATGGCCCAGGGGCCTTACGAGATCCCTAAGATCGACTACAGCGCGATCGCCGTGTTGACCAACACCACCCCGAACGGCGCCTTCCGGGGTGCCGGCCGGCCGGAGGCCTCCGCAATGCTGGAGCGGCTGCTCGACCTAGGCGCCGCCGAGCTCGGGCTGACCCCCGAGGAGGTCCGGCGCCGCAACCTGATTGCGAAAGACGCGTTCCCGTACACGACGCGCACCGGGATGCGCTACGACGTCGGCGACTACGAGACCGCGCTCGCCGAGGCGCTGCGGGTGGCCGAGGTCGACCAGCTCCGCGCCGAGCAGGGCAGGCGCCGCGAGGCCGGCGAACCCAAGCAGCTCGGGATCGGGGTGTCGACGTACGTCGAGATCACCGGCTTCGGGGGCACCGAGCTGGGCTCGGTGGTCATCGACGCCGATGGCGGCGCCACGGTGATGTCCGGCACGTCGGCGCACGGCCAGGGCCATGCGACGTCGTTCGCGATGATCGTGGCCGACCGGCTGGGCATCCCGATCGAGAAGATCCGCTACGTGCAGTCCGACACCGCCAAGGTGCGCTCCGGTGGCGGCACCGGTGGCTCGCGGTCGCTGCAGTTGGGTGGCAGCGCGGTGGCCGCGGCCGCCACGGCGGTCCGCGCGCAGGCGGTCGAGCTGGCGGCGTCCATGCTCGAGGCGGCACCCGAGGACATCGAGGTGACCGACGACGGGCTGCGGGTGTCGGGCGTGGCGAGCGCGACCCTCGGCTGGGCCGAGCTCGCCGCCGAGGCCACCACGCGCGAGCAAGCTTTGCGCGCCGACCTCGACGTGCCGCAGGACGGCGCCACGTTCCCGTTCGGCGCCCACGTGTCCGTGGTCGAGGTCGACACCGACACCGGACTTGTGCGGCCGCTGCGGCACGTGGCGGTCGACGACTGCGGCCGGATCGTGAACCCGACCATCGTCGCCGGCCAGCAGCACGGCGGCATCGCCCAGGGCATCTCGCAGGCGCTCTGGGAGCAGTTCGTCTACGACGACGCCGGCCAGCCGATCACCTCGACGTTCGCGGACTACACCATGCCGACGCCGGCCGACACCTTCAGCTACGAGGTGTCCAACACCGAGACCCCGACCCACCTCAACGAGCTCGGCGCCAAGGGGATCGGCGAGTCCGGCTCGATCGGCTCCACGCCCGCCGTCCAGAGCGCGGTCATCGACGCGCTCAGCCACCTCGGCGTCCGGCACATCGACATCCCCTGCACCCCCGAGCGCGTGTGGCGGGCTGTGCGGGCCGCGGACGCGGGCAACCTGGACGACCCGTGGCGCGAGCCGCCTGCGGCCTTCGACGGCCTCGAGGTCAAGCGCGGCCGGGCGGACGGCGGCGTGGAGGTCTAAGGGACTGTGGACAGTTTCTGAGCCGTCCTTCACGCCACCGAGATGACGAGGGAGCCGTCCCGGCCCCACAGGTTCTCGCTACGCCGCCAGCGTCTGAGCTGGCGGCGTAGCGTCGTTCTTGCGCCGCCGCAGCCGCGGCTTGGGGCGCTCGAGGAGCGGCGAGCCTGCGGCCGCCCAATGGAACGAGGCCACGCACCGTCCGCCCTTCACGACCTGGCAGTCGACCATCAGCAGCGAAGGCTCAGCCTCGCGGCCGGCGGCAACGCGGATGCGGCGGCGGAGCAGGTCGAGGACCTGCTGCCACACGCCACGGTCACGCCACCGCGACCAGGTCTTCCAGATCGTGTTCCAAGATCCGAACTCGGCTGGAAGCATGCGCCATTGGCACCCTGTCTTCGCCTGGCACAGCACCGCGTTGACCACCTGGCGACGGTCGAGCGCGGGCGTCGGGCCCCGCTTGCCGCCGCGGCCGAGGATGGGCTCGAGCAGTCGCCACTGCGCATCGGTCAGGTCGGCCGAGTACGGCACACCCGCCCAGATCGGCCACCGGGCCGAGGGCATGAGGACAACTGTCCACAGTCCCTAACGAGGGGCTCCGGCGCACACCGGGGGTTGCGCTTCTCCGGCTCGCGGGTGAAAGGTGAATCTCACCAGCCATTCGGGGGCTAAGGGGACACATGCGTACTCGGGCGCATCACCGTCGTTATCTGGCCACTGTGTCTGCCGCCGTGGTGGCGGTCGGCACCATCGCTGCCGCCGGTCCGCCGGTCAGCGCACGCACTGAGAGCCCGCACGCGAGCGCGCCGGCGAGTTCGAGGTCGGGCGAGGCACAGCCGGTCGCGGCCGGCAGTGGGGGAGCGGTCTCCTCGGTCGATCTGGACGCCACGCGTGCCGGTATCCAGACGCTCCGGCACGGTGGCAACGCGATCGACGCTGCGGTGGCGACCGCGGCCACCCTCGGCGTCACCGAGCCGTTCGTCGCCGGCCCGGGCGGCGGCGGCTTCATGGTGATCTACCTGGCTCGGCAGCACAGGGTGGTCACCATCGACGGTCGTGAGACCTGCCCGTCGGCGTGCACCAAGAACCTCTTCGTCGAGAACGGCCAGCCACTCGAGTTCGAGGAGGCCCGCCACTCGGGCCTCGCCGTCGGGGTGCCCGGCATGGTGGCCACCTGGGCCAAGGCGGCCCGCCGCTACGGGAGCCGCGGCTTCGCCGCCGACCTGCGCCCGGCGATCCACCGGGCCACCAAGGGCTTCCGCATCGACGACACCTTCGTCCAAGAGACCAAGGAGTCGCTCCCCGACCTGCAGGCCTTCACCTCCAGCCGCAAGCTGTTCCTGCGCCATGGGCATCCACTGCCCGTTGGCAGCACGCTGCGCAACCCCGACCTCGCGCGCACCTACCGGTTGCTCGCCCACCGCGGACCCCGCTACCTGTACGACGGCCCCCTCGCTCGCGCGATCGCCCACACCGTCCAGCACCCTCCGGTCTGGGGCGGCACCCCGCTAAAGGTCCGCCCCGGCATCATGACCAAGGCGGATCTCGCCCGTTACCGGGCCGACGAGCCGGCGCCGACCCACGTCGACTACCGCGGCTACGACGTCTACGGGATGGCGCCACCGTCCTCAGGCGGATCCACGACCGGTGAGGCGCTGAACATCCTGGCCGGCTACGACATGGGCGGCGACAGCCGCGCGCTGTCGCTGCACCACTACATCGAGGCGCTGCGCTACTCCTTCGCCGACCGCAACCGCTACGTCGGCGACCCGAAGTACGTCGACGTCCCGCTGGCCGGGCTCCTCGACCCGGACTACGCGGCCACCCGCCGCTGCCTGATCACCGACCACGCCGCGAGCAGTCCGGTCGCACCGGGCCACCCGTACCCGCCGTACGACGGGTGCGCGTCGCCGGGCACCGCGGCCTCGTCGCCCGACCACGAGCAGTCGACCAACAACATCGTCACCGCCGACAGGTGGGGCAACGTCGTCGCCTACACCAACACCATCGAGCACTTCGCGGGCACCGGCATGACCGTGCCCGGCTACGGCTTCCTGCTCAACAACGAGATGACCGACTTCGACTTCGCACCGGCCAGCCAGGACGTACCCGACGTCAACTTGCCGGACGGCGGGAAGCGGCCGCGGTCGAGCATGGACCCCACGATCGTGCTGCGTGACGGTACGCCGGCCTTCGCGGTCGGCAGCCCGGGCGGCGCGACGATCATCACCACGGTGCTGCAGATCTTGCTCAACCACATCGACTTCGGCATGTCCCTGGAGCAGGCGATCGCCGCGCCCCGGGTGGGCAACTTCAACACGCCCACGAGCTTCGCCGAGCAGGCGTTCGTGGACTCCCACGTGGCCAAGGTCCTGGAGCAGGACTACGGGCAGAAGTTCGAGGTGGTGACCGGGCCGACGCAGATCGACAAAGAGATCGGCGCGGCCACCGGGATCCAGTTCCTCGGGCACGACCACTTCCGGGCGGCCGCCGAACCGGTGCGTCGCGGGGGTGGGTCCGCCATGGTCGTGCGGCCCCGCTGACGACCGGAGGCAGCGGCTGTCCGGAGGCTGGCTCAGCGTGAGCGGGGGTGGGTCTCGTACATGCGGACCGCAACTATCAGCCCGGACAGCGCGGTGAGCACGGCGACCACCCACACCGCGGCGCGCACGCCCATGGCGTCGGCAACCACGCCGGCCAGCAGCGCGCCGGCGGCGAACCCGGCATCGCGCCAGAGCCGATACACCCCGACCGCGCGAGCCCGCCAGGCCGGATGTGCCACGTCGCCGATCGAGGCCAGCAGCGTCGGATAGACCAACGCGGTGCCCGCGCCGAGCAGGACGGCGGCCAGCGCCCACAGCCAGAACCCGTCGGCGGTGGCGACGACGCCGAGCGCGAGCGCCTGCAGCCCCAACCCGCCGGCGATCAGCCACTTGCGACCGGTCCGGTCGGAGAGCGCGCCGGTGACCAGCTGGCCGAGCCCCCACACCGCGGGGTAGAGCGCCGCGAGGACGCCGATCTTGCCCACCGACAGGCCGGAGGCGGCGAAGAGGAGCGGGAAGACGCCCCAGGCCAGACCGTCGTTGAGGTTGTTCACCAGGCCCGCCTGGCTGGCCGCGGACATCGCGCGCTCCCCGAAGCTGGTCTGGGCGAACACCTCGCGGTTGGTCAGCTCGCTGTGCAGGTGGCGGCTCTCCCGGGCTAGGACGTGGGTGGCGGCCTCGAGCCGGGCGTGGTCGCGGGTCTCCCGGACCGCCACCGTGGACAGCCCCAGGCCCAGCGCCGCGAAGACGATCCCGAGCAGGAACGGCTCGGGGCGCAGCCCGTACGCCTGGGCGAGGTAGCCGGTGGCGAACGCGGTGACCGCAACGGCGGCGTACCCGGCAGCCTCGTTCAGCCCCATCGCCAGACCCCGGCGGGCCGGACCGACGAGGTCGATCTTCATCACCACGGTCGTCGACCAGGTCATGCCCTGGCTGACCCCCAGCAGGACGTTGGGCGATCACCCAGGCCCAGGAGGGCGCCCAGATCAGCAGCAGCGGCACCGGGACCGCGACGATCCAGCCGGCCACGAGCACCTGCTTGCGGCCGAACCGGTCCATCCAGGTGCCGGCGACGTAGTTGGTGGCGGCCTTGGCGAGCCCGAAGACCAGGATGAAGGCCAGGCCGGCTGTGTAGTCCGGCACGCCGAAGACCTGCCTGCCCAGCAGCGGCACCACGGTGCGCTCCTGGCCGAGCATGCCGCCCACCAGGGCGTTGACCGCGACCAGCAGCACGAACTGGGCCAGGTTCTGTCGCAGGCCGAGGGCCACCCGTGGCCCGGTGCCGGTGGCCATCGGCACCTCCCGCAAGCGCGTTCAAGTGAATCCTTGAATAGAACCGCGGCCGTCACGCTATTGTCAAGAGATCGCTTGAACGGGTGGGAGGTGGCCGTGGCGCAGCACGGCGCGAAGTCGGTGCTCTTCGACACCCTGACCGAGTCGGCCAAGGCGCTCGCGAACGGCCGGCGTGCCGAGCTGATCGACATCCTGGCTCAGGGCGAACGCTCGGTGGAGGAGCTCGCGGCCGAGATCGGCCAGTCCGTGGCGAACACCTCGCAGCACCTCCAACGGCTGCTGCGCTCGGGCCTGGTGCGCTCGCGACGACAGGGGAACCGGATCTACTACTGCCTCTCCAGCCCCGCGGTCTGGCGGCTGTGGCGGGCGATGCGCGAGACGGCCGAGCAGCACGTCGCCGACCTTCAGCGGATTGCCGAGGACTATCTGGGGGATCGCGGCAGCCTGGACACGATCTCGCGCGACGACCTGGTCGAGCGGCTCCGCGCCGGTGACGTCGTGCTGCTCGACGTACGCCCCGAACCGGAGTACGCCGCCGGGCACATCCCCGGCGCGCTCTCCATCCCGCTGCAGACGCTGGAGGCCCGCCTGGACGAGATCCCCGCCGGCGTCGAGATCGTGGCCTACTGCCGGGGACCGTACTGCGTGTACGCCGACGACGCGGTGCGGTTGTTCTCGGCCACCGGGCGCTCGGCTTCTCGTCTGGAGGACGGGTTCCCGGAGTGGGCCGCGGCGGATCTGCCGGTGGACCGAGCGCAGGTCTAGCCCAGCCGATCCGGCGCAGCCGCGCGAGAGGGCATGGCACGGGGTATTACCGTCACAATTCGTGCCAGCTTCACTTTTGGTCGTCTCTCTCACAAAGGTGGTTTCCGTGCCCGTGTCGAACTCCCACGGACTCGCGACGGCGTTCCCCTTCCAGGCGCTGCCCGACTGGCTTCAGCAGGGCGTCCCGCCGATGCTCGCCTCGCCGTTGCAGATCCTGGTCATCATGCTCCTCGCGGTGGCGGCCCGGCTGGCCGCCCGGAAGCTGATCGACGGGGCCGTCCACCGGATGATCGAGAAGCCGTTGAAGGCCCCGGTCCGCAGGGGCAACCGGCACGGGGACAGGACCCGCGGCCAGGCCCGGGAGCGGCGTCGGCAACGGGCCGAGGCGGTCGGCGGCGTGCTGCGCAGCGCAGCCACTGTGGTGATCGTCACCATGGCCGCGGTGATGATCCTCGGCGCGATCAACATCAACGTCGCACCGATCATCGCCAGCGCCGGCATCGTCGGGCTCGCCATCGGGTTCGGCGCCCAGAGCCTGGTCAGCGACTTCCTCGCCGGGCTGCTGATGCTGATGGAGGACCAGTACGGCGTCGGGGACTGGATCGACATCTCCGGGACCGCCGGCACCGTCGAGGAGGTCGGGCTGCGGGTCACCAAGCTGCGCGACCTGGACGGAGCGGTGTGGTACGTGCGCAACGGCCAGGTCCTCAAGCTGGGCAACTACAGCCAGGACTGGGCCAGGGCGGTGCTGGACGTGCCCTACGCCTACGACCAGGACGTCGACGCGGCCCTGAAGACGCTGGAGCAGGTGGCCTGGTCGCTGAGCGAGGACCCCGCCTGGCAGGACAAGGTGATCGACTCACCGCGGGTCTGGGGGATCACCACGCTGTCCCGGGACGAGGTCACGCTGCGGGTCTCGGTGAACACCCCGCCCGCCGACCGCTGGGACGTCGGACGCGAGCTGCGGCGACGCGTGAAGGCCGCTCTGGCGGTCCAGGAGGAGACCGCCTGATAATGACGGCCTGCTCCGGCTCCGCACGAAGGGAACGCGACACCGGTCATGAGCCGCCCGCTCACCATCCTGTTCCTGCCCGAGTCGGCGTACGGCCCGACGAACCAGTGCATCGGGCTCGGTGACCTGCTGCTGGAGCGAGGCCACCGGGTGGTGTTCGCGTCGGAGGCCTCCTGGGAGGGCCGGCTCGCCCCGCTGGGCTTCGACGAGCGGCTCATCGACCTCGCCGAGCCCGGTCCGGGGGCCGCGGCCGAGGACGCCGGCCAGTTCTGGACCGACTTCATCGCCGAGACCGCGCCGGAGTTCCGCAAGAGTACGGCGGAGCAGCTGACCACCTTCGTCAAGCCCACCTACCAGGCCCTGATCGACGGCGCCAGGTACGCCGAGCCGACCCTGCGGAGGATCATCGACGAGGTCCGTCCCGACGTCCTGGTCGAGGACAACGTGGTGCTCTTCCCGGCGCTGACCACCAGCGGCGCGCCCTTCGTCCGCATCGTCTCGTGCAACCCGCTGGAGGTGCCGGGGGACGGCGTCGCCCCGCGGTTCTCCGGCCTCCCTCACGACGACCCGGCCTCCTGGAGCCCGTTCCGCGCCGAGTTCGAGCGGTCGCACATGGACATGTGGGAGGCGTTCAACGCCTGGGTGGTCGCCCAGGGCGCGGCACCGTTGCCCTACCTGGAGTTCATGCCGCGAGACAACGCCGCGAACGTCTACGTCTATCCAGAGGAGGCGGACTACGTCGGTGACCGGCCCCTGGACGGCTGCTGGCACCGGATCGACTCGAGTGTCCGGCGCACCGACGACGCGTACGTCGTACCCGACACCGTCGCGCACCGCCCGGACGGGTCCGCCCTGGTCTACGTGTCGCTCGGGTCCCTCGGCGGTGCCGACGTGGAGCTCATGCAGCGACTCGTCGACGCGCTCGCAGACAGCCCGCACCGGTTCATCGTGAGCATGGGCCCGCGGGCCCACGAGCTCACCCTGGCCGACAACATGGTCGGCGCACAGACGCTGCCGCAGACCACGGTGATTCCCCGCGCGGACCTGGTGATCACCCACGGCGGCAACAACACGACCACCGAGTCGCTGCACTTCGGCAAGCCGATGGTGGTGTTGCCGTTGTTCTGGGACCAGTACGACAACGCCCAGCGCATGCACGAGCTCGGCTTCGGCATCCGGCTCCCGACCTACGAGTTCACGCCGGGGCAGCTGAACGCCGCAGTGGAAACCCTGCTGGCCGACACGGCACTCCGCAGGCGGATGGCCGAGATGGGCGCGAGGATCCGGGCCCGGGACGGCCTCACCCGCGGGGCGGACATCATCGAGCGCGTCGGGGGCGAGCACCCAGGCAGCACCAAGGCGGGCTAGCTC
>DASTWW010000009.1:0-31910 GCA_035765755.1 Nocardioidaceae bacterium
CGCCGCGGCGATCCACCGCACCATGACCGTCGAGGGGACCGACCACGTCTGGCTGGATGCCCGCGCCGTGGCCGACGTGCGGAGGCGGTTCCCGACCGTGGCCGCCGCCTGCTCCTCCGCCGGGGTGGACCCGGCGCGGGACCCGATCCCGGTGCGCCCCGCCGCCCACTTCCTGTGCGGCGGGGTGGCGACCGATGCCTGGGGGGCCACCGACGTGCCCGGCCTCTACGCGGTCGGCGAGGTGGCGGCCACCGGTGTGCACGGTGCCAACCGGCTTGCCTCGAACAGCCTGCTCGAGGGGCTCGTCTACGGCGCCCGGGTGGCGGCCGGCCTCACCCTCGAGCTGCCCGCGCCGCAGGACCGAGCCGACGATGCGATGTACGACGCCGGCCTGACCGACGACATCGACCTGGCCACCCGCGCCCGCACCTTGGTGGACCGGCACGCCGGCATCATCCGGGACGCCGCCGGCCTGGACACCGCCGCCTCCCAGCTGCGGCCGCTGGCCACGAGGGACACCACCTGCCTGGTCGCGTCGGCCGTGGTCGCGGCCGCGGCCGCTCGGCACGAGAGCGTCGGCTGCCACCTCCGCGCGGACGCGCCGGCGTCCGGGTTGCCGAGTTCAACTCGCGTCGAGGTGCGGCTCGATCCCGACGGCGTCCCCTGCGCCTACCTGCGGTCCTCCGAGGAGTGCGTGCTGGCCGGAGCTGCGCTGTGACCGGCCGGGTGCTCGGCGTACACGGCGCCCAGCCGGCGACCCGGGAGGCGTTGCGTCAGGCCGGGCTCGACCCCGACGAGGTGCTCGGCCTGCTGCGCGCGGCGCTGGCCGAGGACCTCGCGCAGGTGGGCGACCTCACCTCGCAGGCGATCGTGCCCGAGGACGCCCGGACCAAGGTCTGCTTCACCGCCCGGGCGGCTGGGGTCCTGTGCGGTATCACCGTGCTGGCGGCCATGGTCGAGGACGCGATCGGCCCCGCCGCAGCCTTCACCGCGACGGCCGTCGACGGCGAGCACATCAGCGCCGGAGGACGGCTCGCGACGCTGAAGGCCCCGGCCCGCGCCGTGCTCGCCCTGGAGAGGACCGCGCTCAACCTGCTCAGCCACCTGTCCGGGATCGCCAGCACGACCCGGCAGTGGGTCGACGCCCTCGACGGCACCGACGTCAAGGTCCGCGACACCCGCAAGACGATGCCGCTGCTGCGGTCCCTGGAGAAGTACGCCGTCCGCTGCGGCGGGGGCACCAACCACCGCGCCGGTCTCTACGACCAGATCCTCGTCAAGGACAACCACGTCGCCGTCGCGGGCGGGGTCGGGGCCGCGCTGGACGCGGTGCGAGCCGCCCATCCCGACCACGACGTCCCGGTGCAGGTCGAGGTGGACTCCCTGGCCCAGCTCGACGAGGCGCTTGATCGCGGCGCAGACCAAGTCCTGCTCGACAACTTCGACCTCGACACCCTGCGCGCCGCAGTGCGCCGGGTGCGCAGCGTCGCCCCGACCACCGTGCTGGAGGCCAGCGGGGGCCTGCGCCTCGAGAACGCCCGGGCGACCGCGCTCACTGGCGTGGACCTGATCGCCGTCGGCGCCCTCACCCAGTCCGCACCCGCCCTGGACATAGGCCTGGACACGGCCAGCTGAGCCCGGCCGACGGGCGCGACGTTGACGCCGTCGGTGGGCGTCACTACCGTGGCCACCGGTCAGCATACGGAAGCCCGTTCACGTCGCTGAACGGGCGTGCGACCCAGCCGGACCGCTGCGAGGAAGGGCACCGCGAGGTGACAGAGCGCGACTGCGTGACGTTCGGCGAGACCATGGCGCTGCTCTACGCCCAGCCCACCGTGCCGCTGGCCCACGCCACCGCGTTCACCCGCTCGATCGCCGGAGCCGAGTCCAACCTCGCCATCGGGCTTGCTCGGCTCGGCCACCGGGTCGGCTGGTTCGGCCGGGTCGGCGCCGACGCCTTCGGGACTGCGGTGCTCGGTGCGCTCCGCGCGGCGTCGGTCGACGTCAGCCGCGCTCGCGTCGACGACGCCGCCCCGACCGGCCTCCTGGTCCGAGACAGCCACCCGCAGCGACGGATCTCGGTGCTCTACTACCGTGACGGCTCCGCCGGCAGTCGGTTGGGACCCGAGGACGTCGACGAGGAGTACGTCGCATCGGCGCGGATGCTGCACGTCACCGGCATCACTCCGGCGCTCAGCGAGACCGCGCTGGCCGCGACCGAGAAGGCCGTCGCAATCGCCAAGCAGCACAACGTGATCGTGGCCTTCGACCCGAACCTGCGCACCCGGCTGTGGTCCCCGGCCGACGCCGCCCCCGTGCTGCAGCGGCTGGCGGCCGACGCGGACATCGTGCTGGTCGGGCATCACGAGGGCGAGCTGCTCTGCGGCCGGCCCGAAGCCCCGGCCATCGCGGGATGGTTCGGCACCGGCGGCCAGACGGTCGTCGTCAAGCAGGGCGCCGCCGGCGCCTGGGCCACCGACGGGGAACGGGAGTGGAGCGCCGACGCGCACCGGGTCAGCGTCGTCGACCCGGTGGGGGCCGGTGACGCCTTCGACGCTGGGTACCTCTCCGCCGTGCTGCACGGCCACGACGTGGCCACTGCCCTGCAGCACGGCTGCGCCGCAGGCGCCCTCGCCGTACAGGGGCCCGGCGACACCGACGCGCTGCCGACTCGCGAGGACCTCGCGGCAGCGCTGGACGGAACCGACATCGACCGCTGAGCGGCGGCGCGGCGAGGAGGAGGAAGCGTGCACCACTGGGAAGTCACCACGGCCATCGCCGAAGCCAAGGTGGTCGGCATCATCAGGACCGGCGACGCCGCGGAGGCGGTGCGCGCCGCCCGCGCGGTCGCGGCCGGCGGCATCAATGTGCTCGAGGTCGCGCTCACCACCCGCGACGGTCTGGACGCGATCAAGGAGCTGCGCGACGACGACGTCCTGCTCGGCGCCGGCACGGTGCTGGACGCGGCGACCGCGCGGCTCGCCTGCCTGGCCGGCGCGCGCTTCCTGGTCACTCCGGCGGTGCTGCCGGAGGTGATCGAAACGGGTCACGCGTACGGCGTGCCGGTGCTGCCCGGCGCGGCCACCCCGACCGAGATCCTCGCCGCGCTGCGGGCCGGCGCGGACCTGGTGAAGGTATTCCCCGCCGCACAGCTCGGGCCCGGCTTCGTGCGCGCGGTCCGCGCCGCGCTGCCGCAGGCGCCGCTCGTCCCCACCGGCGGCGTGGACGCCGGCAACGCCGCGGAGTGGCTGGCCGCCGGGGCGGTCGCCGTCGGCTGCGGCGGCGCGCTGACCAAGGGCAGCGCCGACGACATGACCGCGGCCTCCGCCGCGCTCAGAGACGCCGTAGCTGGGGTACGACGCGTCTAACGGTTGTAGCGCGGGATCGGCCCGCGCAGCTCCCGCCACACCTCGTCGCAGGCGGCGAGCGTGGCCTCGTCGAGCGTCGGCCCCTCGGCAGCGGCCAGGTTGGCCTCCAGCTGCTCCAGGCTGGAGGCGCCGAGCAGCACTGCGTCCACCACCGGCCGGCTGAGCAGCCAGCGCAGAGAGAGCTCGATCAGCGACAACCCGGCGCCGGCCGCCACCTCGCCGAGGCGGGAGACGGCTTCGAACTGGCCCTTGGTCCAGTACCGGTCCCGGTAGCTCTCCTGGGTGAACCGGCCGGTGCTCGGCGCCTCGCCGTACTGGTGCTTGCCGGTCAGCAGTCCACCGGCCAGCGGGTTGTAGACGATGTCGGCGAGCCCGGCCTGCTCGGAGAAGGCGGCGTACTCGTCCTCGAGCGAGCGGGCCAGCAGGTTGTACATCTGCTGCGAGATCACCACCGGCGGCCAGCCGTTGCGCTCGACCAGGTTGCGGATCTCGCAGATCTGCCAGGCGGCGTAGTTGGAGACGCCGACGTGGCGGACCTTGCCGGCCTCGACCAGCTCGGCCATCACCGCCAGCGTCTCCTCGATCGGCACCGTCCAGTCCGGCTGGTGCAGGTAGTAGATGTCGACGTGGTCGGTGCCCAACCGGCGCAGGCTGGCGTCGATCGCCTTGCGCACCGCCGGCCCGGACAGCCCCTGCTCGTCCGGTCCGGGGCCGAACCGGTTGAACACCTTGCTGGCCAGCATCACCTCGTCGCGCCGCGAGCCGAGGACCCGGCCGACGATCTCCTCCGACACACCGGCGTTATAGGAGTTCGCGGTGTCCAGGTGGTTAATCCCGGCGTCCAGCGCCCGGGCGACCATCTCCGTCGCCGCGGCCTCGTCCACCTGGGAGCCGAACGTCATCGTGCCGAGCACCAGCCGTGAGCTGGTCAGCCCGGTGTCACCGAGCGGTGTCTTCTCCATGCCTGCCTCTCGTCGTTCCTATACAGCCTTGAGAGCCGCGGTCACCGCGTCGGCGACCTCCTTGGTGCCGCACTGCCCGCCGAGGTCGCGGGTGCGGAGCGCGGGGTCAGCGGTGACCCGCTCCAGAGCGGCCATCACGCTGCTCGCCGCCGCGGCCTCGCCGAGGTGCTCCAGCATCAGCACCGCGGACCAGATCTGACCCACCGGGTTCGCGACCCCGGTGCCGGCGATGTCCGGGGCCGACCCGTGGATCGGCTCGAACAGCGACGGGTGCTCGCGGGTCGGGTCGATGTTCGCCGACGGGGCGGTGCCGATGCTGCCGGTGATGGCCGCGCCGATCTCGCTCAGCACATCGCCGAACAGGTTCGAGCCGACCACCACGTCGAATCTCTCCGGCTGCATGACCAGGGCGGCGGCGAGCGCGTCGACGTGCATCAGCCGCCAGGAGACGTCGGAGTAGTCGGCGGCGACCTCACGGCAGACCTGGTCCCAGAACGGCATGGTGTGCACGATGCCGTTGGACTTGGTGGCGGCCACCAGGTCCCCGCGCCGGGACCGGGCCAGCTCGAACGCGTAGCGCAGGATGCGTTCCACGCCACGGCGGGTGAACACCGACTCCTGCACCGCGGCCTCGTCCTGGGTGCCGGTGTAGATCCGCCCGCCGATCTCGGAGTACTCGCCCTCGACGTTCTCGCGCACCACCACCAGGTCGATCGGCTCGGCGCGGGCGAGCGGCCCGGTGGTGCCGGGCAGCGTCTTGCACGGCCGCAGGTTGACGAACTGACCGAAGCCGCGGCGCATCGGGATGAGCAGGCCCCACAGCGAGACGTGGTCCGGCACGTCCGGGTGGCCGACGGCGCCGAAGAACACCGCCTGGTGCCGGCTCAGCTGCGCCAGGCCGTCCTCGGGCATCATCGCGCCGGTCTCCAGGTAGTGGTCGCAGCCCCACGGGTAGTGCGTCCAGCTCACCTCGAAGCCGTGCAGCTCGGCTGCCCGGTCGACCACCTGGATGGCGGCGGGCACGACCTCCTGGCCGATCCCGTCTCCGGGGATGACTCCCACGTCGTAGGCCACGTTCACTCCTCGCTGTCGAGTCCGAGCGCGGCGACCGGGGTCACCGCGCGGTGCCGTCCGCGATGCGGGCGCCGAGCCGGTTGCCGACCTGCGCCGTACCTTCCAGCAGCAGCGCGATGATCCGCTCGCGCACGCCGGGCTGCATGCGGAACGACGGAACGGACACGCTGATGCTGTGCGTCGGCGTCTCGCCGAGCGGGTCGGGGACGGCGGCGGCGAAGCAGTGCAACCCGTGGGTGGCCTCCTGCTCGTCACTGGCGTAGCCGCGCATCCGCGTCACCCGCAGGTCGGCCACCAGCTGCTCGCGCTCGGTGATGGTCCACTCCGTCAGGCTCTCCAGCGGGAAGGTGAGCCGGCGGTCCAGCTCCTCCTCGTCGAGCTGGGAGAGCAGCGCCTTGCCCAACGCGGTCGCGTGCGCGGGCAGCCGCTGGCCGATCGAGGAGATCAGCCGCACCGGGTGCCGGGCCTGCCGCTGGGCCAGGTAGACGACGTCCGCGCCGTCGAACCGGGCCAGCTGCACCGTCTCGCCGGTCTCGTTGGCGATGGTGTCCAACACCTGCCGCGCGGCGGCGAGCACCCGGTCGTGGTCGAGGTAGCTGCCGGCGACCTGCATGGCCCGCACCCCGAGCCTGAACCGCAGCCCGCTGTCGTCCACCTCGACCCAGCCGCGTCGCTCCAGGGTGCGCAGCAGGCCGTGCAGGCTGCTCTTCGGGATGCCCAGCCGGCGGGACAGCTCGCCGAGCGCGAGAGGCCCGGGGGAGCCGGCGAGCTCCTCGAGTACGTCGAGGGTGCGGTCGGCCGACTTCACCACGCGGGACGCAGCGGCTCCGGACTCCGGCTGCTCCGCTGCTGCCACCACTACCTCCAACGCCGGCGAGAAGATACCGGACGCCAGGAGGGGACGACGCGCGACCGCCTGGTTTGAGACGGCCGCTTGACCCGCTCTGGCGCCGGACCTACGGTCTAGTCTGCGAACGCTGTTCGCCATTGTGAACCATCTGTCGGCGGCGAGCAACCGGGAGGCGTGCATGGAGACGGTTCGGGACTACCTCCGGTCGGTCGGTCTGCCCGGCGGTGACCTGCACGAGCTGCCGACCAGCCAGAAGCGTTTTCCCGATGGGGCGCAGTACCGCGTCGAGATCCCCAGCGTCGAGGGCCCGGGCGTGCTCGCCGCGGTGCTGACCGCCGCCGACGAGCTCGACGTCACCGTGCACCGGGTCTCCCAGGGCAGCGGGGTGATGCTGCAGACCGACGCCGAGCTCGCCGAGATGGCCCGCACCGCCGGGGATCGGCCGGTCGAGGTCAGCCTGTTCGCGCGCCCGATCGCCGGCTGGGACACCGGCGCGATGACCCGTGCGCCCGCCGGCGGGGTGCTGGCACCACGGCAGCGCGGCACCGAGCAGCTGGTGCACTGCCTCTCCGACGTGGTCCGGGCCGCCGAGGCCGGCTTCCGCAGCGTGTTGCTCACCGACATCGGCACCCTGGAGATGGCCGCGGGGATGCGCGAGGCGGGACTGCTGCCGGCCGACCTCCAGTTCAAGATCAGCGTGATGATGGGTGCCGCGAACCCGGCCGCGATCCGCCGGATCGCGCTGCTCGGCGCGGACACCTACAACGTGCCCACCGACCTGAGTCTGGCCCAGCTGGCGGCCATCCGGGCCGCGGTGGACATCCCCCTCGACATCTACGTCGAGGCGCCCGACGACGTCGGCGGGTTCGTCCGGCACTACGAGATCGCCGAGATCGTGCGGGTGGCCGCGCCGGTCTACCTGAAGTTCGGGCTGCGCAACGCCCCCGACATCTACCCCAGCGGCGGCCACCTGGGCGACCTGCCGAAGCTGCTCGGCCGGGAGCGGGTGCGCCGGGCCCGGATCGGCCTGGACCTGCTGCACCGGCTGGCTCCTGACGCGACGACCTCCCCGCTCGGGGCGCCCGGGCTGGCCATCCCCGCGCTGGCCGGGACCGCCACGTGACGCCACTGAGTCCGACACCCGCGGGCTCCGCCCCGCACAAGTGAACACCGAAGGCGGGTTGGGCAGACCGGTCCGAGCCACCCTGTCCGCGCTAGTCACCACCTGTGTGGGACTGCTGCCGGTATTCCTCACCGGTGCGCTCAGCGTGCAGATGCGCACCGGACTGCGGTTCGGTGCCGGCGGGCTGGGCGTCGCGACCGCGGTGTTCTTCGTGACCTCCGCGGCCAGCGCGCTCACTGCGGGCGCGGCGGCGGACCGGGTGGGTGGCGCGCTGGTGATGCGGGTCGGCGCACTGGTCAGCGGCCTGTGCCTGCTGGGCATCGCGGTCGTCGCGCACGGCTGGGGCGGGCTGACCGCGCTGCTGGCGGTCGGCGGGGTGGCCAACGGTGCGATCCAGCCGGCCGCCAACGGGTACCTCGCCCAGACCGTGGCCCAGGGCCGGCAGGGGCTGGCGTTCGGGGCCAAGCAGGCGGCCATCCCGGCCGCGACCCTGCTGGCCGGGCTCGCGGTGCCCGCGGCGACGGGACTGGTGGGCTGGCGGACCGCCTTCGCGGCCGCGGCCGTGCTGGCCGCGCTCGCCGCGGTCACGGTCCCGGGCGTGCAGCCGGTGACCCGTCCGCAGACCGGTCCCGCCGTCCGTCGTACCCCCAGGTTCGCGCGCGGACCGCTGATCACACTCGCACTGGCTATCGGGTTGGGCTCGGCGGCCGGCAACGCGCTCGGCGCGTTCTTCGTGCCCGCCGCGGTGCATGAGGGGCTGGACGTGGCGACGGCCGGGTTCGTGGCCGCGATCAGCAGCCTGGCCAGCCTGCTCGTGCGGCTCTCGATCGGGCACCGCGCCGACCGCCGACGCAGCGGGCACCTGCGCTGGGTCGCCGGACTGTGCGCGGTCGGCTCAGCGGGGATGCTGCTCATCGCGCTTGGCCTGCCGGCGCTGCTCGTCCCGGGTGCAGTGATCGCCTGGGCGGCCGGCTGGGGCTGGGCCGGCCTGTTCAACTTCGCGATCGCCACCAGCCACCCCGGCGCGCCGGCCCGAGCCACCGGTCTGACCCAGCTAGGCGCCAGCACCGGCGCGGCCGCCGGACCGTTGACGTTCGGCGTCCTGGTTGGGCACATCGGCTACGACGCCGCCTGGCTGGTGGTCGGTGCCGGGCTCGCTGTCGCCGCCCCGCTGATGCTGCGGGGCCGTGCGCAGCTGCTGGACGCCCTCGCCCTCCCCGACTGACCGCCGCTACAGCCGGTCGCCGCTGTCGCCGTCGAACACGTGCACCTGGTCCAGCGCCGGACGCACCCAGATCTTCTCGTCCGGGCGGACGGTGAGCCGCTCGGCGGAGAGCAGCTGCAGCTCGGGGGAGTCCTCGCTGAACCGGACCAGCGCAGCGGTCTGCGAGCCGAGCGGCTCGACGAGCGACACCGTCACCGGGACACCGTCGCTCTCCCCGCAGGGCACGACGTGCTCGGGCCGCACGCCGTACACGATCCGCTGCCCGTCCAGCACCGGCGCCTGCTGCGGCAGCGGCAGGGCGACGCCGAATTCGGTGAGCGCCTGCGGCGCCCCGTTGGTACGACGGACCGTGGCGGGGAACATGTTCATCGCAGGGGAGCCGATGAACCCCGCCACGAAGGTGTTCGCGGGGCGGTCGTAGAGCTCGAGCGGCTCGCCGACCTGCTCCACCACCCCGTCGTGCATGACCACGATCCGGTCCGCCATCGTCATCGCCTCGACCTGGTCGTGGGTGACGTAGATGACGGTGCGGCTGAGCCGGCGCTGCAGCTCCTTGAGCTCGGCGCGCATGTCCACCCGCAGCTTGGCGTCGAGGTTGGACAGCGGCTCGTCGAACAGGAACACGCTGGGGTCACGGACCAGCGCTCGGCCGATCGCCACCCGCTGCCGCTGGCCGCCGGAGAGCTCCTTGGGGTAGCGGTCGAGGTAATCCTCGATGGCGAGCGCCTTGGCCGCCTGCTTGACCCGCTGCTGGATGTCGGACTTCGGTGCCTTGGCCAGCATCAGGCTGAAGGCCATGTTGTCGAAGACCTTCATGTGCGGGTAGAGCGCGTAGTTCTGGAACACCATGGCGCAGCCGCGCTGCTTGGGCGGCAGCTCGTTGACCCGCCGGCCGTCGATGCGGATCTCGCCGTCGCTGATGTTCTCCAGCCCGGCGACCATCCGCAGCAGCGTGGACTTGCCGCACCCGGACGGGCCGACCAGGACCACGAACTCCTTGTCCTCGATGTCGACGTTGACGCCGTGGACAACCTCGGTGCGTCCGTACTTCTTGCGGACGTCGACGATGTTCACATCAGCCATCGGTGCGGCTCCTTGTTCCAGGGGTCGGGTAGGTGGCGGGGCGGGTCGTCATTCCTTCACCGCGCCGGTCATGCCTGCCACGTAATGGCGGACGAAGAACGAGTAGAAGATCACGACGGGGATGGAGCCCATCAGCGCGGCGGCCATCAGCGGCCCCCACTGGTAGACGTCGCCCTGCACGAGGTTGGTGAGCGTCGCCACCGGCACCGTCTTCTTGTCGCTGTCGGAGATGAACGTCAGGGCGTAGAGGAAGTCGTTCCAGCTCAGCGTGAAGGCGAAGATGCCCGCGGAGATCAGACCCGGGCCGGCCAGCGGCAGGATGATCTTCCGCATGATCTGGAATCGGCTAGCCCCGTCCATCAGGGCGACCTCTTCCAGCTCGTAGGGGATGGACTTGAAGTAGCCCATCAACAGCCAGGTGCAGAACGGGATCAGGAACGTCGGGTAGGTCACCACTAGTGCCCAACGGTTGTTGTAGAGCCCGAGGTTGATCATCACCTGCGCCATCGGGATGAACAGGATCGACGGCGGTACGACGTACGCCAGGAAAATCAGGTTCCCCACCATCGCCGAGCCGCGGAACCTGATCCGCTGGATCGAGTAGGCCGCCATCACGCTTACCACCAGCGAGATCGCGGTCGCCAGCACGCACACGAACATGGACGTGCCGAGCCAGGTCAGGAACTCGGTGTGGAACAGCAGGTGCGTGATGTGCGACAGCGTCGGGCCGTGCACCCACAGCGGGCTGTACTTGTCGTAGTTGAGCAGCTGCCCGTTCGGCTTGATGGCGGTCAGCACCATCCAGTAGAAGGGGAACAGCAGCACGATCGCGAACAGCAGCAGCGGCAGCCAGAGCGTGACCACACGGCGCGGGAGGGACACCAGGTAGTCGGTGCCCTCCGGCTCCTCGGGGTCCTTCCCCCAGTTCCGCTGCCCGATCCGCGACATCCAGCCCACGAACCGGCTGCCCGACTGCTGCTCGAGGGCAGCGGCCTTCTCGTCGACACTCATCGAGTGAGTCATCGGATCACCACTTCCGCCGGGAGACCTTGAAGTACGTCAGCAGCGTGACGGCGAACAGCACGGGCACGATGAACATCGCGATCGCTGCGCCCTCCGACAGGTTGCCGCCCTGGATCGCCTCCTGGTAGGCGAGTGTCGCCAGCAGGTGGGTGGCGTTGTTGGGCCCGCCCCGGGTGATCGAGTAGACCAGCGAGAAGTCGCTGAAGGTGAAGATCGCCGAGAACGTGACGACGATCGCGGTGATGCCCGACAGCATCGGCAGCGTGACGTGCCGGAAGCGCTGCCAGCTGGTCGCCCCGTCCATGTCCGCCGCCTCGTGCAGCGACTTGGGCACGGTCTGCAGGCCGGCCAGCAGGGAGATCGCGAAGAACGGAGTGCCGCGCCAGATGTCGACCGCGATCACCGACCAGCGGGCGTTCCAGGGCGAGCCCAGGAAGTTGATGTTGTGGTGGATCAGCCCGAGGTGGATCCCGATCCAGCTCAGGATCGAGAACTGCGAGTCGAAGATCCACCACCAGGCGATCGCCGACAGCACGGTGGGCACCACCCACGGCAGCAGGAACACCGCGCGCAGCAGCCCCTTGAACCGCAGCTTGCGGTTGAGCAGCAGCGCGAGCGCCATCCCGAGGATGTACTTGAAGAAGATGCTGACCACGGTGTACAGCACGGTGTTGAAGACGGCCGTGCGGAACACCGGGTCCTGCACCAGGTAGATGAAGTTCGACAGACCGACGAACTGGCCGGACTCGGCGAGGGTCTCGTTGGTGAGGCTGAGCCAGACGCCCAGCACCAGCGGGTAGCCCAGCAGGCCGACGAGGATGAGCACCGCCGGCAGCAGGAACAAGATCGCCGCCAGCCGCGAGTCGTTGCGCATGCGCACCCGCCACGGCACGCCCGGCCCGGGTGAGCCGCCGGTCCGCCCCGTCGGAACCTCTTCGGTGGTGGCTGCCATCCCTGGTTCCTTCCTAGCTCTCGGTGTGACGTGGCGGTGGGTGCCGACTCACGTGTGGTCGGCACCCACGCCCGCCGAGGAGATGGTCAGACGCCGTAGATCCGCTTCAGCTGAGCGGCGGCCTGGTTCGCCGAGTCCTTCGGGCTCTGCTGCCCGGTCGCGGCGCGGGCCACCATGTCCACGACGACGTAGTCGGCGAGGGCCTGCGAGGACTGGATGCCCATCGGGCCCGAGTAGCCGTCCCACAGCATGTTCTTCGCTGCGTCCCGGTACGGCGTGAACTGCGGCTTCGAGGTCCAGAACGGGTCCTGGGTGTAGCTCTCCAGCGGCGGGCTCACGTAGCCCTCGGAGGCCTCCATCCAGGGCTTGTACTGCTCGGGAGCCATCATGAACTTGATGTACTCCTTGGCGGCGTTCGGGTACTGCGTGTAGGCGTACACCATGAACTGGGAGATCTGGTGGAACTGGGTCGGCTTGCCGACCGGCCCGACCGGGAACTCCGCGGTCATGGTGTCCGCCGCGACGTCGGGCGCGTCGGACTGGGCCGAGTAGTAGATCGAGATGCCGTTCGAGGTGGCGCCGAGCTGTCCGGCCAGGTAGGCCTTGTTGTTGTTGGAGTCGTCCCAGGACGCCACCCCGCTGATCATCTGGTCGCCGAACTGCTTGGCGTACTCCAGCGCCTTGATCGTCCCGTCCTGGTCCACGGCGATCTTGCCGTTGGAGTCGACGGTCATCCCGCCGAACGCCCAGATCAGCCAGTGGGTCCAGGTGTTGGCGTCGCCGACCGCGTGGCCGAGCGCCAGGCCGATCGGGTGCCCGTCGGTCTTCATCGCCTTGGCGAACTCCAGCAGCCCGTCGGTGTCCTTGGGGAACTCGCTGAAGCCGGCGGCCTTCGCCCACGACACCCGGTAGTTCCACTCCGCCCCGTTGGCGCCGAGCGGGATCGCGATCCACTGTCCGTTGGACTGGCCGTACTTCTGCGGGGTCGAGAACCACGCGCCGGCCTTGCTGGAGATGTCATCGGCGACGTCGGACAGGTCGACGAGCTTGTCCGGGAACTGCTGCGGGGTGTCGTAGAAGGCGATGGCGAGGTCCGGTCCGGAGCCGACGTGCGCGGCCGTCGCGGCCTTGGGCTGTACGTCGGTCCAGGTCTCCCAGTCGATGCTCACCGGCACACCGGTCTTCTGCGTGAAGGCCTGGGTGTTCTTCTCCCAGTTGGTCTGGTCGGCGTCGACGAAGGCCGACCAGCGCAGCAGCTTGAGCTTGGCCCCCTTCTCGATCGGCCCGGACTTGACCACCTGGGGTGCCCCGCCGGCGCTCGACCCGCCGCACGCGCTGAGCAGCGAGCCGGCGGCCAGGGCACCGACACCGAGCCCCATGGAGCGCAGCAGTGAGCGTCGGCTCACCCCGCTGGCGGCCATCCGGGCAAGTTCGGACGTGTGGAGCGCCGGTGGGAACTTGTCTCCATCGCGCGACATGGGACCTCCTGAGGTCGACTCGGACTCGAGTCGTTCACGCTGGTGAACGGCTGTTCGGAATTGCCGATCACCATAGACCCCGGGCAGTACCCCCGCCAAGACCTAATTTGCGCCAAGTCATAGAAAAGACCGGACCGTTACATTGCCGCAAACTTCTCGTCTCCGGCGGGCTGGATGCGAGCGCGCTAGGGTTCCGTCGTGAGGAGCCGGGAATGAGCGAGGCAGCGCCAGGACGGGCGAGTCGCCGCGCCGTCCGGAGCGGGCTCGCCGAGCAGGTCGCGAACCAGTTGCTGCAGGAGATCGTGGACGGCGTCTACCCGCCCGAGTCCCGCCTCCCACCCGAGCCGGTGCTCGCCGACGAGAGCGGTGTGTCCCGCCTAACCCTGCGAGAGGCGGTCAAGTCGCTGGGGCAGCGGGGGGTGCTACGGGTTGAGCAGGGACGCGGCACGTTCGTGAACCCACAGGCGCGGTGGCTCCCCCTCGACCCGCAGCTGTTGGCAACCCTCGTCAAGCGCGACCACGATCTCGCGCTTCGGCTGACCGAGGTGCGCAGCATCGTCGAGGTGGGGGCGGCGTCGCTTTCCGCCAAGCGGCGGACTGCGGAGTCGCTGGCCGAGATGCGCGCCGCATTGGACCGGGCGCGGGTCGCTCACGACGGGCAGGACGCGGAGGCGTTCTCGCGTGCCGACATCGACTTCCACCTGGCGGTGCTGCGGTCGGTCGGCAACGACTTCGTCCCGGCGCTGCTGGCCCCGGTGGACGCCGGCCTCCGCGAGATCCGGCTGCAGACCTCGCAGGACGATGCGGTCAACGCGCGTGCGCTCGAGATGCACACAATGATCTACCAGGCCATTCGCAATCGGTCCTCGCGTACCGCGGCCGATCTGATGACTCGCCATCTCGAGGAAACGCGTGCGCACATCGCCGCGATGTCCTGACTCGAACGCTGCTGTTGACAGGGGTAGTTGAGGGTCCTAGGTTCGACGCGAGACATCTGATGACCAGATGTCCATTTTCCGAACCCGCGCGACGAATGAGGTGCAGCTGGTGTCGAGGCGCCTGCGCAGCCAGGAATGGTTCGACAACCCGGAGAACACCGGGATGACGGCGCTCTACATCGAGCGGTACATGAACTACGGGATCACCCGTGAGGAGCTGCAGTCGGGCAAGCCCATCATCGGGATCGCGCAGACCGGCTCCGACCTGTCGCCGTGCAACCGGCACCACCTGCAGCTCGCCGAGCGCGTGCGCGAGGGGATCCGGGAGGCAGGCGGTGTCGCGTTCGAGTTCCCGGTGCACCCGATCCAGGAGACCGGGAAGCGGCCGACCGCGGCGCTCGACCGCAACCTCGCGTACCTCGGTCTGGTCGAGGTGCTCTACGGCTACCCGCTCGACGGCGTGGTGCTGACCACCGGCTGCGACAAGACCACGCCCGCCTGCCTGATGGCCGCGGCGACGGTGAACATCCCCGCCATCGTGCTGTCCGGCGGGCCGATGCTGAATGGCTGGTTCAAGGGCGAACGAGTCGGGTCGGGCACCATCGTGTGGAAGGCCCGCGAGATGCTCGCCGCCGGCGAGATCGACGAGGCCGAGTTCGTGGAGATGGTCGCCTCCTCCGCTCCCTCGCCGGGGCACTGCAACACGATGGGCACTGCCTCCACCATGAACAGCCTGGCCGAGGCGCTCGGCATGAGCCTGCCGGCGTCGGCGGCCATCCCGGCCCCGCACCGCGACCGGGGCAGGGTCGCCTACCGGACCGGCCTGCGGATCGTCGAGATGGTGCACGAGGACCTGAAGCCGTCCGACATCCTCACCCGGGATGCGTTCGAGAACGCGATCGTGGTCAACTCCGCGATCGGCGGCTCCACCAACGCTCCCATCCACCTGAACGCGATCGCCCGGCACGCCGGCGTGCCGCTCGAGGTCCGGGACTGGCAGGAGCGCGGCCACGACGTGCCGCTGCTCGTCGACCTGCAGCCGGCCGGCCGGTTCCTCGGTGAGGAGTACCACCGCGCCGGAGGCGTGCCCGCGGTCGTTGCCGAGCTCATCAGGCACGGACTGATCCACGAGGACGCGTTGACCGTCAACGGACGCACCATCGGCGACAACTGCCGCGCCGCCACCATCGAGGACCCGGAGGTGATCCGCACCTTCGACGACGCACTCGTCGACAAGGCCGGCTTCGTGGTGATGACCGGCAACCTCTTCGACAGCGCGATCATGAAGACCAGCGTGATCTCGCCGGAGTTTCGGGAGCGCTACCTCAGCGACCCCGAGCACCCCGAGGTCTTCGAGTGTCGAGCGATCGTCTTCGACGGACCGGAGGACTACCACGACCGGCTCGACGACCCGGCCCTCGACATCGACGAGCACTGTGCGCTGTTCATCCGCGGCACCGGACCAGTGGGCTACCCCGGGTCCGCCGAGGTGGTGAACATGCAGCCGCCGGTCGACCTGATCAAGAAGGGGATCCACTCGCTGCCCTGCATCGGCGACGGCCGCCAGTCAGGGACGTCGGGATCGCCGTCGATCTTGAACGCCTCCCCGGAGGCCGCCGTCGGCGGTGGCCTGGCGCTGCTGCAGACGGGAGACATGGTGCGGTTCGACCTACGTAAGGGACGGGTCGACATGCTGGTCGACGACCACGAGCTGGAGAAGCGCCGCGCCGAGCTGGGCAACGGCTCGACGCTGGCTCCGGCCTCCCAGACACCCTGGCAGGAGATCCAGCGGTCGATGGTCGGCCAGCTCGCCGACGGCATGGTGCTCGAGCCGGCCCTCGCCTACCAGCGGGTCGCGCAGACCCATGGCGTTCCTCGGCACAGTCACTGACGGCGCGGCCGAGCGGGACGTTGTCCCCTACCGGCTCGGCAGGCGCTGAGGCGAGGCTGGCAGGTGAAGGCGCACCGGCATGCTTCAGGAGGCCGAGATGGCCCGCCACGAGGACCACGACCGGCCCCGCCGCATCGAGTCGGTCACTCGGATCTGGGCCGGGCTGAAACGGCACGTGGAGAGCCGGAGGAGGTCGCCGCCTGGATGCCGGGCGACCAGTTGGTGCCCGCGCCGCAGCTGACCTGGACCCGGGCGGTGACCGTCGATGCGGCACCAGCGGCGGTGTGGCCGTGACTGACCCAGGTCGGCCAGGGCCGCGGCGGCCTCTACAGCTTCGACGCCGCGGAGAACCTGATCGGCTGCGAGATCCACAGCGCTCAGGAGATCCTGCCCGAGCACCAGCACCCGGAGGTCGGGAGATCTGATCAGGTTCCCCGGGCGGGCGCCGTGCTACCGCATCGCGCAGGTGGACCCGCCGCGCACGCTGGTGCTGGTGGGCGGCCGACCCGGACACCCAGCAGCCCGGGCCGACCCCCGCCTCCCGCGACGAGACGGGCGTGACCTGGGCGTGGTCGGTGCGGGCCACCGACGGAGGCCGGAGCACTCGGCTCGTCGTACGGCAGCGCTACAGCTATCCGCGCGGGCAGGGCCTGCTCTGGCATCTGCTCGAGCCGGTCGACTTCGTGATGGAGCGGCGGATGCTGCTCGGCATCAAGCAGCGCGCCGAGCGGACGGCTAGGGCGCCTCAGCCGAGATCTCGCTCCCGGCCGTAGAGCAGGAGGATCGCCAGGATCACCGCGCCGTAAACGATGTCGCGACCGTAGTCGGGCATGTTCAGCGCCTGCAACAACGTCACCAGCGTGGTGAGGATGATTGCCCCCGCCACGGCGCCGAGGAACAGCCCCCGCCCACCCAGGATCGAGACCCCGCCGATCACGACGGCCGCCACCGACTGCAGGAGGTACGGATCACCCAGACCGAGCGTCGGCTGGCCGCCGTACGCCGTCAGCGTGATGCCGGCGAGTGCCGCGAACAAGCCGCTGAGCATGTACAGCACCACGGTCACCACCTTCACGTTGACGCCCGCCAGGAAGCTCGCCTGCTCGTTGTTGCCCAACGCGTAGACCCGGCGTCCGAAGACCGTCGCGCTCAGCACGAAGGTCACCAGGGCGGTGACGCCGAGCCACAGCAGCAGGTCGTTCGGGATGCCGAGTGGGGCGCCGAGCACCGCTTTGTGGACCACGGGCGGGGTGCTCGCCGTGCAGCGGCTGCAGGTGAGACCGTTCGTGAGCCCGAGAGCGGCTCCTTGCATGATCCCGTTCATGGCCAGCGTCATGACCACCGCGGAGATGCCGAGATATCCCACGCCCAACCCGTTGACCAGACCCACAACGAGGCCGAGCCCGAGCGTGAGCAGCACTGCCTGTGCCGCGCTGCTGTCATGGCCGAGTGACGAGGTGACGAGCAGGATGGCGCCGGCGTTGAGCACCCACGGGATGGACAGGTCGATACCGCCGATGAGGATGACGAACATCTGGCCGGTGGCGACGTATCCGGTGAAGGAGGCCACCACGAGGATGGTGCTGATGCTGTGCCCGCTCGCGAAGCCAGACTTGACGAGGCCACCGACCACGAACAGCACAAGCACTGCGAGCCAGGCGAAGACGACCTTCCTGCGGTCGGGGGTGGACACCCACTTCAGTGCCGCGGCGGGGCGCTGCTCGAGAGTCAGCCGGTCGCTCATGCCTGCCTCCTCGCCAGCCGCCCGACCACCAGTCCGAGCACCACCGCGATGACCAGCAGCAGCCCCTCGTACAACGACTGGTACAGCTGGTTCACGTGCGCGAAGAAGAGCACGTTCACGATGAGGGTGAGCACGACGGCCCCACACGTGGTCCCGTACGCGCTCGCCCGACCGCCGAACAGGCTGGCACCTCCGAGGAACACCGCCGTGATCGAAGTGAGCACGAACGGAGTGCCGGCGCCTGCGTCACCAGAGGTGGTGCGCGCCGCGAAGAACAACCCTCCCGCCGCCGCGCAGACGCCGGAGATGGCGTAGGCCCACAGCTTGGTCCGTCGCACGTTGATGCCGTTGGCGGTCGCCGCGGTCTCGTCGTTGCCGGTGGCGAACAGAGCGACCCCGTACGAGGACCGGCGCAGCACGAACCAGATGAGCAGGGCAAGGATTAGGAAGACCAGGCCGTAGGGCCGGTTCGGATTGGTCAGCACGTTGGTGAGGACGGTCGGGATCCGGCCGCCGGGCTTGGGCAGGAGCATGATGGCCAGGCCGTCGAAGATCGACAGCGTGGCCAGCGTGACCAGGATCGGGGCGAGCCTGGCGTAGGCGACGAGCACGCCGTTGGCCAGACCAGCCAGGGCGCCGATGAGCAGGATCGCCAGGCTCCAGCCGACGATGCCGACGCCGTGTCCCATCTGGGTAGCGGCGAGCGCCACCGAGATACTGAGCACCCCGCCGACGGACAGATCCAGGCCACGGGTGACCACGACGACGGTCTGGCCGAGCCCCACAAACACCAGGGGCAGCGCGTTGTCCACGATCGTGGTGAGGTCGAAGGAGTCGGGCAGGGCGCCGAGCTGGCGGTAGTAGAGGAAGTAGTACGCCGTGAGCGCGACCACCAAGATCACGACGCTCAGCAGGACCGGCGAGTTCTGGGCGACGAAGTGGCGTCGGGGGGACCGCCATGTCTGCTTCTCCACGGCGCCGCTCATCTGCGTGCTCATGCAGGTACCTCGTTGCCCTCGCTGCTGGTCCGCTGGCTGCGCCCGTCCTGGTTCTGGATCGCGGCGGCGACGATGCCCTCAGCGCTGATCTCTGTCCCGGTGAGCTCGGCGTTCACCCGACCCTCCCGCATCACCAGGACCCGATGAGTGAGCCGGGCCACCTCTTCCGTCTCGCTGGAGAAGATCAGCACCGCCTTGCCCGCCCGGGCCTGAGAGATCACCAGCTCGTAGATCTCCTGCTTGGTGGCCACGTCGACGCCGCGGGTGACGTCGTAGAGGAGCAGGACCTTGGCGTCGGTCATCAGCCAGCGTCCGATGAGGACCTTCTGCTGGTTTCCGCCGCTCAGCGCGCCCACGGGCTCAACGCTGGGTGCCGACGACTTGATCGCGAGCTGGCTGATGGTCTGGTTCATCCTGCGTCGCTCAGCACGCCAGCGGATCACGCCGAGCTGCGACAACGAGGGCAAGGTGGCCAGGGTCAGGTTGTCCCGCACGCTCATCGCCAGGAGCAGCCCCTCGGCCTTGCGGTCCTCGGGGACCAGCGCGATGCCGAGGCCGGCACGAATCGCGTCGAGGGGCCGACGGATGCGCCGGCGCCTGCCCTCGACCTCGATGCTGCCGGCCGTGGACTTCTGTGCCCCGAACAGGGAGAGGAAGAGCTCCCGCTGACCGTGGCCGGCCAGTCCGCCGACTCCGAGGATCTCCCCGGGCCGGAGGTCGAAGCTCACCCCGTGCAGGCCCTCCCCGGCCAGCTCCCTCACCCGCATCACCGGCTTGGTCTCCTGAAGCGGCGGCGGCTTCGGGAAGGCGCGGTCTATGGCCCGACCGGTCATCAGTTGCACCGCCTCGTCCTCCGACAGGGACGTGCGGGTGCCGACGTTCGCACCGTTGCGGAACACCGTGATGCGGTCGGCGAGGCTCTCCACCTCGCGCCAACGGTGCGAGGTGAAGATCACGCACGTACCGGCCTCGCGCAGGGCCTTCACCTTCTCGAACAGCCAGTCGACTTCGTTCTCGCTCAGCGCCGCGGTCGGCTCGTCGAGAAACAGGATGTCCGGCTTGCGCTGCAGGGCACGCACGATCTCGACCAGCTGACGGTCCGCGACCGACAGGTGGGCAGCCAGCGCCCGCGGGTCGATTCGAGGCATGCCGTAGGTGGCCAGGATCTCGGCCGCCCGAGCCGGGAGCTTGCGCCGAGCGATCAGCCCGCTGCGCCCGCGAGGGGGGTCGTTCACGAGGAGGTTCTCCGCGACGGTCATCCAGGGCATCACGGTCAGCTCCTGGAAGACCGTGCCGACGCCGAGTGCCCGGGCGTGCTGCGGATCCGACAACGTCAGGCCCTCGCCGCGGATCCGGATCTCACCGCTGTCCGGCTGGGTCACGCCGCAGAGGATCTTGATCAGGGTGCTCTTTCCGGCGCCGTTCTCGCCCACGAGTGCGTGGATCTCGCCAAAGTTCGCGCAGAAGTCACCCTTCTCGACCGCGAGGACGTGCCCGTAGGTCTTGCGCAGCCCGATCGCCTCGATCGCCGAACCACCGATGTCGGCTGCCACGTCAGGACCCGGGAAGCTGCACCTTCGGCGGCGTCGGGCATGGTTTGCCCGTCAGCGCCGCGTCCTTGCAGATCAAGACGGATGCGTGCGGTCCGGAGTCGGTGAAGGTGTCGAAGAAGCTGTCCTCAAGGCCGGGGAAGACGTTCACGCCAGGCTTGATGGTGTCGTTGGTGACGACCGGGAAGGGCAGCTTCACGCTCTTCTTCGGGTGGCTGCCGTTGAGGATTTCGCGCGCAAGCTCCAGGGAGACGACGGAGAGGTACGGCGGCTGGCCTATCGAGATGCCCTCAACGTGGTGTCCCTGGTAGCCGCCCTTCATCATGAACTTGCGAAAACCGTTCTCGGCCTCGCCGGCGGTGGGCGGCAGCGACCGGCCGTCTTGGATGAAGGCCTTCAGGATGCCGTCCGTGCCGCCCTGCGCCCAAATCCCGTCGACCTTGGGCATCGACGGCAACTGCGCGGCGGTGTTGCGTTGCGCCGTCGAGGAGTCCCAGTCGCCTTCGTACTTCGCCACCACGTGGATGCCCGGGTTCTGGCTCCACACGTCCGCGGCGCCCTTGTTGCGGTCGGTGTCCACCGAAGTGCCGGGCACGCCGGTCACCTGGATGACGTTCCCCTGGCCGTGCAGCTTCTGGACCAGCCACTCGGCCAGCTTCTTGCCGAACTGGTAGTTGTCCGTGGCGACGGTCAACCCGCACGGTGCGGTGGCCAGCGCGTCGAAGGAGATCACGAGGATGCCGCGTGCGCAGGCCTGCTTGATCACGCCGTTGAGGCCCGTCGGAGATGCCGCGTCGATCACGATCGCGTCCACGCGCTGAGAGATCAGGTTGGAGATCTGCTGGGACTGTGTGCTGACGTCATTGCCCGAGTTGTAGACCGAGCAGCTGACCTCGTCCTTCCACGGCTTGCTGGCGCAGGTGGACTTGAAGTCATTCACCATCTCGATGCGCCACTTGTTGCCGATGTAGGAGTTCGACAGTGCGATCTGGAACTTCCCGCCGCTGCCTGACGCCCCGGAAGAACATCCGGCGGTCACGAGCAACAGCAAGACGGCGGTCAGAGCGACCAGCTTGTACTTCATTCCGATCCTTCGTTAGAGCCAGCCCGATCTAGGCCCCCACCAAGGAGATGATGGAAGTCGTCGTGTCAAATCATCTGATGTCTACGCAAGGAGCGACGTTAAAGTCGGTACGCATGGGGTGTCAAGGGTCACAAAGGTGGACCAGACCTATGGGCACATTGTAGTAAAACGGCCCTCGGTCAGGCTGCTACTCGAGCAGGGCGACCGCGCGGCCGGGGCCACCGGTACTGCCTGACAGCTTCAGCGGAAGAAACGCGAAGTAGGCCCCTCGTGCGGGGAGACCCTGCAGGTTGGTCAACATCTCGACGAAGATCATCCCGCGCGAGAGGGCGAACTGGTGGACCGGCGCACCATCGTGGGAGCTTCCCATGCTGGGGGAGTCGGTGCCGACGGTCCGGACGCCGCGATCGTGCAGCAGCCGCATTGCCGGGGTCCCCGGGGCCGGCCATCCGGGCCCGTCGCCGCTGACCAAAGGGTCGTGCACGAACGGGCTCGCGTCCGGTCCCGGCACGTAGTAGCGGTCCCAACCGCTGTGGAAGAGCACGACGTCACCCGGCTCCAGCCTGCTGTGCCTGCTCTCCCAGTCCTCGATGAGAAGAGGTGGGATCTCCGGGCTCCTGCGGGCTTCGCCGGTTCCGGACAGCTCGGTCACGTCGATGACCGCGGCGGGGCCCCACAGCTGCTCGAGGTCGATCTTGTCGCCGGTGACCGTGCCCATCTCCCCCTCGTGCTCCAGTCCCGAGCCGGGCGGCGGAATGAAGTGCGTGGGGCCGTCCATGTGTGTGCCGCAGTGCTCGTCCATCACGAAGAAGTTCGTGCGGTACGGCCCGACGGACCGGACCGGGTCGATGGGATTCTCGACCTCGGCGTACCAGTTCCAGTTCTTGTGGGTGAACGGCATGTGCCCCGGCCAGCTGGCCGGCAGCGACTCGGAGACCAGCACGGACAGGTCGACGACACGGAGCTCGCCGGAGGGCATTTTCATCCAGGGGATCCTCTCTGATTCGTCATCCCCCGAACTCATGGGTCATCTGGCCGGACACGTCGGTCCTGACCCGGAACACCGAGCCGCTCAGCGGCGCCGCCGCGAGCGCGGCCTGGTCGAGTCCGACGCTGGCCGAGGTGATGTAGAGGTCGCGCAGGTCCGGCCCGCCGAATGCGCAGCTGGTGGGCCGGGGAACCGGCACCTCGATGACGGCATCGACCGTCCCGTCCGGTGCATGCCGCACCACGCTCCAGCCGTCCCAACGCGCGGACCAGACCCCGCCCTCGGCGTCCACGGCGAGGCCGTCGGGACCGCCCTCCCCCGGTGGCACCTCGGTGAAGACTCGTCGGTTGGCGATCTCTCCGGTGGCCGGGTCGAAGTCGAACGCGTCGATGCGATGGGTCCAGGTGTCGGTGTAGTACATCGTGCGGCCGTCGGGGCTCCAGCCCAGCCCGTTGCTGCAGATGATGCCATCAACCGTCCGATGGCAGGTGTGGTCGGGGTCGAGCCGGTAGAGCGAGCCGAGCCCCTCCTTCTCCTCGCAGTCCATGGTCCCGGCCCAGAACCGGCCCTGCGGGTCACACTTCCCGTCGTTGAACCGGTTCCCGTGGAGGTTCGGCTCCGGGTCGTGCAGGGGCGTCACCACGCCGGTCTGCAGGTCCAGCAGGGCGAAGCCGTCGCGCAGCGCGAGCACCATGCCACCGTGGGTCCGCAGCGCCATGCTGCCGATCTCGGCCGGGACCGGCCAGACACGCTGCTCGCCGGTCTCCGGCTTCCAGCTGCGCACCGACGGCTTCTTGATATCCACCCAGTAGAGGCACTGCTCCCCGGCGCACCACGCCGGACCCTCGCCGAGCAGGTCGCCGGCCTCGAGGGCGACGTCGACGGTCATCGTTCCCATGATGAGATCCTCGGTGAGCCATCCCGGGCTGACCGAGATGGGCGAATTCGTCTAAACATCTGATCTAGGATCGCCCGCCAAGTCAAGCCTGCCTAGGCGGGCGCCACCGCGAGGTCGTGGAGCGCCGAGCGGGCGTCGAACGTCGCCGGCGCGGGCGTCAACGGAGGACGCACGGTGCCCATCGGGATCCCGTTGCGCGCCTCGGTCAGCTGCTTCAGCAGCCCGGGCGCGAACGACCGTCCGGCCAGCGCACGCAGCTGCTGGACCCGCGCCTCGAGCGCACGAGCTCCGTCGACGTCCCCGGCCCGGACGCGCTCGTAGATGCCGACCAGGTGCTCGGGGACGATGTTGGCCAGCACCGAGATCGCGCCCTCGGCATCCGGGAGCTGGCCCACCAGGTCCTCCTCGGTGCCGAGCAGCACGCCCTTGCCGGCGGCCCGGACTCGCGCCGAGTAGGCAAGGTCTCCCGAGGAGTTCTTGACGCCCCAGAAGGGCATCGAGCACACCAGCTCGGTCGGGACGTGAACGGCGAACATCGGGATGTGGTAGGCGAGCACCGGGTGGCGTGAGGTCTCGAGCACCGCCTCGAACCAGGGCCGCAAACCGTCGGCGTCGACGGGGCGGTAGTAGTACGGCGGGAGCACCAGCACCCCGCTGAGCGGGAGGTCGTTGAGCCGCTCGAGCAACGCGAGCGTGTCCGCCAGGTTGCCCTGGGTGACGGCCGGGACGATCTCGAGGCCGAGGTCATCGCGCACCAGCGCCTGGAGCACCTGCCACTTCTCGTCCGCCGAGACCGAGGGGCCCTCCCCGTTGGTGCCGAACGGCACCACCCCGGTGACGCCGTGCTCGCGAGCCAGGCGACGTGCCGGCGGTAGGCGTCCAGGTCCAGGGTGCGGTCCGGATCGTCGCGGAACGGGGTCAGGTTCGCGACGTACACACCTTCAAGCATCGTCAACTCCCGATGATGACCGAGCTGGACCAGAACATCAGATGATCAGCGTAGTCAACGTCAGGGTCGAGTATCGTCGGGTCTCATGACGACGGACACGCCACGCAACGCGGGGCTCGGACCGTTCGAGGCGGTCCGCGACCTGCACTACGACGCACCATTCCCGCGGCTGCTGCCGGTGCGGCAGAAGTTCGAGGCACCACAGGTGGCCGACGTGGCCGCCGCGACGCGGGACGCGCTCGAGCCGCTGCGCGCCAGGATCAGCCCCGGCATGACCATCGCGGTGACCGCCGGCAGCCGCGGCATCCACGACAAGCCGGAGGTGCTGCGGGCCACCGGCGCGTGGCTGCGGTCGGTGGGTGCCGAGCCGTTCATCGTGCCGGCGATGGGCTCGCACGGCGGCGCGACGGCCGAGGGCCAGATCGAGATGCTGAGCAGTTTGGGAGTCACCAAGGAGTCCATGGGGATGCCGATCAAGGCGACCATGGACACCGTCGATCTCGGCCGGGTCGAGGACGGACCGGCCGCCCACCTGGACGCCAACGCCGCCGGTGCGGACGGGATCATCGCCGTGAACCGGGTGAAGGCGCACACCGACTTCAGCGGCGAGGTGGAGAGTGGCGTCGCGAAGATCGTGGCCATCGGGCTCGGCAAGCAGCGCGGCGCCGAGGGCATCCACCGCTACGGCCCGGCGAACCTCGGCGTCTGGGTGCCGCGGGTGGCCCGCCGCGTGATCGGCACCGGCAAGGTGCTCGGCGGGCTGGCCATCCTCGAGAACGCCTACGACCGCGCGGCCAAGATCGCCTTCCTCGAGGCGGACGACATCGCCGGTGCGGGGGAGGCCGCGCTGCTCCGCGAGGCGAAGACGCTGATGGCCCGGCTGCCGTTCGACGAGCTCGAGGTCGCGGTGATCGACGAGATGGGCAAGAACATATCCGGGTCGGGCATGGACACCAACGTGATCGGCCGGATGATGATCCGCGGATCCGCCGAGTTCGACCGGCCACGGATCGCGAACATCGCGGTGCTCGACGTCACCGACGCCTCGCACGGCAACGCGATCGGGGTCGGCCTCGCGGATTTCATTCCCTTCCGGATCCTGGAGAAGGTGAACCTGCGCAGCGCCTACGTCAACGCGATGACCTCTGGGCTCGGCGGCCCGCAGCGCGGCCAGATCCCGATGGCCTTCCCGACCGACCGGGACGCGATCGCGGCCGCCCTGCTCACCTGCGGGCGGGCCGACCTCGAGCGCGCACGGCTGGTGCGGATGCGCAGCACCCTCGACCTCGAGCACCTGCTCGTCTCCGAATCGCTGCGCGCCCAGGTGGAGGCCGACGACCGGCTGTCGGTCAGCGGCGACCCGGTGCCGATGGGCTTCGACGCGGACGGCGGCATCGACCCGTGGCCGTGACCGAGGACTTCGACCGCGTCGCCGTCCTCCCGGAGCCGGGTGACAACGTGGCCATCGTGACCCGGGACCTGGAGCCGGGCACCCGCCTTCGGCGCGAGGACCGCGAGATCGTGGTGGCGAACCGCGTCTTGGAAGGCCACCGGATCGTCGTCGACCTGACAGGGGACGGCGAGGCGCTGCTGTCCTGGTCGACGCCGTTCGCCCGCGCGCACGGGGACCTCGAGCCCGGGGACTACGTGTGCACGCCGGCCAGCCTCGCGGCGCTGCAGGCCCGCGGGATCGCGGACCTGCCTCCGACGCACACCGCCGTCAACGAGCCGCTCACCCCCTACCGCCTCGACGAGTCGTCGCTCCGGCTCGGTGACCAGGTTGCGCCGGTCGCACGGCCGGGCACCTTCCTCGGCTACGCCCGACCGCACGGGCCGGCCGGCACCCGGAACTTCGTGGTGATCATCGGCGCCACCTCACGCAGCGCGGCGTTCGTCACCGAGCTCGCCGACCGGCTCTCGCGGATCCCGCACCCCGGGGTGGACGGCGTGGTGCCGGTGGCGCACACCGAGGGGGGCGAGGCGGAGCGGCCCAACAACGCCGGCTTCGTCCTCTCCGTGCTCGCCGGTTTCCTGGTGCACCCCAACGTCGGCGCTGTGCTGCTGGTGGACGCGCCGGGCGACGCGATCACCGCCCAGGAGGTGCTGGCGTTCCGGTCGCGAAGCGGCCGACCGGACATCGCCGTGCCCCACGCCGTCTTCAGCCGCACCGGCGCCTTCGAGACCGACCTGGCGGCGGCCGCCCGGATCGTGGAGCCGTGGCTGCCCGCGGTCGCCCAGGAGCGCACCGAGCAGCCGCTGTCCGACCTCAAGATCGCCTTGCAGTGCGGCGGATCCGACGCGTTCTCCGGCATCACCGCCAACCCGCTGGCCGGCGGGGTGGCCGCCGAGGTGATCCGGCACGGCGGTGCCGCGGTGCTCGCGGAGACCGACGAGCTGATCGGCGCGGAGGGGTACGTCCTGGACAACGTTGCCTCGGTCGACGTGGCCCGCCGGTTCCTTCGCTGCGTCGAGTCGTTCAAGGAGCGGGTCGGCTGGCACGGCCATACCGCCGAGGGCAACCCGTCCGGCGGCAACGTCTACCGCGGGCTCTACAACATCGTGCTGAAGTCGGTGGGCGCCGCCCGCAAGCGGGACCGGCGGCTGCGGCTCGACCACGTCGTGGACTACGGCGAGCCGTTGCCCGGCCCCGGGTTCACGTTCATGGACAGCCCGGGCAACGACCTGGAGTCGGTCGCCGGGGAGGTGGCGTCGGGCTGCAACATGGTGTTCTTCACCACCGGCAACGGGTCGATCACCAACTTCCCGTTCGTGCCCACGCTGAAGTTCGTCACCACCTCGGCGCGGTACGAGCTGCTGCACAACGAGATGGACGTCGACGCCGGCCGATACCTGACCGGCACGCCGATGCCCGAGCTCATCGCCGAGATCTTCGACCTGACGGTGCGCACCGCGTCCGGAGAGGTGTCCGCGGGGGAGCGCGCAGGGCACAGCCAAGTCTCCATCTGGCGGAACTGGAAGCAGACCAAACCGGTGCCGGTCCGCCTCGGCTTCTCCGCCGACGACCGCGACGAGGACCTCTCCGGCCTCCCGCTGAGCACGTCCGTCCGACGTACCCCTCCCTCAGGAGCCACCACCAGCTTCCCGATGTACGACGTGCGGGGCCGGCGCAGCCCGGAACGGATCGCGCTGGTCCTGCCCACCAGCCTATGCTCCGGGCAGATCGCCGTGCGCATCGCCGATCGGCTCGCCGCGACCGACCTGACCGACCTCGGCGTGACGCGGGCGGTGGCGCTGCCGCACACCGAGGGCTGCGGGGTCTCCAGCGGGGCGGCGGAGAACACCTATGCGCGGATGATGACCGGCTACCTCGCCCACCCGAGCGTCGGCGCGGCGGTGCTGCTCGAGCACGGCTGCGAGAAGACGCACAACGACTACTTCCGGTCCCGGTTGGAGGCGGAGGGCGTCGACCCCTCGGTCTTCGGCTGGGCCAGCATCCAGCGCGACGGCGGCATCGAGGCCTCGACCGACCGGGTGCTCGCCTGGTTCGAGCAGGCGGCCGCCAACGGACCGGCGCTGCGCCGCGAGCAGAGCGGCCTGGGTGACCTCACGATCGCGCTGGACGCGCGCGGTCCGCTGCCGGTGGAGACGGCGGTGGCGTTCGCCGAGCTCGGCTGCTGGGTGGTCGGCGCGGGCGGGAGCGTGCTGCTGCCGTCCGGGGGAGGCCTGCTGAGCGACGAGCACTTCCGGGTGCACGCGTTCGGGTCCGCGGACCAGGTGCCGGCGACCCTCGCGCACGGGCAGCGACCCGGCGAGGCCGGCTGGCACGTGATGCGGATGCCGGGCACCGACTGGACCGAGACGGGCAGCGGGCTCGGCGCGGCCGGGACGCAGCTGCTCTTGGCGCACGTGGCCGGCGGCAGCCTGTCCGGGCAGCGGCTGTTGCCGGTGCTGCAGGTGACCGCGGACCAGGCCACGGCCTCGGCCTACGAGCAGGACCTGGACGGCGTGCTCGCGGGCGACGCTCAGCAGCAGGCCCTCGGGCTGCTCGACACCGTGGTCGCGACCGCCTCCGGCGACCACGTGCCCCGGGCGACGCAGGCCGGCAACGTCGGGTTCCAGGTCACTCGGGGGCTGCTGGGCACGTCGATGTGAGTTGACGCTCCGGCGCGGGGACCGTAGCGTGCAAGTCACTATACGGAACGATGTTCAGAAATGTGAACGGAGCGTGTCCCGTGCCTGTCAGCAGCGAGTCGACCAGCGCGCTCTTCCGAGTCGCCCTCCCCGGCGGCGACGTCCGGCTGGCGCGCGGCGGACCGGCCGGCGGACCCGTGGAGCTGCTCCCCGCCGGTCTCGACGTCGACGTAGTCCTGTCCGGGTCGGGGTCGCTCACCAACGCGCTGGCACAGCCCGGCGCCGGACCGGTCCCCGACGGCAGCCGGCTCCTCGCGCCGGTGCAAGGCCAGGAGGTGTGGGCCAGCGGGGTTACCTTCGAGCGCAGTAGGGCGGCCCGCAACGAAGAAGCCGGGCCGGTCGACTTCTACGACCGGGTGTACGACGCGGTGCGGCCCGAGCTGTTCTGCAAGGCCTCACCGGGGCGGGTGCGCGGCCCGGGCGACGAGGTCGGCATTCGGCGGGACTCCGGCTGGGACGTCCCCGAGCCGGAGCTCGGCCTGGTCGCGGACGCGACGGGACGGCTGGTCGCCGTGACCGTCGGCAACGACATGTCCAGCCGCAGCATCGAGGGCGAGAACCCGCTGTACCTGCCGCAGGCCAAGGTGTTCACCGGCAGCTGCGCGCTCGGCCCCGCGCTGGTGCCGCTCACCGAGGCGCCGGAGCTGGACAGCCTGGTGATCGAGCTGGCCATCCACCGTGACGGGCGGGTGCTGTTCGGCGACTCCGTGCCGCTGTCGGCGATGCGGCGGCGGCCCGCAGAGCTGCTGGAGTGGCTGTTCTCAGCGTTGGACTTCCCGGTGGGGGTGGTGCTGCTGACCGGGACCTCGATCGTGCCGCCGCCCGAGTTCACGCTGCGCGCGGGCGACCGGGTGGACATCTCGGTGACCGGGGTCGGCACGCTCAGCAACCCGGTCGTGGAGATCGGCCGGCCGGTGCCTGTGGTGGGCGTCACGTAGAGCAGTTCGGTCCACGATTTGCGTGCGTCACGCATCTAGATATATGTTTGTCGCATGCATTCCGAGTCATCCAGTACTACGACGGTCGCTCCGTCCGACGTACCCCGTAGCGCCGCCGAGGCGGTCATCGGCCTGCTGATGCAGGCCGGTCGCCGACTCCGCACCCGGCACCCCGAGGACCAGGTGGAGCCCTCGTGCTTCCCGATCGCCAAGCAGCTGTTCCGCGAGCCGATGCGCATCTCCGACATCGCCGCCCGGGTGGAGCTGGACTCCTCCACGGTGAGCCGGCAGATCAAGAGCCTCGAGGACCGCGGCCTCGTCGAGCGCACCACCGATCCCGCCGACGGCCGCGCCAGCCTGGTGCAGCTCAGCGAACAGGGTCGGCAGACCATGCACGCCGCCTTCCAGCGCCGCTTCCAGCGCATCGAGGGCGTCCTGGAGGCCTGGAGCGAGCGCGACCGCGGTGACCTGCAGCGTCTCCTCACCCGTCTCGCCGCCGACCTCCAGGCGGCTCACGACCACGAAGAATCGAGCAACAACTGATGTCGCAGCTCTCGTCGCGTCCGGCCCACGAGGCCGACCAAGAGGGATACCTCTCCCACCGGCAGATCCTGGTGGTGATGGCCGGTCTGATGGCCGGGATGTTCCTCGGTGCCCTCGACCAGTCCATCGTGGCCACCGCCCTGCCGACCATCACCAGCGAGCTCGGCGGCCTGGACAAGCTGTCATGGGTGGTCACCGCCTACATGGTGACCGCGACCGCTGTCACCCCGCTGTGGGGCAAGATCTCCGACCTGTACGGCCGCCGGCTGATCTTCCAGGCCGCCATCGTGATCTTCCTGATCGGCTCGCTGCTGTCCGGCCTGTCGCAGAACATCAGCGAGCTGATCATCTTCCGCGCCGTCCAGGGCATCGGCGGTGGCGGCCTGTTCGCGCTCGCGATGGCCACCATGGGCGACGTCGTGCCGCCGCGCGAGCGCGGCAAGTACGGCGGCTACTTCGGCGCCGTGTTCGGCACCTCGAGCGTGCTCGGCCCGGTGCTCGGCGGCTTCTTCGCCGACGGCCCCGGCTGGCGGTGGATCTTCTACATCAACCTGCCGATCGGCATCGCGGCGCTGGTGGTCACCTCGGTCGCGCTGCGCATACACCACGTGCGCCAGCAGCACAGGATCGACTACGCCGGTGCCACCTCGATCGTGGCCGCGGTCACGTCGTTCCTGCTGTTCACCAGCTGGGCCGGACCCGACCACGGCTGGCTGTCGCCGCTGGCCCTCGGCCTGCTCGGCGCCGGCATCGTGCTGAGCGCGGTGTTCGTGGCCGTCGAGCTGCGCGCCGCCGAGCCGATCATCCCGATGGAGCTGTTCCGCAACTCGATCTTCCGCACCAGCAACGTCTTCGGCGTGATCATCGGCTTCGCGATGTTCGGCGTGATCGTGTTCATGCCGGTCTACCTGCAGGTGGTCGATGACATGAGCCCGACCATGTCCGGCCTGGCGATGCTGCCGATGGTGATCGGGATCTTCAGCATGTCGATCACCTCGGGGATCGCCATGAGCCGGACCGGCCGCTACAAGATCTTCCCGGTGCTCGGCGCCGCGACGGTCGCGGCCGCGCTGTACCTGCTGTCGCTGCTGGACGTGAACAGCCCGTACTGGCACACCGCGATCTTCATGTACGTGTTCGGCGCCGGGCTCGGCCTGACCATGCAGACCATCGTCACCGCGGTGCAGAACTCCGTGGACCGCAAGCACATGGGCTCGGCCACCAGCTCGGTGATGTTCTTCCGGCAGATGGGCGGTACCTTCGGGGCCGCCGTGTTCGGGGCGATCCTGACCAGTCGGCTCACGGTGCACATGGCCGCGCTGTTCGGCGGCCAGGCGCCCTCGGGCTCCGGCGGCAGCAAGATCACCGGCAACGTCGACGCGATCAAGCAGCTCAAGGACGTCGCGCCGGTCGTCTATCACAAGGTCCTCGACGCGTTCGCGCTCTCGCTGCACGACGTGTTCCTGTCGGCCCTGCCGGTGGTGATCGTCGCGTTGATCGTGGCGATGTTCATCAAGGAGATCCCGCTGCGGCAGCGGCAGGCGCCCGCCGAAGGCGGGGAGGCGCAGGAGGTGGAGCTCGCCGGGCACCTGTGACGCTCGGCTCCTGAGGCGAGAAGGGCCACGACCCGTGCGGGTCGTGGCCCTTCGTCGTGCGCGACCCCGACGGGACTCGAACCCGCGGCCTCCGCCGTGACAGGGCGGTCCGCGGTCTGACGGCCGCTGCCGATTGGCGCTGGACGCGGGCAAAACCGCAGGTCAGAGGGGGTGACGGCAATCGGACGACGTTGGTCGTGGTTGGCCGTGGACGAAACTGGGACGGGACACAGACGGGACACGGCGCCTGCGCGGCGCGGAGGGCGCGGCGCTGTACCCCAGGGCTGTGAAGGAGTTGACGGCAGCCGAGATCAAGGCCGTACCGTGCAGCCGACGGTACCCGAGGCCGATCGGCTCGCCGTTCTCCGTCGTGCCGCCAGTCGCGGTTCCTTGAAGGTCACGCTCTTCAACCGCAGCGTGAAGGGGCCTCCGCGCACGGCCGCTGAGGTCAATGTGGCAGGCCGCCCAGTGGGCAAAGAAAGGTCCGCATCTGGGACGGCCGCT
>DASTWW010000010.1:0-21298 GCA_035765755.1 Nocardioidaceae bacterium
CGATTGCGGGTTAAACCGATGGGCTCATAGGTTGTGTCGCATGGGTGGGCCACGGTCACCATGACGAGCGGCAACAGCGCCACCAGCTCTGTGGTCCTGCAGCAGCTGACGCGGCTGTACGGCCCGGTGCGGGCAGTCGACCACGTCGACCTGGACATCGCGGACGGCGAGTTCTTCTCGTTGCTGGGCCCTTCGGGGTCCGGCAAGACCACCACGCTGCGCCTGATCGCCGGCTTCGAGAGGCCCACGTCCGGGCGCATCCTGCTGCACGGCGCGGACGTGTCCGGCACTCCGCCGTTCGACCGAGACGTGAACACCGTCTTCCAGGACTACGCGCTGTTCCCGCACCTCGACGTGACCGGAAACGTCGAGTACGGCCTGAAGGTGCGCAGGGTCAGCAGGAAGGAACGGCGCCGGCGCGTGGGGGAGGCGTTGGAGGTCGTCCGGCTGTCCGGCTTCGAGAAGCGCAGCGTCGGCTCCATGTCCGGAGGGCAGCAGCAGCGGGTGGCCCTCGGGCGGGCGCTCGTGAACCGGCCCCGCGTGCTGCTGCTCGACGAGCCCCTCGGCGCGCTCGACGCCAAGCTCCGCGACGAGATGCAGATCGAGCTGAAGAACATTCAGCGCGACGTCGGCATCACGTTCATCTTCGTCACCCACGACCAGGCCGAGTCGTTCGCGATGAGCGACCGGATCGCCGTGTTCAACAACGGCCGCGTGGAGCAGGTCGGGGCACCCGAGCAGATCTACGAGAACCCCGCAACCGCGTTCGTGGCGGGCTTCGTCGGCGTCTCCAACGTGCTGAGCGGACAGCTCAGCGAGCGGCTGGTGGGCCGGTCCGGCAGCTTCCTGATCCGTCCGGAGAAGGTGCTGGTGTCCCGCACGAGCAACGGCGCGGCGGAGGCCGGCCGTCCGACGCTGCACGCGGTCGTGGAAGAGGTCACCTACCAGGGGCCGCTGACCCGCGTGGTGGCAGTCACCGACGACGGCACGAGGTTCGTGGTGTCCCGGCAGAACGTCGAGCGCATGGCCAGCGAGCCACACATCGGTGAGGGCGAGTCGGTGCGCCTCTCGTGGGACCCCGCGGCCGTCGTGGCGCTGCCCTCGGCACATCCGGACCGGGGCGAACAGGTCGAGTCCGAGCAGGAGCCGGTCGGTATCGGCAGGCGTGAGTCAGGAGTCCCAGATGAAAACTAGGTGGCTGCGCCTGGCGGCGGTGTCAGCGGTTGCGCTCACGCTGGCCGCGTGCGGTGGTGGGAGCGGTACGACGCCCAGCGGGAAGCCCGCCGCTGTGCCGAGCATCGCGATGAAGCAGAGCATCGGCAAGGGGGAGGGCCAGCTCAACCTGGTCGCCTGGGCCGGCTACGTCGAGTACGGCCAGGACGACCCCAAGGTGGACTGGGTGCACCCGTTCACCAAGCAGACCGGGTGCCACGTGAACGTGAAGGTGGCCGGCACCTCCGACGAGATGGTCACGTTGATGCGCACCGGGCAGTACGACGGAGTCTCGGCCTCCGGCGACGCCTCGTTGCGGCTCATCTACGGCGGCATCGTCGCCCCGGTGAACACCAAGCTGGTGCCCAACTACGCCGACGTCGCGCCGTACCTCAAGGACGCCGCCTGGAACTCGGTCGACGGCCGGATGTACGGCATCCCGCACGGGTACGGCGCGAACGTGCTCATGTGGCGCAGCGACAAGCTGCCCACCGCGCCGAAGTCCTGGTCGGTCGTGTTCGAGAAGAACTCGCCGGCCTCCGGGCACATCACGGCGTACGACTCGCCGATCTACATCGCCGACGCGGCGCTCTACCTGAAGGCGCACAACCCGTCGCTCGGCATCACCAACCCCTACGAGCTGACCCAGAAGCAGTTCAACGCGTCAGTGAACCTGCTCAAGCAGCAGAACACGATGGTGCACGACTACTGGTCGAACTACCTCAACGAGGTGCACGCCTTCAAGGCGGGAGACGACTGGGCCGGCACGTCCTGGCAGGTGATCGCGAACACCGCGCAGAGCGAGGGCGCACCGGTCAAGACGATCGTCCCGTCCGAGGGGTCCACCGGGTGGTCGGACACCTGGATGATCGCCTCGCACGCCCAGCACCCCAACTGCATGTACAAGTGGATGAACTGGATCGCCTCGCCGCAGGTGCAGGCCCAGGTCGCCCAGTGGTTCGGCGAGGCGCCGGCGAACCCGAAGGCGTGTGCGTACACCGAGAAGGGGTTCTGCCAGACCTACCACGTCAAGGACTACGCCTACTACAAGCGGGTCGCGTTCTGGGCCACCCCGATCGCCAGCTGCGGCAACGGTCAGAACAACTGCGTCGACTACAGCAAGTGGACGCAGGCGTGGACCGACGTCAAGGGCTGAGCGGGACGGCGGCGTGACGACCACCTCGGTCACCGACCGTCCGGAGGCTCCTGCCGGGCCGACCGGGCACCGGCTGTCGGCGCTGCTCCACAACAGGCCGGGACTCCGGCTGGGCGGGCTGCTTGCCGGGCCGGTGGCCTGGCTGGGGGTGGTGTACGTCGGATCACTGGTCGTGCTGCTGATCTCGGCGTTCTGGACCATCGACACCTACACCGGCGCGCTGATCCGCAGCTTCACGCTGACCAACTTCGAGACGCTCTTCACGCAGTCGGTCTACTGGCACATCATCGGCCGGACGGTCGCCATCGCCCTCGCGGTCACGGTGTTCGACTTCCTGCTGGCCATGCCGATGGCGTTCTACATGGCCAAGGTGGCCTCGCCGCGCAGCCGGCGCTGGCTGGTGGTGGCGATCCTCACGCCACTGTGGTCGAACTACCTGGTCAAGGCCTACGCGTGGCTGGTGATGTTCTCCAACGGCGGGCTGATCGACTGGGTGACCAAGCCGCTCGGGCTCGGGAACCCGGGGCTGTCCACCACCGCCACGGTGATCACGCTCGCCTACCTGTGGCTGCCCTACATGGTGCTGCCGCTGTTCGCGGGCCTGGAGCGGCTGCCCGATTCGATGCTCGAGGCGTCCGGGGACTTGGGGGCCAGGCCCTGGTACACCTTCCGGCACGCTGTGCTGCCGATCGTCACCCCGGCCATCCTGGCCGGCTGCATCACCACGTTCTCGCTGTCGCTGGGCGACTACATCGCCGTGTCCATCGTGGGCGGCACCACCCAGATGATCGGCAACGTGATCTTGTCCAACGTGGGTTCGGCCAACAACCTGCCGTTCGCCGCCGCGCTCGCGATCGTCCCCGCCGTGATCATGCTGGTCCTGCTCGCCGCCGTGCGCCGGACCGGCGCCCTGGATGCGATGTGAGATGACCCTGTCCCGAACCGCTCGCGTGCTGCTCCGGATCTGGGCCGGCGTCTTCCTGGTCGTGGTCTACGTCCCGCTCGCGGTGATCCTGGTCAACTCATTCAACAGCGACCGCGCCTTCGCCTGGCCGCCGCCGCACCTGACCCTGCACTGGTGGACCAGCGCCTGGCAGGTCCCAGGTGTCCGGGCCGCCCTGCTGACCAGTGTCGAGGTCGGGGTCGCCGCCACCGCCCTGGCGCTGCTGCTCGGCACCGCTGCGGCGCTCGCGCTCGCGAGGTACCGGTTCTTCGGGCAGCGGCCGCTGGCCCTGGTGCTGGTGCTCCCCATCGCGCTGCCCGGGATCGTGACCGGCATCGCGCTGGAGTCGGCGTTCCAGACCACGGGTGTCACGTTCGGGATCTACACGATCATCATCGCCCACGCAACGTTCTGCGTGGTCATGGTCTACAACAACGTGGTGGCGCGGCTGCGCCGGATGTCCGGCTCGGCCGAGGAGGCGTCGATGGACCTCGGGGCCGGCATCGGCCGGACTTTCATGAGCGTCACGCTGCCCAGCATGCGCTCGGCGCTGGTCGCCGGCGCCCTGCTGGCCTTCGCGCTGTCCTTCGACGAGATCGTGGTCACCACGTTCACCGCGGGCGCGGGCACCCAGACCCTGCCGCTGTGGATCTTCAACAATCTCGCCCGGCCGAACGCGGCCCCCGTGGTGAACGTTGTCGCCGTCTCGATCATCGGCCTGTCGCTGATCCCGGTGTACCTCGCCCAGCGGCTGAGCTCGGACGCCGGTACGACGGACTCGGCGGCCGCCGGCCACTGATGCGGGACGGATGATTTTCTGTAGAACTCGACCTAAGGTGGAAAACATGCGGTACAGCGACGGTTCGATGATAGAAAATCCAATCTGTGTTGTGGCACCCGACCAGGTGCACGAGGTGCTGTCCCGACATGTGCTGACCGCCGGCGGCTTCCCGCTCGTGCTGGACACCGCCCGCAGCCACGGCTCCTGGGTGGTGGACGCGCGCACCGGCGAGGAGTATCTCGACCTGTACAGCTTCTTCGCCTCCGCGCCGCTGGGCCTGAACCCACCCGGTCTGGCCGACGACCCCGACTTCCGGGCGCTGCTGGCCGAGGTGGCCGCCAACAAGCCGGCCAACTCCGACGTATTCACCACGCACTACGCGGCCTTCGTGGAGACGTTCTCCCGGGTGCTCGGCGACCCGGCCCTGCCCCACCTGTTCTTCATCGAGGGCGGGGCGCTGGCCGTGGAGAACGCGCTCAAGGCCGCCTTCGACTGGAAGAGCCGGCACAACGAGGCCCACGGCCGCTCGCCCGAGCTGGGCACCAAGGTGCTCCACCTGACCCACGCCTTCCACGGCCGCAGCGGCTACACCATGTCGTTGACCAACACCGATCCCACCAAGACCGACCGCTACCCGAAGCTCGACTGGCCGCGTATCGACGTACCGGCCGCCGTCTTCCCTCTCGAGGAGCACCGCGCCGAGGTGGAGGCTGCGGAGGAACGGGCGCTGGAGCAGGCGCGTGCGGCGTTCGCGGCACACCCGCACGACATCGCCTGCTTCATCGCGGAGCCGATCCAGGCGGAGGGTGGCGACAACCACCTGCGCGCGGAGTTCCTGCAGGCCATGCAGCGGCTCTGCCACGAGCACGACGCGCTGTTCGTCCTGGACGAGGTACAGACGGGCGTGGGGCTCACCGGCACGCCGTGGGCCTACCAGCAGCTCGGCCTTCAGCCGGACATCGTCGCGTTCGCCAAGAAGGTGCAGCTCGGTGGCATCATGGCCGGCAGGCGGGTCGACGAGGTTCCCGACAACGTGTTCCGCGTCGCCGGCCGGATCAACTCCACCTGGGGCGGAGGTCTCGTCGACATGGTGCGCTCGCGCCGGCTGCTCGAGCTCATCGAGCGCGACGGCCTGGTCGCACAGGCCGCCAAGCTCGGCGACGTACTGCTGGAGGACCTTCGCGCACTCGCTGCCCGGCACCGGGCCCTGGTCTCCAATGTCCGTGGCCGCGGCCTGATGTGTGCCATCGACCTGCCCGACCCGGAGCACCGCGACGAGCTGGTCAGGAGGCTGTACGACGAGCGGGTGCTTGCGCTGGGCTGCGGGCCCCGCTCGATCCGTTTCCGTCCGGCCCTGACCGTCACCGCCGACGAGCTGCGGACCGCCGTGGCCGCCTTCGACCGTACGCTGAGCGCACTCGCACGCTGAGGAGGAGACAGATGACTCGCACGATCACCTCGATCATCGCCGGCCGCGAGGTCGAGGAGGGCGTGTCCACCTACGCCTCCATCAACCCGTCGCGCACCAGCGAGGTGGTCGCCGAGGTCGCGCTGGCAGGCAGCGCGACGTACGTCGAGGCCTGTCGTGCCGCCGAGGCCGCGCAGCCTGCCTGGGCCGACGTGCCGGCGCCGGTGCGCGGCCGGGCCATCGGGCACATCGGCCGCGTGATCGAGGAGAACGCCGAGGCGCTTGCCCGGATCGTGACCGAGGAGGTCGGCAAACCCTACGCGGAGGCGCTCGGCGAGGTCCGCGAGATCGTGGACACCTGCGACTTCTTCCTCGGCGAGGGGCGGCGGCTCTACGGCCAGACCGTTCCCTCGGAGATGCCGGACAAGCAGCTGTTCACGTTCCGGCGCCCGGTCGGCACCCTGGCGGTGGTGACCGCCGGTAACTTCCCGGTCGCGGTGCCGTCGTGGTACATCGTCCCGGCGCTGCTGGCCGGCAACACCGTGGTCTGGAAGCCCGCGGAGTACGCCGCGGCCGCCGCCCAGGCGTTCTTCGACCTGTTCGTGCACGGGGGCGGGCTGCCCGAGGGTGTGCTGAACGTCGTGCACGCCGACGGGGACTCCACGTTCGGCGGGCTCGAGCAGGCGTTGGCGGAGGGGCTCGTCGACAAGGTCGGCTTCACCGGGTCCAGCGCCGTCGGCGCGCGCATCGGTGAGCTCACCGGTCGCCACCTGCAGTCGGCCTGCCTGGAGCTCGGCGGCAAGAACCCGATGGTGGTGTGCGCGGACGCCGATCTTGACCTGGCCGTCGAGGGGGCGCTGTTCGCGGGCTTCGGCACCGGCGGGCAGCGCTGCACCTCGTTGGGCACGGTGATCGTCGACGAGCGGGTGCACGACGAGTTCCTGGCCCGCTTCGCCGAGGCCGCCCAGCGCGCGCCCGTCGGCGACCCGACCCAGGACGTGCTGTTCGGGCCGATGCTGGACCAGAAGTTCGCCGACCGCTACGAGGACTACCTGCAGCAGGTCGACTCGCACCACAAGGTGCTCGGCTCCTCCGGCGTCGGCCGGATCGGTTCGGACAACCCGCGCGACGGGTTCGTCGGCGATCCCGAGTCGGGGCTGTTCTACCACCCGGTGATCGTGGACGGCGTACGACGCGGCGACGCGCTGTTCGACCAGGAGACCTTCGGGCCGATCGTCGGGGTCACGACCTTCACCGACCTCGACGAGGCGATCGCGCTGGCTAACGCGCCCGGCTACGGACTGTCCTCGTCGATCTACACCGAAGACCCCAAATCGGTGTTTCGGTTCTGCCGCGGCATCTCGGCCGGCATGGTCAGCGTCAACAACTCCACCTCCGGCGCGGAGGCGCACCTGCCGTTCGGCGGCAACGGCAAGTCGGGCAACGGCAGCCGGCAGTCCGGCATCTGGGTGCTCGACCAGATGACCCGCTGGCAGGCGGTGAACTGGGATTACTCGGGCCGGCTGCAGAAGGCCCAGATGGACGTCGCCGAGCTGACCCCCGACCTCGGCTTCCGGATCTGACCGGCCGATGACACCGGAGGAGACCGAGGAGCACTTCATCCAGGCGGTCCGCGCGCTGCCCTCCGGAGCTCCCGAGGTTCCGGACGGTCCGATACGCCCCGGCAGCGGGCTGACCGTCGCCGAGGCCCGGGAGATCCTCGACGCCCAGCTGACCAGCCGGCAGCTGGACCTGGCCGCTCGCTGGATGCAGGAGCAGGGCCGCGGCTACTACACGATCGGCTCTGCTGGCCACGAGGCGAACGCCGCGGTCGCGGCCGCGCTGCGACCAACCGACCCCGCTCTGCTGCACTACCGCTCCGGCGCCTTCTACGTGCGCCGCGCGCACCAGGCCAAGGGCACCGACCCGGTCCGCGACGTGCTGCTCGGCGTGGCCGCCTCGGCCGAGGAGCCGATCGCCGGCGGCCGGCACAAGGTGTTCGGACGTCACGAGCTGGCGATCGTGCCACTGACCTCGACGATCGCCTCGCACCTACCGCGGGCGGTCGGAGTCGCGTTCGCCATCGCCCGAGCCCGCAAGCTCGGCGTCGCATCCACCTGGGCCGCCGACGCCATCGCGGTCACCAGCCTCGGCGACGCGTCGATGAACCACTCCACCGCGGTCGGCGCCCTGAACACCGCCTGCCTGGCGAGCTACCAGGGGTTGCCGGTCCCGCTGCTGGTGGTCTGCGAGGACAACGGGCTGGGCATCAGCGTCCGCACCCCGACCGGGTGGGTGCGGACGTCGTACGAGAACCATCCTGGCCTTCGGTACTTCGCCGCCGACGGCAGCGACCCCGCCGAGACGTACGACGCGGCGCGGGCCGCGGTCGACTGGGTGCGCACTCGGCGCGCGCCCGCGCTGCTGCACCTGTCGGTGATCCGGCTGTTCGGGCACGCCGGCTCCGACGTCGAGGCCGGCTACCGCAGCCCCACGGAGATCGCCGCGGATCTGGAGCGTGACCCGCTGCTCGGCACCGCCCGGCTGCTGGTCGGGTCCGGGGCGATGACCCGCGAGGCCGTGCTGGACCGGTACGACTTCATCCGGGAACAGGTGCGGGCAGCGGCGAAGGAGGCCCTGGACAGCCGGCGCCTCGGCTCCGCGGAGGAGGTGACGGCGCCGCTCGCGCCGCGTAGCCCGGAGCGCGTCGCGGACGCCGTGCGCGAGCTGCCGGAGGCACCGCCCGAGCCGCTCACGCTCGCGCAGAGCGTCAACCGGGCGCTCGGGGACCTGCTCGACCACCACCGAGAGCTGTTGGTGTTCGGCGAGGACGTGGGCCGCAAGGGTGGCGTCTACGGGGTGACGCGCGGGCTGCAGCGTCGGTTCGGCTCGGCGAGGGTGTTCGACACCCCGCTGGACGAGCAAGCGGTGCTCGGGCTGGGGCTGGGGCTCGGCCTGTCCGGCATGCTGCCGGTCGCGGAGATCCAGTATCTCGCCTACCTGCACAACGCCGCCGACCAGCTGCGCGGCGAGGCCTCCACGCTGCAGTTCTTCTCCCAGGGCGCGTACCGCAACCCGCTGGTGGTGCGCATCGCGTCGTACGCCTACCAGCGCGGCTTCGGCGGGCACTTCCACAACGACAACGCCGTCGCCGCCCTGCGGGACATTCCCGGGCTGGTCGTCGCGTCCCCTGCCCGGCCCGACGACGCGGCGGCGATGCTGCGCACCTGCGTGGAGGCGGCCCGCGTCGACGGCAGTGTCTGCGCGTTCCTGGAGCCGATCGCGCTCTACCACGAACGGGACCTGCACGACGCCGGTGACAGCGCCTGGCTCGCGCCGTACCCCTCCCCGGACTCCCACGTCCCCCTGGGCGCCGGCCGCACCTACGGCGACGGAACCGACCTCACCCTCGTGACGTTCGGCAACGGCGTGCGGATGTCGCTGCGTGTCTCACGCCGGCTCTCCGCCGAGGGTGCGCAGGCCCGCGTGCTGGACCTGCGCTGGCTGTCGCCACTGCCTGTCGAGGACCTGCTCCGCGAGGCGCGAGCCACCGGCCGGGTGCTGGTGGTCGATGAGACCCGGCACGCCGGTGGCGTCGGCGAGGGAGTGGTCACCGCGTTGGTCGAGAACGGGTACGACGGGCGCATCGCCCGCGTCTCGGCGCAGGACAGCTTCATCCCGCTCGGGCCGGCCGCCAACCTGGTGCTCGTGCAGGAGGAGGACGTCGAGCGCGCAGCTCGAGAGCTGATGCACTGAGCTGGGGCCGGAGGATGCTCGTGACCGGACTAGTCCGTCCTGTCGTTCTAAATACGTACTTCGTACGACGCGGGCGGCTCTGGTACGCGTGACCCTGGGAGCTCGGCGGGTGTCTCGTGGTCCTCGGCGGCGTGCGGGGGTCGTCGCCGAGACCCGCTCGACGGTCCGGTGCCGGCGACGCTGCCCTCGCCGTCCACCCTAGACTTCCGGAGTGGACCTGAAGCGCGAGCCGGTGGTGCGGGACGCGGCACCGGCCGACGTCGCCGAGGTGGTCCGCGTGGCCGGCAAGGTGGGCCAGGACCAGGAGTGGGCCGGCGGTGACGAGCACTACCTTCAGCACCTGATGGCCACCGGTCGGCTGGTCGTCGCCGAGCAGGGGCCGCGTCTTGTCGGCTACGGGACGACCCGCACGCTCGACAGCCCGACGGGCCCGATCTCCATGCTCGCTGACCTGTTCGTCTCCCCGGACGCACGCGGAGCCGGGCTCGGCCGGGCGATGCTCGAGCGGCTGTGGGCCGATGACACCGATCGGATGACCTTCAGCAGCACCGATCCGTCCGCCCTTCCGCTGTACGCCGGCTTCGGGCTCGCGGCCTGGTGGCCGTTGCTGTACCTCAGTGGTGACCCGTCCGCGGTGCCGCGGTCCTCGGGGCTGACCGTTGCGAAGTCCTCGCCAGACGAGGCCGCGTCGCTCGAACAGTCCTGGGTCGGGCTGGAGCGATCCGCCGACTACAGCGCCTGGTCGGCTCGGCCAGGCGGCGGAGCTTTCGTCGTACGGCGAGACGGGCGACCGCTGGCCACCAGTGTCGTTGCCGGCAAGAGGGCCACGCTCGAGCACCTGAGGATGGCGCCCGGTCTCGACGACGCCGAGGCCATTGCCGTGGTGGCTGCGGCCGTGAGTCAGGTTGACGGGCCGGTCGCCGCGTACCTTCCGGCGCCACACCCGGCGGTCCGGGTGCTTCTGGCAGCCGGGTGGCGGATCGAGGAGTACGACCTGTTCATGGCCACCCGGCCGGATCTGCTGGACCCGTGCCGGGACGTGCCTTCTCCTGCGTTGGGCTGAGCTCGTGCTGGGCTGACCGCCTTGCGGTGGCGGGCCGGGATCTCGTACGTTGCCAAGCTTGGGTCCGGCAGGCGAAAAGTGGCTTCAAACGGCGCGTTCGCGGCAGTGAGCAGCATGCTCCGTGCTCAGCAACACGAGCTCGCCAACGCAGGGCTCGCCAACAGAGGAGGTGGCGTCGTGACGAAGGCTCCCGCAGCGACTCGGTCGATCCTGCGTCCCTTGGACCGCAAGGACATCCCCGCACTGGCCCGCCTCACCCGCGCGAATCGAGAGTTCCTCGCCCCGACGAGTCCCCTGCGCTCGGAGGAGTACTTCACCGACGACGGGCAGGAGCGCGCCGTACTCGAAAGCCTCCAAGCCGCCGACAACAGCACCACGCTGCCGTTGGTCATCGTCGACGGCGCCGGAAAGCTCGTCGGCACGCTGAACATCAACAGCATCATTCGAGGGGCGTTCCAGTCGGCAAGCCTGGGCTACTGGGTGTCTGAGGACAGGAACGGTGAAGGCTTCGCCTCCGCGGCGGTAGCCGCGGCCATGCGGATCGCTTCCGACCAGCTGGGCCTCCATCGTCTCCAGGCAGAGACCTTGGTCGACAACGAAGCGTCGCAGCGGGTGCTGGCCAGGAACGGCTTCGTGCAGTACGGCCGGGCGCCTGAGTATCTGAAGATCGCCGGTCGGTGGCAGGAGCACCTGCTGTTCCAGGTGACCTTTCCCGACCATGAGCAGCGGCTCTGACGGCTCGAAGCGCAGCGACGCAGGGGCCGCCTGGTCAGAAGCGTTCGGCAAGTGCCGTCAGCTTGGCGACGTACGCCGACCAGTCGAATTCCCCAGGAAGATTCGAGACCTGCGCTCGTAGACCGGCCGCACCGTCGATCTGTTCCCGAAGGATGTCGGCATGCCCGACATGCCGCGCGAGGTCGTCGATCACGTGCACCATGATGCGGTGCAGGGTGACCTCGTTGCGCTCCTGCCCCCACCACGGAACCCGGCCACGCGCATCGAGGGGAAGGTCCTCGATGGTCGCATCAGCGAAGCTCCACACTCGCCGGTACAAGTCGATGATGCCGTCGCAGGTCTCGCTCTCGGTCGCGTACCAGTCGGCCTGGGGGTCGGACTCGAAGTCCTCCTCCGACACCCGCTCCTCGGGCGTCGGCCATGCCCGTCCGAAGGTGTCGCCGAAGTAGCCGATCTCGACGTTGGCCATGTGCTTGACGATGCCGATGAGGTTCGTCCCGGTGGGCGTGCGGGGCAGGCGGAGATCGCGCTCGCCGAGGCCGTCCAGCTTCCAGAGCAACGCGTCGCGGTTGGACTGCAGGTAGCGACGCAACGCGGACTTGGGCTCTGTCAGAACCACAGCGACGTCTCCGCCGTGCCGTCACCGTAGGTGCAGGTGAAGCCCGGCGGCGACCAGGACCACCCGAACTCGACCGAGGACGTTGGGTGATGGCGCGGGCTGTCAGAGGTGCAGGCGGTCACCATCCGGTCCCAACCGATGCGCACGTATCCCAGCACCACCACGACACAAGCAACCACCACGACCAGGACAGGCAGCGCTCGGCGGACCCTGCGACGGGTAGCCGGCAAAGGCTCGGTGGACGCGCTGGCCATGCACCACATTGAAACAGGAAAGCGGCGAGTGCGATGGCCGTACGACGTACCCGGCAGCCTCGTCTTGGGCATCGAGGCCGATGCCTACTGGCCGCGGACGCCTGCTGCTGCACGCGCTCTTCACCAAGAGGGGGAGGGACTTGCACCTTGACGACGGCCTGCTAAGGTGAGGCACGCCTAACTAAGGACAGCCTTACCTACTGAGGAGTGCGACGTGCTTCCCACGTTCGTCATCGGCCTGCGCGAGGGCCTCGAGGCCGCGTTGATCGTCGGCATCGTGGCCGCCTTCCTCGTCCGGCAGGGCCGAAGGGACGCGGTCCGCCAGGTGTGGCTGGGCGTCGGCATCGCCGTCGCCGCCTGCGTGGGCATCGGAGTCCTCCTCGACCTTCTCGAGCGCGGCCTTCCCCAGCGCGCCCAGGAGTCCCTGGAGACCGTGATCGCGCTGGCCGCGGTCGCCATGGTCAGCTTCATGATCGTCTGGATGCGCAGCCATGCGCGGACCCTGAAGCGCGGCCTGGAGACCGCCGCAGCGGACGCGTTGGCCAAGGGCTCGGCGCGGGCCCTGGCGGTGATGGCGTTCCTGGCCGTGCTCCGGGAGGGCTTCGAGACCGCGGTGTTCCTGCTGGCCACGTTCCAGGCGTCCACCAGCAGGGTCAGCGCGTCGCTCGGCGCCCTCCTCGGCATCGCGGTCGCCGTCGGACTCGGCTACGGGATCTACCGCGGCGGCACCCGCATCAACATGAAGCGGTTCTTCACCGTCACGTCGGTCGTGCTCGTCGTGGTGGCTGCCGGCCTGCTGATGAGCGCGGCGCACTCCGCGCACGAGGCGGGTTGGATCAGCACCGGCCAGGCCAGCCCGGTCGACCTCGGCTGGCTGGTGCAGCCCGGCACCGCGTGGTCGTCGGTCGTGACCGGGGTGCTCGGCATCCAGCCGCGTCCTACGGTCGCCGAGATCGTGGTCTGGCTGGCCTACCTTGCTCCGATGCTCGCCGTCGTGCTCCGACCGCAGACGGCCCCCCCGCGCAGCGCTGTCCCCGAGAGCCCGCGCGCCTGACCGCCACCCGACCACTCTTCAGAGAGACTCCCATGCCCCGTCGCGCTCGCAGCTGCCTGCCGCCCTTGGCCGTCCTTCCCCTGCTTCTCCTGGTCGGGTGCGGGGGGCCGGGCCAGGAGGCCTCGGGGTCTCCCGACGCTCCAGCGACCGTCGCCGTCTCCCTGACGGAGCGGGGCTGTGCGCCGCACCCGGCCCAGGTCCCGGCCGGGGCGGTCGAGCTCGAGGTCGCGAACGACGGCGCCACGGCAGTGACCGAGGCCGAGCTGATGCAAGGCTCTCGGGTGCTCGGCGAGAAGGAGAACCTGACCCCCGGGCTGTCCGGGACGTTCAGCCTGACCCTGTCGCCGGGCCGGTACACCGTCTACTGTCCGGGTGCGGCCCAGGAGAAGGCGGCGCTGACCGTCACCGGGGCCGCCGCCCAGGCCGAGGAACCGCGTCTCACCAACGCGGTCGCCAGCTACCGCCACTACGTGCAGGACCAGGCGGATCGGCTGGTCCGAGCGACGACGACATTCGCGAAGACCCTGGAGGACGGCGACCTCGCGAAGGCCAAGCGGATGTATCCGCACGTCCGCGCCTACTACGAGCGGATCGAGCCCGTCGCCGAGTCGTTCGGGACCCTCGACCCGGAGATCGACGCCCGTCTCAGCGACGTCGCCAGCAACGCCGAGTGGACCGGGTTCCACCGGATCGAGAAGAACCTCTGGCGGGGGAGTACGACGCGCGGCACCGCGTCGTACTCCCACGGACTGCTCGAGGACGTGACCCGTCTGCGCGACCGCGTCCAGGACCTCCCGTTGCAGGCGGCGCAGATCGCCAACGGGGGCGTGGGCCTGCTCGACGAGATCGCCAACAGCAAGATCACCGGCGAGGAGGAGCGGTACTCCCACACCGACCTGTACGACTTCGAGGCGAACCTGCAAGGCGTCCGCGCGGTGGTGACCGCCCTCCGACCGGTCGTCACCAAGGTCGAGCCGCAGCTGATGGACACGATCGACCATCAGCTAGCGGCGGTCGAGACGTCGCTCGACCAGCTCAGGAAGGGCCGCGGCTTCGTCAGCTACACCGAGTCCACCGTGCCCGCCACCGTGCGCCGCGACCTGACCGGCACCGTGGACGCGCTGGCCGAGAGCCTGAGCCGGGTCGCGCCGGCGATCGTCTGAGATGAGCGTAGGCACCGGATTCTCGCGACGCGCGTTCCTCGGCGGTGTCGGCGCCGGCGGGGCCGGGCTGGTCGCCGGCGCCGTGGTCGGGCACGAGGTGTCCGCCCCGGCCAGGCCGCCGGCGGTGCCTTTCCACGGCGAGCACCAGGCCGGCATCGGCACCGCCGCCCAGGACCGGCTGGCCTTCGCCAGCTTCGACGTGGTCACCACCAGCCGGACCGAGCTGCGCGACCTGCTCCGGGAGTGGACGGCCGCAGCCACCGCGATGTGCAAGGGGAGGCCGGCCCCCGGCGGCTCCCAGGACCTGCTCGCGCCGCCGGCCGACACCGGCGAAGCGCTGGGGCTCGACCCGGGCGGGCTCACCGTCACCGCCGGCTTCGGACCCAGCCTGTTCGACGACCGGTTCGGCCTCGCCGGCAGGCGACCGGCCGCCCTCCGCGAGCTGCCGCGGCTGCCCGGCGAGAACCTCGACCCGACCCGCAGCGACGGCGACCTGTGCCTCCAGGCCTGCTCCGCGGATCCCCAGGTGGCCTTCCACGTCATCCGGAACCTCGCCCGGATCGGCCGAGGCGTGGTGGAGATGCGCTGGTCCCAGCTCGGCTTCGGGCGTACCTCGTCCACCACGAGCACCCAGTCCACCCCGCGGAACCTGTTCGGCTTCAAGGACGGCACCCGCAACCTGCGCGGCGACGACCCCGAGAGCATGCGCCGCCACGTCTGGGTCGGCCCCGACGCCGACCAGGCCTGGATGTGCGGCGGCACCTACCTCGTGGCCCGGCGCATCCGGATGCACATCGAGTCCTGGGACCGCTCGACGCTCGGCGAGCAGCAGCAGGTGTTCGGCCGCACCAAGCAGGTCGGTGCGCCGCTGACCGGCACCCACGAGCGCGACCGTCCGGACTTCCACGCCCGCGACCGCAGCGGCCGACCGGTCATCCCGGTCGACGCGCACATCCGGCTGGCCGCCCCGGAGAACAACGGCGGCCGGGCCATCCTGCGCCGCGGCTACTCGTTCACCGACGGCATCGACCCCGCCTCCGGCGAGCTGGACGCCGGCCTGTTCTTCGTCGTGTTCGTCAACGACCCAGGCGTGTTCGTCGACCTCCAGAACAAGCTCGGCAGCCTGGATGCCCTCTCGGAGTACATCGTGCACGACGGGAGCGGGCTGTTCGCCTGCCCGCCGGGCGCGCGCGGCGAGGGCGACCACTGGGGCCGGGCGCTGTTCGCCTGAGGCACCTACTGGACCCGGTACCCCTCCAGATCGGCGTGCTTCACGTCCAGCCCGAGTCCGGCGCGGGACCGGTCCGGTCGCAGCACGCCGTCCGGCTCCGGGCTGAGCACCCCGTCGAAGGCCATCCCCTCGATGCGGATGTGGTCGTGGAAGTACTCCAGGTGCCGCAGGTGCCAGATCGCGGTGCCGACGTGGGCGCTCACCTGCGGGGCGCAGTGCAGCGACAGGTCGATGGAGCGCGCGTCGCAGAGGGCGGCGACTCGCAGCACGCCGCTGATGCCCAGCGCCCGGGTGACGTCGGCCTGGAGGCAGTCCACGGCGCCCGCGTCGAGCATGGTGTGGAAGTACGGAAGGTGGTAGCCGTACTCGCCGGCGGTGATGTCCAGGCCACCCGGACCCTGGTCGCGCAGCAGCCGGAGGCCTTCGAGGTCGTCGGAGCTGACCGGCTCCTCCAGCCAGCGCACGTCGCGCTCGGCGAAGATTCCCGCCCACTGCAGCGCCTGCTTGCGGCTGTAGGCGCCGTTGGCGTCGACGAACAGCTCGACATCGTCGCCGATCGCCTTGCGCGCCACCTTCAACCGCTGCCTGTCCCGGTCCGGGTCCCGGCCGACCTTCATCTTCACGCGCGGGATGCCGGCCTCGGCCCAGTTGCTCAGCTGGTCGGCGAGCTGCTTGTCGTCGTAGGACGTGAAGCCCCCGCTGCCGTAGACCGGGGTCCCGTCGTGCACAGCGCCGATGGCCACCATCAGCGGGATGTCGAGCAGCCGGGCGTGCAGGTCCCACAGCGCCACGTCGACCGCGGAGATCGCCTCGGCGACCAGCCCCGGCTTGCCGAGGTTGCGCACCGCATGCTGCATCGCCGCCCAGGAGGCGGCCGGGGTGTGCGCGTCGCGGCCTTCCACCACTCCAGCGAGCTTGCCGCTCACCACGGCGGCGGCCGCCGGCCCGGCATAGGTGTAGCCGACACCGGTCTTGCCCCCCGCGCGCACTTGCACGAGCACCAGCGTGGTGGAGTCCCAGGCCAGCGTCCCGTCTGACTCGGGGGCGTCGGTGGGGACCTGGTACGCCGACACCTCCACCTGCTCGATCGACACGGACTCCGGCACCGGCAACGGACAACCTCCTCGCGACGGGTAATCAATCCTGACGTAAGGGGTACCCGCGGTGTTCGTAGACAACACCTACGCCGAAGGGGAGTGCCCGATGCCGCTGACCGCCGACTTCATCCTCGAACGCCTCCGAGAGTGGGGCATCCACCGGATCTTCGGCTACCCCGGGGACGGCATCAACGCCTTCCTCGGCGCCCTCGACCGGGCCGACGGTGACCCGGAGCTGATCCAACCCCGGCACGAGGAGATGGGCGCCTTCATGGCCACGGCGCACGCCAAGTTCACCGGCGAGATCGGTTGCTGCATGGCCACCTCCGGCGGCGGCACCATCCACCTGCTGAACGGGCTGTACGACGCGAAGCTGGACCACCAGCCGGTGGTCGCCATCATCGGCCAGCAGAAGCGGATCTCCCTCGGCGCCGGCTTCCAGCAGGAGATCGACCCGAACACCCTGTTCAAGGACGTGTCCGCCGACTTCGTGCAGACCTGCATGCACCCGGCCCAGGCCCGGCAACTGGTCGACCGGGCCTGCAAGGTAGCGCTGACCAACCGGACGGTGGCGACCATCATCGTGCCCGACGACGTGGCCGAGGAGCCGGCGCAGACCTCCCCGCCCCGCATGCACGGCGCCGTCTACACCAGCGTGGGCTGGACCCAGCCACGGGTCATTCCGCCCGACAGCGAGATCCAGAAGGCCGCCGACATCCTCAACGAGGGCAAGAAGGTGGCCATGCTGGTCGGTCAGGGTGCCGCGAAGGCGGCCGACGAGGTGGTGGAGATCGCCGAGCTGCTCGGCGCCGGTGTGGCCAAGACGTCGCTGGGTCGCGCGGTGCTGCCGGACGACCTGCCCTGGGTCACCGGGCCCATCGGCCTGCTGGGCTCGACGTCCAGCCACGAGATGATGATGAACGCCGACACACTCTTCATGGTGGGCAGCAGCTTCCCCTACACCGAGTGGCTGCCGCAGGAGGGCCAGTGCAAGGGCGTCGAGATCGACATCGACGGGAAGATGATCGGGGTCCGCTACCCGATGGACGCCCACCTCGTCGGCGACACGAAGGAGACCCTGGAGCGGCTGATCCCCCTGATCCACCGCAAGGAGGACCGGTCCTGGCGCAAGAAGATCGAGGGCGAGGTCCGGGAGTGGTGGAAGGTGCTCGACGACCGCGCCCACGACAAGGCCGACCCGCTCAACCCTGAGCTGGTCGTGCACGAGCTGTCCAAGCGGCTGCCCGACGAGGCGATCCTCACCACCGACGCGGGTTCGGCGGCGAACTGGTGGTCGCGGCACCTGAAGATGCGGCCTGGGATGCAGGCGTCGCTGGCCGGGAACCTCGCGACGATGGGCCCGGGCACGCCGTACGCCATCAGCGCCAAGCTCGACTACCCGGACCGGCCGGTGATCGCCCTGGTCGGTGACGGGGTGTTCCAGATGAACGGTCTGGCTGAGATGATCACCGTCAAGCGCTACCTGGACAGGCTGAGCAAGTCTCCGCTGATCTTCTGCGTGTTCAACAACCAGGACCTGAACCAGGTCACCTGGGAGCAGCGGGCGATGGCCGGTGACCCGAAGTTCCCGGGCTCGCAGTCCATCCCCGACGTGCCGTACGCCGAGTGGGGCAAGCTGCTCGGACTGACAGGCATCCGTTGCGACGACCCGAAGAAGATCGGCAAGGCGTGGGACGACGCGCTGGCGGCCAAGGGTCCGGTGGTGCTGGAGGTGGTCACCGACCGGGAGATCCCGCCGATCCCGCCGCACATCAAGAAGATGCAGGCCAAGAAGGCGGCCAAGGCGCTGCGCGAGGGCGACCCCGAGGCCTGGGGCATCACGATGAAGGGCGCCAAGCAGAAGGGGCACGAGTTCACCGAGTCGCTGAAGTCCAAGCTGCCCGGAGGCCGATCCTGATGAGCCGCTCCGTCCTCGAGGTCCCTGCCCACCCAGACCCCAGGTTCCGGACCAGGCCGGTAGCCCGGGACAAGGTCAACGTCAAGGGCTTGGAGTCGCACCTGCGCCGGCACGTGGCCGGCGAGGTGCGCTTCGACGCCGGGACCCTGGCGATGTACGCCAACGACGCCTCCAACTTCCGGCAGGTGCCTATCGGGGTGGTCATCCCGGAGACCCTCGACGACGTGGTGGAGACGCACAGGGCGTGCCACAAGTACGGCGCGCCGGTCCTGTGCCGCGGCGGAGGCACCAGCCTGTCGGGGGAGACGGTGAACGTCGCCGTGGTGATCGACTTCTCGAAGTACCTCACCGACATCGAGGACGTCGACGTGAAGGCGCGCACCGTCACCGCCGAGACCGGTGTGATCAACGAGCAGCTGAACAAGCACACCGGGAAGCAGGGGCTGGTCTTCGGGCCGGACCCGTCCACCCACTCGCGCTGCACGATCGGCGGGAACATCGGCAACAACTCCTGCGGGATCCACTCGGTGCAGGCGCACCTCTACGGGCCCGGCCCGCGCACCAGCGACAACACCGACGCGCTCGAGGTGGTCACCTATGACGGGGAGCGGTTCTGGGTCGGCGTCGACGAGGAGGACAGCCTCGACGAGATCGTCGCCGCCGGCGGGCGGAAGGGCGAGATCTACGCGAAGCTGCGCGACCTCCGCGACACGTACGCCGAGGACATCCGGGCCGGGTTCCAGTCCGTCGAGGAGCTGCCCCGGCGGGTGTCCGGCTACAACCTCGACGAGCTGCTGCCGGAGCGCGGGTTCAACGTGGCCCGCGCGCTGGTCGGCACGGAGAGCACCTGTGCGACCGTGCTCCGGGCCCGGCTCAAGCTCACCCCGGCGCTGCTGGAGCGCACGCTCGTCGTCGTGGAGTACGACTCCCTGGTCGAGGCCGCGGCGCACATCGAAGAGATCCTGCGCTGGAAGCCGATCGGCCTGGAGGCCCTCGACCACACCCTGATCGAGGACCAGCAGGCCGAGCACATGCACCTCGAAGGCCTGAAACAGCTGCCGCGGCGTGGCGGTGAGCATGCCTGGCTGCTGGTCCAGTTCGGTTCAGACGACCCCGAGGAGTCGGTCAAGACCGCCCAGCACTTCAAGGAGTTCCTGTGCGGGGAGCTCGGGTACGCCGAGGACCGGGTGGTCACCGCCAAGAGCAAGCAGGAGGGCGGAGACAGCCAGACGCTGTGGTCGATCCGGGAGGGCGGCCTCGGCTCGACAGCGTTCCCGCCCGGCCAGCCGGACCACTGGCCCGGCTGGGAGGACTCCGCGGTGCCGCCCGCCAAGGTCGCCGACTACGTCCGGGACCTCAAAGCGCTCTACGCCAAGCACGGGCTTCGCGGCGCGATGTACGGCCACCTGGGGGAGGGCTGTATCCACTCTCGGATCAGCTTCGACCTACGCACGGCGGAGGGTCTGCGCACCTACCGGTCGTTCCTGGAGGAGGCCACCGACCTGGTGGTGTCCTACGGCGGGTCACTGTCCGGTGAGCACGGGGACGGCCAGCAGCGCGCCGAGTTCCTGGAGAAGCAGTTCGGGCCGCGGCTCATGGAGGCGATGCGCGAGTTCAAGACCATCTGGGACCCGGACTGGAAGATGAACCCGGGCAAGGTCGTGGACGCGTACCGGATCGACGACAACCTGAAGCTCGGCACCGACTACAACCCACCGCGGCCGAAGCTGCAGATGGCCTACGAGCAGGACGACGGGGACTTCTCCCACGCGGCGCTGCGGTGCGTCGGCGTCGGCAAGTGCCGGGTCCCGGAGCCGCAGCAGACGATGTGCCCCAGCTTCCAGGTCACCCGCGAGGAGAAGCACACCACCCGCGGTCGTGCCCGGCTGCTGTTCGAGATGCTTCGTGGCGAGGTCATCAAGGACGGTTGGCAGTCGCGGGAGGTCGCCGACGCCCTCGACCTGTGCCTGGCCTGCAAGGGCTGCACGAGCGACTGTCCGGTGCACGTCGACATGCCGTCGTACAAGGCGGAGTTCCGCTACCACCACTACCGCTCCATGAAGCGGTGGCGGCCGCGGCACGCCTACGCGATGGGCTTCATCGACCAGGCGTCCCGGATCGCGGCCCGGATGCCTGGCGTGGTCAACGCGATCACCCAGACGCCAGGCGTGCGGCTGCTGCCCAAGCTGGCCGGCGGGCTGGACCGGCACCGGAAGCTGCCCAAGTTCGCCCCGGTCACCTTGCAGCAGTGGTTCGCCGACCGCGGCGGCACCACCAACCCGAACGGGCCGCGAGTGGTGCTGTTCCCGGACACGTTCAACAACCACCTGCACACCGACGTGGGCGTCGCCTGCGTGGAGGCCATCGAGGCTGCCGGCTGGCAGGTCGTGATGCCCTCGGGGCACGTGTGCTGCGGTCGGCCGCTCTACGACTACGGCTTCCTCGACACCGCCCGGACGTACCTGTCCAACGTGCTCGAGGTGCTCCGGGACGACGTGCGCGCGGGCACTCCCGTGGTCGGCATGGAGCCGAGCTGCCTGGCGGTGTTCAAGGAGGAGCTGACCTCGATGCTGCCTCACGACGACGACGCGCACCGGCTCGCCCGGAACGCCTACCACTTCGGGGAGTTCTTCGACACCTTCGGCATCGACGTGCCGAAGCTGCACGGCACGGCGCTGGTGTGGACGCACTGCCACCAGCGGGCGACCGGGGGGCCGCAGTCCGAGCAGCAGGTGCTGGAGCGGATGGGGCTCTCCACGGAGCCGGTCAGCGGCGGCTGCTGCGGGCTCGCCGGGTCCTGGGGCTTCGAGAGTGGCAAGTTCGGCATCTCCATGGACTGCGGCGAGCAGGCGCTGCTGCCCGCCGTGCGCCACGCCGACCCGGACACGCTGGTGGTCGCCGACGGCTT
>DASTWW010000011.1:0-6515 GCA_035765755.1 Nocardioidaceae bacterium
GGTCCAGGAGCTCGGTGAGCAGCCGGGTCTTGCCGACCCCGGCGTCGCCGGCCACCAGCACCGACCGGGGCCGGGGCTGCCCGCCCGCGCCGCCGATGCCGACGAGGTCGCAGAGGTCGGCGAGCTCGCGGTCGCGGCCGAGGAACGGCCGCAGCGCGTCGGGGTCGGTGAGCACGTCCCCCATCATCGCCCCCTCCACCCCCAAGATCGCCTCGTTTTCCGTCGAGGCGCCCCCGGTCTGGTCGGCCCGGGGCGCTGCCTCGGTGGTCACGCGACCGCCGGGCGGCGCGCCCAGGGCCGGGCCACGGGCGATTTGCGGCGGCCGGTGGCCGGGCTGCGCGTGCCGGCCCCGGCGCGCTCGCGGCGCAGCTCGAGGTCTGCCTTCCAGTACTGGGTGAGCAGCATGGGCAGCGGGCTCATCATGGTTGGCTCCTAGGTGGTGGGGCGTGCACGTGAAAGACGGGGGCGGGAGGGGCAGAGGGCTTGTGCCCCTCACCGCCCCCGAGGCGGGGAACTCATGCGACCACGACCGCGCGGCCGCGGTGCCGGTGCGGAAGGTGCAGCACCGGCAACGCCGGGACCCGGCGCCGCCTGCCCCGCTTGGGGTACATCCGGCTGACCCGCTCGCGGCGAGCCGCCATGTCCGCCTTCCAGACGGACTCTTCGCTCATCAAGAACAGCTGCGACTGGATCATGACCTGCTCCTCATCGGTTCGACCTGATGACTCGATGCTGTGCCTCTGAGGAGGGGCGACACATCGGGAGAACCCCTTATTCGCGGGGCCCGCCCGGGCCGCGGCACCTTAGACGTTGCTAAGGGTTCCGGCTACTGGCCGGTAGACACCTGCGGACTGGCCGGTCCGCGAGGCACATTGGTACCGTGCAGGGTCCCCGACCAGACGAACCCGAAGGCCCGACAGACATGGCGCACCTGGACGCCCGTCACCGCGCCGCCGGACCATCACCGACTCCCCCCCGGCGGTCCCGCCGGCGACGGATCCTGCTCACCATCGCGGTGGTGCTCGGCCTCGTGGTGGTCTCCGCGGTCGCCTGGGGCGCCGTCGAGTACCACAAGCTCGACGCCCACATCCACACGTTCAGCACCAAGGGGGTCAGCAAGCACCGGCCACCCCCGTCGTACGCCGGCCAGAACATCCTGCTGATCGGCTCCGACACGCGCACCGGCGCGAACGCCAAGCTCGGCGGCAAGGGGGACGCCGTCGGCCGGTCGGACACTACCCTGCTCGTGCACATCTATGCAGACGGCAAGCACGCGGTCGCGGTGTCCATCCCGCGGGACGCACTGGTCACCATCCCGAGCTGCCGGCTGCCGGACGGCAGCTGGTCCGCGCCGCAGTACGACGCGATGTTCAACGAGGCGTTCTCGATGGGCCAGTCACCCACCGGCAACCCCGCCTGCACCCAGAACACCGTCGAGCAGATGACCGGGATGCGGGTCGACCACACCATCGTGGCGAACTTCGCCGGGTTCGCCGCGCTGACCAAGGTGGTCGGCGGGGTGCGGGTGTGCCTGCCGCACGCGCTCTACCAGGGCGACCTGAACCCCAACCTGCACGAGCAGGGGAAGCTGGTGTTCAAGGCCGGCATCCAGCGCGTGTCCGGCGCCAAGGCACTCGACTACGTGCGGATCCGGCACGGCATCGGCGACGGCTCGGACATCGGCCGGATCCGTCGCCAGCAGGCGTTCCTCGCCTCCGTCGTACGCAAGGTGCGCGCCGAGGGGCTCACCCCGACCCACCTGCTGCCGCTCGCGGAGGCCGCCACGAAGTACTTCACCGTGGACCCCGGCCTCGGGTCACCGGCCAAGCTGCTGTCCTTCGCGATGAGCCTGCGTCAGATCCAGACCAAGGACATCACGTTCGTGACCACGCCGTGGAGGTACGACGGAGCACGGGTCGCGCTGGTGCACCCGGCGGTCGACCGGCTGTGGGCGGCGCTGAAGGCCGACCAGCCGCTGACCAAGAGCCAGACCGCCGAGGCCGGCCAGACCAAGCACTCATCCTCGTCCTCCGCGACGAGCACCCCGACCCTGCAGGACCAGGTGAAGGCGATCACCACCCCGGTGAGCGTGCTCAACGGCACCCTGGTCAGCAACCTGGCCGGGCACACGTCGCGGCACTTGCACCGGATGGGGCTGAGCATCGCCTCCGTGGCGAACGCGGCCACCGCCGACTACCAGCACACCGTGGTCGAGTACGGCCCCGGCCAGCAGGCCGACGCCACGGTGCTCCAGTCGCTGTTCACCGGGGCCACCCTGCAGCAGACCCAGAAGTCCGGGCTGAGCATCATCCTCGGCCAGCAGCACGAGTTCTCGCCGGAGGCGACCGGGCCGGTGAAGATTCCGAAGAGCGTGATCGGCAACAGCCGGAACGCCAGCACCAACATCTGCAGCGACATCTCCTACGGCGCCGACGCCTACACCAACGCCAGCGGCTGACCGGCACCTTGCCGGCACTCTGGTCCCACGGCGGCGTCCGGCGTGGCAGGCTTCGACTGTGACCTGGAGACGCGTGGGGACGTTCGCCGCCTGCTTCGCGTTCGGTGCGCTGGCCGATCTGTTCAAGGCGCGTGGCTCCTGGGCCTTCGACCTGCGCAGCGACCTCGGCAACCTCAGCGCTCCGTGGCTGGTCCTGGCGCTGATCCCCGCCTTGCGCTCGCGGAGCGTGCTGCGCGGTGCGGCGACCGGCCTGGCTGCCACCCTGTGCGCATTGGCCGGGTTCTACGTCATGGAGACCCTGCTGTTCCTGCCCGCCTTCGATCAGCAGGGCAGCCTGTTCGCCAGATTCGTCTGGGTGTTGCGAGGCGGACTCATCTGGTTCGCGCTCGGCCTGGTCTCCGGCCCGGTGATGGGCGCCCTCGGCAGTGTCCTGGGACGGCACCGAGCCTGGGTCGCCCCGGTCGTGGGTGGGTTCCTCGTCGGAGAGCCGCTGGTCTTGTCGGTCTTCGCCGACCGGCGCATTCCCCTGCCGGCTCCGCTGTACCTCGACTGGCACTTCGGCTGGACGGCGGTCTACGCGCTCGAGGTCTGCCTGGGGATGGTGCTCATCGCCGGGTTCCTGGTCAGCCGCCCGTGGCGGACGGTGGCCTGAGCCGGTTCGCACCGCCGTCCACAGGCCACACCGACGTGCAACCCGGCCGGTTGGAACGTGCAGACCGCGCGTCCAGCGGAAGGTTGCACGTCCGTCTGGCCGCTCTTCCCTCAGCCACCGACCGGGCGGCCGCGGCGCCAGACCCGGTGCACCAGCGGAACGCCGGGCCGATAGGCGAGATGGATGTACGACGGGGCGTCGAGCACCACGATGTCCGCACGGGCCCCGGGCGCGAGGTGGCCCACGTCCTCGCGTCGCAGCGCGCGCGCCCCGCCCACCGTGGCAGCGAAGACAGCCTCGGCCGGGGACATGTTCATCTCGCGCACAGCCAGCGCCACGCACAACGGCATCGACGAGGTGTAGCACGAGCCGGGGTTGCAGTCGCTGGCCAAGGCCACCCGCACGCCCGCGTCGAGCAACCGGCGCGCGTCCGGGTAGGGCGAACGGGTCGAGAACTCCACGCCGGGCAGCAGGGTGGCGACCGTGCCGGAGGAGGCCAGCGCCGCGACGTCGTCGTCGGACAGGTACGTGCAGTGGTCGACCGCGGCCAGCCCGAGCTCGCAGGCCAGCTGCACCCCGGGACCCGGACCCAGCTGGTTGGCGTGCAGCCGGCCGCGCAGCCCGGAGGCGGCGCCGGCCGCCAGAACCGCACGCGCCTGGTCGGCGGAGAACGCCCCCCGCTCGCAGAACGCGTCGATCCACTTGGCATGCGGGGCGCAGGCCTCGAGCATCGGACCGGTGACCATGGCGACGTACCCGTCCGGGTCGTCGGCGTACTCCGGCGGCACCACGTGCGCGCCGAGGAAGGTGGTCTCCTCGGTGACCTGCGACGCGATCGCGAGAGCGCGCGCCTCGTCGGAGACCGTGAGGCCGTACCCGCTCTTCACCTCCACCGTGGTGGTGCCCTGCCGCTGCATCTCGGCGACCAGGCGGGCCAGGTTGGCGGCCAGCTGCTCGTCGCTGGCGGCCCGGGTCGCGGCGACCGTGGTGCGGATGCCGCCGGCGGAGTACGGCGTGCCGGTCATCCGGGCCGCGAACTCCTCGGACCGGTCCCCGGCGAACAGCAGGTGGGAGTGCGAGTCCACGAAGCCGGGAATCACCGCGCGTCCCCCAACGTCGTACGACGCGTCGGCGGCCGGCGCCTCGGTCCGCGGACCGGTCCAGGCGACCCGGCCGCCCTCCACGACCAGCGCCGCATCGTCCAGCGGCCCGTCGTGGGACGGGTCGTGCGTGGTGAGCTCGCCGATCCCGGTCAGCAGCAGCGAGGCGCTCACTCGGGGCCCCCGCGGAAACGCGAGCGAAGCGAGGGGTTTCGTGGGGAAGAAGTCATCTCCAGAGCCTCTCGATCGTCGAGGCCAGGTGGGCCGCGACCTGAGCGCGGTCGGGGGTGACGTCGACACCGTCGCGGACCACGCGCACGACATCCGCAGCGGAGGCGGCGAACACGGCGGCCGCCTCGTCGGCTCCCGTCCCCGCCGTGCGCACCGAGGCGGTGTCCACGGTCACCAGGTCCGCGCGGAAGCCGGCCGTGATCCGGCCGACGTCGGGGAAGCCGAGCGACCGGTGCCCGTCGACGGTGCCCGCCTGCAGCAGCTCCGACGCCGCCCAGTGGCCGCGCTGCTGGGAGGCGAGCCGCTCGTCGAGCTCGACCGCGCGCATCTCCTCGAACGCGTCGATCACCGCGTGGCTGTCCGATCCCAGCGTCAACGGGGACCCGGCCTCGTGCAGCCGGCGGGACGGGCCGATGCCGTCGCCCAGGTCGCGCTCGGTGGTGGGGCAGAAGCACGCGAACGCGCGGGCCTCTCCGAGCAGCTTCACGTCTCGGTCGGTCAGGTGCGTGGCGTGCACCGCCGAGGTCCGCTCGCCCAGCGCACCGGCGTCGGCGAGCACCTCGGTGGGCGTCATGGCGTACAACGCGAGGCACTGCTCGTTCTCGGCGACCTGCTCGGACAGGTGCACGTGCATCGGCACGGCTTGCCCCGATGCCCAGGAGGCCACGCTGCTCATCTGGTCACGGGGCACCGCGCGCACCGAGTGGATCGCGGCGCCGACCACGACGTCACCGGTGGCCCTCGGGGCCAGCGCGGAGACCCGCGCCGCCCAGGCCTCCGCGGACCCGTCGCTGAACCGGACCTGCACACCCTCCACATCGCGGCCGATGCCGGCCGCCAGGTAGCAGGTGTCCAGCAGCGCGATCCGCAGGCCGGCGTCCCGCGCGGCGGCCAGCAGCGCCTGCCCCATCGCGTTCGGGTCGTCGTAGCGGCCGCCGGCCGGGTCGTGGTGCAGGTAGTGGAACTCGCCGACACTGGTGATCCCCGCAGCGAGCATCTCCCGGTAGACGGCGAGCGCGAGCGCGTAGTAGCCGTCCGGGTCCAGCCGGCCCGCCACGTCGTACATCTGCTCGCGCCACGTCCAGAACGTGCCTCGCCCCCGCTGGGTGCGGCCGCGCAGCGCCCGGTGGAAGGCGTGGCTGTGGCAGTTCGCGAACGCGGGAATCGTCAACCCTGCAAGGCGTTGCGCGCTCTCGTCGACCGCTCCCGCCCGCACCTCGGTGAACCGGCCGTCCTCGATGCGCACCAGCACGTCGTCGACCACGGCCCCGTCACCGAGCCAGGCCCGCTCCAGCAGGTAGGACGTCACGAGCCGGCCAGCCTCTCCAGGGTGTCCGCGAGCGCCTCCACGCCGGCCAGGCAGTCGGCCATCTCGGCGTGCTCGTCGGGGCTGTGCGAGACGCCGGTCGGGTTGCGCACGAACAGCATCGCGGTGGGCACCCCGGCCTCGGAGATGATGCCCGCGTCGTGTCCGGCCATGGTCGGGATGATCGGCCAGTCGCCGTCCTCGTGCGCGGCGATCCGGGCCGCGAGGGTCGGGTCGAAGTCCACCGCGCCGGACACCGACTCGGTGGTGACCTGCAGCGTGGTGCCGTCGCGGTCAGCGCGTTCGGAGGCGAGCCGCTGCACCGCGGTCAGCAGCTCGTCGAGGTTCCGTGGGGACTCCGCGCGCGCGTCCAGCCAGGCGGTCACCCGTGAGGGCACCGCGTTGGTGCCGTTCGGTTGTACGTCAACGCGGCCGAACGTCGCGCGCTGCCCGGTGAGCCGGGCCTGCTTGTTGGCGGCCAGCACGGTCATCGCGTAGCTGAGCATCGGGTCGTGCCGGTCCTCCATCCTCGTGGTGCCGGCGTGGTTGGCCTGACCGGCGAACTCGAACCGGTAGCGCCCGTGCGGCCAGATCGCGCTGGCCACCCCGACCGGTGCCCCCCGGTCGACCAGGTCGCGGCCCTGCTCGACGTGCAGCTCCACGAAGCAGCCGATCCGGTCGCGCAGCTCGGTCCACCCAGGCTGTCGGGAATCGGGGTGGTCCGGGTCCGGAGACAGCCCGGCCGCGGAGAGCGCGTCGCCGAAACGG
>DASTWW010000012.1:0-10612 GCA_035765755.1 Nocardioidaceae bacterium
CCGTGGTGCCGCTCGTGGTGGTGGCTGGCCGCGCGGGCGTGGGCCAGCCGTCGCAGCTTCGCGTAGCCGCCGTTGAACGCGTTGCGGTCCACGCCGCCGCCGATGCCGGGCACGCGGCCGTCGCGCCGGCCCTGCCAGAAGGTCCAGGTGCGCCAGCCGCCCGGGATCTGCGGCCGGCTCACCCCGTAGTGGGCGATCCACAACGGGTAGCCGGAGAACTGCCGGGTGTTGCCGAGCGCGGTCCGCCAGAACACGGGCGAGGTGTAGACGATCGGCTTGCGTCCGGTAGCCCGGTGCACCGTCTCCAGCCAGGTCCGCGTCCACCGCTGCAGCGCCTTCGGACGCAGCCCGCCGGTGACCTCCAGGTCCAGCACAGGCGGCAGCACGCCGTGGTGGTGCATCCGACCGGCCACCCGCACGAAGAACCGTGCCTGCGCCTTCGCGTTGCCGCGGTGCGGGCTGGCGAAGTGGTAGGCGCCGTGGAACAGTCCGACGCGCTTGGTCCGCTGCCAGTCCCGTGTGAAGTACGGGTTGACGTAGCCGGTGCCTTCAGTGGCCTTGATGAACGCGAAGCTGTTGTGGTGCGCCTTCACCCGAGACCAGTTCAGGGTGCGGGTGTGCTGCCAGCTGGACACGTCGACGCCCAGCGAGTCGGCACCCGCGACGTCGGCCGTGCCGGCGACGACCGCCAGCGCGGTGACGGCGGTGATCAGGACCGCCGAGGCACGGCGGAACACACGTGGGGTACACACTTGGATGGGCCCTCCCAGACCGCGGGGACCCGCGCCGAGACCTGCGTTCCCCTGTTAACTCGGTGCGTCAGCACGCTAACCCGGCGGCCCCGCAGCCGTTCGTAAAAACCCCGAATTGGTGCATTTGACCTAGTCCCTCGTGGCCCCTCCCGAGTGGGTTCACTGAACGGCGGGGTGGGGATACTGACGGGGCTGGCTGCTCGACGACGGCTGGAGGGCGGATCGACGGCTGGAGGTAGTGCGTGCAGGACGGGTTCCGCGGATGGCTCGGCTCGACGAGCGACCGGCTGCTCGCCTCCGACCCCGGCCATGGCCGCTTTCGCATGGCCGCGTCCGCAGTGCTGGCCATGGGCACCGCGCTGGCCGTGGAGTACGGCGTGGCGACGGCGACCGGCGCGCCCGCCGCCGCGCGGCTGATCGCGATGCTGCTCGGTGCCGTGGTCGCGATGATGGGCTCGATGGCGCTGACCGCCAGCGGCGTGTGGCCGAAGGTGCGCACCGCGGTGTTCTTCCCGGTGGCCATCGGAATCGGCCTGGTCGCCGGCACCGCGGTGGGCCGGCACACCGACCTGATGCTGGCCGTCTTCGTGCTGGTGATGTTCCTCGCAGTCTTCGTGCGCCGGTTCGGGCTGCCGTTCTTCTTCTACGGCTTCATGGCCTGGATGGGCTACTTCTTCGCCTCGTTCCTGCAGACCACGCTGGCCGCACTGCCAAGCCTGATGGTCGCCGTGGTGGTGGCCACCGGGTGGCTCCTCCTGCTCTCCGTGACGGTGCTGCACACCAACCCTCGCCAGGTGCTGCGCTCCACCTGGCGGGCCTACCTGGCCCGCGGCCGGTCGGTCGCCCGGGCCTGCGCCGAGCTTCTCGAGACCGACCCGGCCGACCAGCGGCGCCACGCGCGCTGGCGACGCCGGCTCTCCGCGCGACAGGCCGGGCTCGCGGAGGCCGCGCTGATGATGGAGGGCTGGTCGGAGGAGCCCGGTGCCCTGGCCCCGGACTGGTCGGGCGCGGGGCTGCGCCGTCGCCTGTTGGAGATCCAGCACACCCTCGACCGGGTCGCCGGTGCCGCCACCACGCTGGCCGAGCAGCCCACCGAGCTGACCGGCATTGCGCGCCACGTCGTGGACCGGCTGGCCCGCAACGACGCGTCCGGCGCGCGCCAAGCGGCCGAGCTGCTGGTCCGCCGGAGCCGCGAGGCCGAGGAGGTCGACGCGCCCGGCTGGTGGCCGGCCTTGCACCTGGCCACCGGCGCCTTGGAGTTCCTCGACCTGTCCGCGCGGGCCGGGCAACCACCCGAGCTGGAGCCGAACGAAGAGGAGTTCACCGCCACCGCCCCACTGATGATGGGCAACCTCCCGGGCTCCCCCGCCGTGGCCAGCGGGGTCCCGGCCCGAGGCACCAGCTGGAACCCGGTGGCGCGGCTGGACATGACCAGCCGGCAGGCTGTCCAGGTGTCCGCGGCCGCGGTGCTGGCGATCGTGCTCGGCCGGGAGGTGTCCGCGGCCCGCTACTACTGGGCGGTGATCGCCGCGTTCGTTGTGTTCACCGGCACCGGCAGCCGGACCGAGACCTTCCTCAAGGGGTTCAACCGCGTGCTCGGCACGCTGCTCGGGCTGTTCGCCTCGGTGTGGCTCGCGCACCTGACGGCCGGCCGCACCGCCTGGGTGCTCGCGGTCATCCTGGCCTCGATGTTCCTGGGCTTCTACCTGCTGCGGGTCTCCTACGCCTACATGATCTTCTTCGTCACGATCATGATCGGTCAGCTCTACAGCGCGCTGCACCAGTTCAGCAGCGGCCTGCTGGTGCTGCGTCTCGAGGAGACCGCGGTGGGTGCGGCGGCCGGCATCGTCGTGGCGCTGCTGGTCACCCCGCTGTCCACCCGCGACACCGTCCGCACCGCCCGCGACGAGCTGCTCGGTGCGCTCGGGGACCTGCTCACCGGGACAGCCGAACGGGTCGAGCAGGACACGTCCCGTCCGGACCTGGACGCGCTGGCGCGGGCCCTCGACGACCGGGTGCGCCGGCTGGCGCTGGTGGCCCAGCCGCTGGCCTGGCTGTGGGGCGCGCACAACCAGCGGAACCGGCACCGGCTCCGGCTGTACCAAGCGGTCTCCGCCCAAGGCCGCGCGCTGGCCACCGCCCTGCACCGCGGCGCCGACGAGTCGGAGTGCGTGGCCGCGGCCTGCCGCGCGCTGGCCGACGCCGCCGAGCGGCTCACCGAGGCGGCGCCGGGCAGACCGGCCCCGTCGATCGACGAGCCACTCGCACGCGCGGACAGCGCACTGTTCCAGCACGCGTCCCGCCGGGAGACTGCCGACGAGGTGCTGCGTCCCCTCGGCCACCTGCACCGCACCCTCGCGGAGCTGGCGGCCAGCGACCACCGCATCACCGCGCGGCCCGAGCCGGCGTCCGGACACTGAACCGGGCGTCCTTCGGTCCGGGGCCGCCGGGCAGACTGGCCGCATGCCGATGACCGCTGCTGCCGACGACCCCGCATCGACCATGCGGGCCGTGGTGTTCACCGACTACGGCCGCACCCCTGAGCTGACAACCGTCGCCGCCCCGGACTGCCCGGAGGACGGGGTTCTGGTCCGGGTCGGCGCGACCGGAGTGTGCCGCTCGGACTGGCACGCCTGGCGCGGCCACGACCCGGTGGCCTTGCCGCATGTACCCGGCCACGAGATGGCCGGGGTGGTGGCCGAGGTCGGGCCGGCGGTCACCGGCTGGAAGATCGGTGACCGGGTGACCGCGCCGTTCGTATGCGGGTGCGGACGTTGTGACCTTTGTACGACGGGGAACGCGCAGGTGTGCCCGGACCAGACCCAGCCCGGCTTCACCGGACCCGGATCGTTCGCCGAACTTGTCGCCCTCCATGCGGCAGACACCAACCTCGTCGCGCTGCCCGACCCGGTGGATTTGGTCACCGCCGCCTCCCTCGGCTGCCGGTTCGCCACCGCTTTCCGTGCTCTCACCGGCCACGCCCCGGTGCGGCCCGGGGACTGGGTGGCGGTGCACGGCTGCGGCGGCGTCGGGCTGTCCGCTGTGATGATCGCCGCCGCGCTCGGCGCCCATGTGGTTGCGGTGGACGTGGCCGAGCCAGCGCTACGGCGCGCCCGCGAGCTCGGCGCGGACGTCGTCGTCGACGTCGCCCGCGAGGATCCGGTCGCCGCGGTCCGCGACGTCACCGGCGGCGGTGCGCACCTCTCCCTGGACGCGCTCGGCTCCCCGGCGACGGCCGTCAGCTCGGTCCGCTGCCTTCGTCCGCGTGGCGCGCACGTGCAGGTGGGCCTGCTGCTCGGCGAACACTCCAGACCGCCGCTCCCGATGGACCTCGTGGTGGCCCGTGAGCTGTCCGTGCACGGGTCGCACGGGATGGCCGCCCGCGACTACCCCGCGATGATCGACCTGGTGGCCTCCGGTGCACTCCGCCCGGACCTGCTGGTCGGTGAGGTGATCGGACTGGAGGACGCCGGCGCGGCGCTCGCCGCGATGGACCGCCCGACCCGCGTCGGCGGGATGACCGTCGTACGGATCAACTAGAACCCGGCGGGATAGGCCACCGGCCGGTACAACTTCGTGGTGCACACCCGGGCCCGCAAGGGCTGCGAGTAGACGTGCGGGCGGAACGCCAGCCGCACGTCGACGGAGGCCACCCGGGTGGCCTGGCACTGCCGGTGCAAGGTGACCGCCGGCACGACGTACCCCAAAGTGACCCGGGTGTGCCGGCCGGGCGCCAGGGTGACCACGCGCGCTCGCACGCCGGCCGGCTCCGAGCGCACCCCGACGGCGCGACCGCTGGTGTCCCGGTAGCGGAACGTCGGGTAGCCATACAGACGGCAGGCGTGCCGGCCAGTGTTGGTGATCCGGAACTTCACGTAGCGGTGGCTGAGCGCCCCTTCGGTCCCGGCCCGCACCAGCCGCAGGTGCGGCGCGAAGCAGGCGGCTGTCCGCGAGGCGGAGGCGGGACGAGCGACCAGGGCCGCGCCGCTTGCAGCGAGCGCGAGGACGGCGGCGGCTCCGACGACACGACGCACGAGCGACATGGCGGTCTCCTTCCGGTGCTGACCGGTCGGGGAGCCCGGTGGCGGTCTGTCGGTGTAACACCCTCAAGACGCGGAAGCGGTCCGCTTGGTTGCGTTTGCCGCCCCGTCGCGGGATGCAGCTCGGCTACACCTCCCGCCAGCCGGCCCCGGCCAGGTCGTGGCCGTGCGCGGCCATCAGGGTCAGCCCGCCGTCGACGGTGACCGAGGTGCCAGTGAGGTACGACGAGCGGGGCGAGGCCAGGAACGCGATCACCGACGCCACCTCGTTGACATGGCCGATCCGGCCCAGTGGGTTGCCGGGACGCTCGACGGCGTACGCCTCCTCCTCGCTGCGGCCGGTCATCGGCGTGGCAATCTCCCCGGGCGCAGCCGAGGTGACGGTGATGCCGTGCTCGCCGAGCTCCAGCGCGAGCACCTTGGTGAGCATGCCCAGCCCCGCCTTGGCGGCGCAGTACGCCGCGGAGCCGGCGCGCGGGATGTGCTCGTGCACGCTGGTCACGTTGACGATCCGGCCTCCCCGGCCGGCATCGACCATCCGGCGCGCCGCCCGCTGCGCGCACAGGAACGGGCCGTCCAGGTCAGTGGCCAGCACCTCTCGCCACCGGTCATAGCCCACGTCGAGCGCCTCCTCGCTGCTCGATGCCGGCGCGGGTGTCCTCCACGCCGTCCCGGTCGGTGTGGTAGGTGATCCCGACGTCGAATCCCTCGGTGGCCAGCAGCTCGGCGGTGGCCTTGCCCATCCCGGAGTCGGCGCCGGTGACGATGGCGAGTCGTGGATATGCGGCAGTCATGGCGACGCCGTACCCATTCGCCAGCGAGGCACCCACGTGCCCGTTTCGTGGCCCGGGTCTGGCCGGTCGCCGCGGCGTACAGTCCGGTCCGTGGCCCTCTCCGTGTGCCTGCTGCTCGACGAGCCCGCCGAGCGGGCGGTGCGCGGGGTCTGGCGCCGGCTGGAGGACGCCGGTGTGCCCACGCTGCTCAGCCACACGCACGGGCGGCACCTCCCGCACCTGAGCCTGGCGTCGCTGCGCTCCTTCTCCCTCGACCAGGTGGCCGAGGCGCTGGCCGGGCTGCCCGACGTGGCCGGTGGCCGGGTGCACTTCGACGGTCTCGGAATGTTCCGGCGCAGCCGGTGCTGGCTGCTCCCGGCGGTCACCCGGGACCTGCTCGACCGGCAGTCCGCGGTGGTCGACGCGCTGCACGCGACCGGCGCCGATCTTCACCGGCACTACTTGCCCGGGAGCTGGCTGCCGCATCTGACTCTGGCCCCGCGGCTCCACCTCGCGGACCTGCCGCTGGTGGCGCGCACCGTCTTCGAGATCCTGCCGCTGGCGGCCGGCGTCTCGCGCGCCGCGCTGGTGGACACCAGCAACGGGCAGGTCACCTACCTGCCGCACCGGGTGTGAGCTCGGCGAGCCGGTGACGCAGCCCGCTCGCCCGCTGCACCCGGCGGGACACGGCCGCCCGCAGTGACTCCTCGGTGCCGACCACGCGGACCCTGTAGCGAGCCCGGGTCACCGCCGTGTAGAGCAGCTCCCGGGTCAGCAGCCGGGCGTCCGCGGGTGGCAGCACCACGGTGACCTCGTCGGCCTGCCCGCCCTGGCTCTTGTGGATCGTCATCGCGTGCATGGTCTGCACCGCACCGATCCGCCCGAGACCCAGCCGCCTCAACCCGTCCGCGGTGTCCAGCACCGCGTGCAAGGCCCCGTCCCCGTCCCGGACCACGACGCCGGTGTCCCCGTTGTAGACGCCGAGCCCGTAGTCGTTGGCGGTGACGAGCAGCGGCCGGCCGGGGTAGGCGGCGTCGTACAGCGGGTCGCCGGTCGCCTCGCTGACCCAGTGCTCGACCTGCCGGTTCCAGTGCGTCACCCCGAACCGGCCGGCGCGGTGGGCCACCAGCAGCCGGTGCCGTTCGAGGGCGGCGACCGCACCCGCGGCGTCGCCCTGCTCGGCAAGGTCCCGCGTGGCCAGCGCCGGCGGGAGCAGGTGCTCGCGCAGCAGCGTCGCCGGATCCTCGGTCTCCAGGAGCTCGACGTCGCCGCCGGCCCGTAGCACCTCGAGCACCGCGTCGGCGGAGCCGTCCCTGACCGCCGCCGCGAGCGCGCCGATCCCCTCCCCGAACCGGTGCATGCGGGTGAGCCGGACGACCGGGTTGTCCGGCCGGCCGGCGAGCCCGCCGACAAGGTCGGCGAGCACCGCACCGGCATCCACCGACGCGAGCTGGTCCGGGTCGCCGACGAGCACCAGCCGCGCGTCCGGGCGCACCGCCTCGACCAGTCTGGCCATCATCGTCAGCGACACCATGGATGTCTCGTCGACCACGACCACGTCGTGCGGCAGCCGGTTGCCGCGGTGGTGCAGGAACCTGGTGTCGTTGTCGCGGCGTGATCCGAGGAGCCGGTGCAGCGTGGTGGCCTGCAGCTCAGCGAGCCGTCGCTGGTCCTCGGGCGACAGCTCCGCCGACGCGCCGGCGACCGCCTGCGCGAGCCGGGCAGCCGCCTTGCCGGTGGGCGCCGTCAGCGCCACGCGCAGGGTTGCACCGGACAGCTCCGCCTGCTCGGCGAGCAGGGCGATCAGCCGTGCGACCGTGGTGGTCTTGCCGGTGCCCGGGCCGCCAGTGAGCACGGTGGTCCAGCGCGTGGCGGCGCTGCGGCAGGCCGCGCGCTGCTCGTCGTACGACGCGTCGGGGAACACGCGGGTCAGACCCCCGTCCAGCACGTCCTCGGCGACGGGTGACTCAACCCGCCCGAGTCTGTCCAGCAGGTCCGCGCAGACCTGCACCTCCTGGTGCCAGTAGCGGTCGAGGTAGAGCAGGCCGAACTCTCGGTGCAGCACACCCTCGGCGACCAGCGGGCTCGCGGTGACCGCGTCCGCCCAGGTGCCCGACTCCGGCCACGGCAGCTCCGGAGCCACCGCGGGCGCCGACGCGAGATCGAGGCACACCGAGCCCTGACGCACCGCCCGGGTGGCCAGGGCAGTGGCCAGCAGCACCCGCTCGTCGCGCTCACCGACCAGGGCGGCGACGCGGCGGGCCACGTGCACGTCGGCGGCGGTGAGGACGCCGGCCTCATTGAAGGTGCGCAGCAGGCCGGACGCGCCGAGCGCCAACCGCTCGTCGTGCGGGTCGACGACCTCGAACAGCTCACTCATGCGCGACCACCACGCACACTCGCCCTGCGGGCGGAGCAGCCGTCCAGCAGGTCGGACAGGTCCTCGACCAACGCCACCGGTGGGCGCCACGAGAAGACCCCGCACGGCTGGCCGTCGAGGACCGGGGTTTCCGGGCCGCACATGCCGCGTAGGTAGAGGTAGAGCACCCCGCCGTGGTGCTCGGCCGGGTCGTAGCCCGGCAGGCGCCAGCGCAGATAGCGGTGCAGCACCACGGCGTAGAGCAGCGCCTGCAACGGGTAGTCGGAGTGCCCCATGGCCGCACGCAGAGCCGCGGGCCCGTAGTGGTGCGAGGTCAGGGTTTGGCCGTCGCCGGGAAAGCCGCCGAGCCAGTTGGTCTTGTAGTCCACGACCAGGTAGCGCACGCCGGCACCGCTGGGCACGCGCAGCACCACGTCCACCGAGCCGGTCAGGAAGCCGCGCAGGGTCTGCGCGCCGAGCCGGGGCTGGGACAGCGCGTGGGCGTAGGCCCGCACCGGGTCGTCGGCGGGGAGGTGGGCGCGCAGCAGCGGCGCGACGTCGCCGAGGGTGACCGTCCCCGCCGGATGTGCCCGGTTGTCGCCGCCGGACAGCGGCAGCTCGAACTGCAGCTCGCAGAGCCGGTCCCGCGCGCCGAGGTCGCGCAGCCGGGTCGGGCCGGCCAGCGGGCCCAGCGGGCTGTCGCAGACCGCCACCAGCGCGTCAGCGAGCGCACCCGGGTCGAGCTCGACCGGCCAGCGCACCAGCTGCTCCGCGATTCGGGCCAGCATCTCCTGCCGCAGGTCGGCCGCCTGCGGGTCGGCGGTCTCCAGGACAGCGTGCACCAGCGAGCCGAACCGGGCGCCCACGGGGAGAGTGCCCATCGGCGATGGCACGGGGGCCGGCCCTTCCCCGGCTGGCAGCCGAGGCGAGCCGTCGCGGTCGACGCCGTCTGCAACCGGCTCCAGCTCCGGCTCGTCGTCCTTGGGCCGTTCCTCGGGCTCGCTGGTCGCCCCCGGGGCCGGTTCTGCCGCCGCGCTCAGTGCGGAGTACGACGTGCGCCGCCACGTCGTGTCCACGGACCGGTCGAAGCGGCGCACCGACAGCCGCGTGGTGTCGCGAACCGGCTCGACCGGCGCTGGCTCGGCCAGGGCCGCCTCCTCCCAGACCGGTCCGCCGAGGCGCTGCCACACGTGCAGGATCTCCGCGACCTTCGCCTCGTCGTGCAGGTCGCGCCCCGACGGGACCTCCGGCCATCCGGGCCGCCGACCGAACAGCATCCGCTGCAGCGCGGACGTCGGGGTGTTCTTGGGCGCCGGCGCCCACCAGGCCACCACCTGCGACTTGGCGCGGGTCATCGCGACGTACAGCAGCCGCAGCGACTCCCCGTCGTCCTCGGCCCGGGCCCGCTCGAGGTGCTCGCCCCAGTGCGGCCCTCCCCCGCCGACGTCGATGCACCGCCGGCCACCGTCACCGTCGGCGTGGAACAACGGCACCGCCGGGTTCTGCGGGTAGCGGTCCCACAGCGTGGGTAGGTAGACGACCGGGAACTCCAGCCCCTTGCTGCCGTGGATGGTCACCAGCTGCACCGCGGCGGAGTCGCTGTCCAGCCTGCGGGTCCTCTCGTCGGCGACGTCCCCGCGGTCCTCGGCCATCTGGCCGCGCAGCCAGGTGAGCAGCGCGACCAGGCCGAGCCGCTCGCTGACCGCCGCCTCGTGCAGCGCCTGGCCCACGTGCCGGATGTCGGTCAGCAGCCGCTCCCCGCCCTCCCGGGCGAGCACCCGCGCCGCCAGCCCGCCGGCGGAGGCCGCCTCCAGCACCGCGACCATCCCGCGCGAGGCGTACAGGTCCGCCCAGTCCCGGACCTGCTCGGTGAGACGGTCGGTGAACGCGTCGTCGGAGCCGGTGGCGCCACCGAGCTCGGCAGCGGAGCAGCCGATGAAGCAGGTCATCGCCGCGCTGCGCACCCGGGCCGCCCGGTGCGGCTGCTCCAGCGCCTCGAGGAGCCGCAGCCACTCGGTGGCGGCTGGGGTGGCGAACACGCTGCCGCTGCCTGCGACCACCGCGGGGACCTCGAGGGCGAGCAGGGCCTGCTGGATGGCCTGCAGGTCGGCGTTCCGGTAGGCCACCACGGCGACGTCCCGGGGCCGCAGCTCACGGCCGTCGAACCGGGCAGCGGAGCCCAGCAGCCGCTTGATGTCGCGGGCCACGTCCGCGGCCACGTGCTCGCGGACCGCCTTCACCGAAAGCTTGCTGCCCGGCTTCCTGCCGAGCAGGTGCTTGCGGACCACCCGCAGCCGGAACGGCGCACCGGCACCGGTCAGCCGGCTGCCCAGGTTGGCCGCACCCACGTCCCGGACCACGATCTCACGGTCCCCGAGGGCGGCGCCGCCCAGCACGACCTGGAGCGAGTCGACCAACGCCTGGTCGCTGCGCCAGTTGGTGCCGAGCGTCTGCGAGGTGGTGGCGGTGCCCGCCGCGTGCAGGTAGGTGGTCACGTCGCCACCCCGGAAGGCGTAGATGGCTTGCTTGGGATCCCCGATCAGCACCATCGTGGCGTGCCCGGTGAACGCCCGGTCCAGCACCTCCCACTGCACCGGGTCGGTGTCCTGGAACTCGTCGACGAGCACCACCTTCCACCGCTGCCGCATCCGCTGCCGCGCGGGTGCGTCCTCCTCGCGCAGCGCGGCC
>DASTWW010000013.1:0-5623 GCA_035765755.1 Nocardioidaceae bacterium
GGTCTACTGCGGGGTGCCGGCGGCCAACTCCGCGTTCGCGGTCGCCGACCGGGTGCTCGCCGACCCGGACGGCTCCTGAGCAGCCCAGCCTGATCAGCCAGCCTGAGCAGCCATCCTGATCAGGGCCGGCCCGCCACCTGCTCGACGATCTCGGCCAGGTCCTGCACGAACAGCGCCTGTCCGCGCTTGATCCGGCCCTCGCGGTGCGCCGGGTCGCCGACGAGCGCGTCGACGGCACGCAGCAGCTCCGACTCCTCGGTGACCAGGTCGGTGACGCCGAGCCGCGCCATCGCCTCCGCGTCGTCACGGCCGTGACCGGTCAGCGGCCGGAAGGTCACCACGGGCAGTCCGAACCCGAGCGCTTCCTTGGAGCTCATCCCGCCGGCGTTGTCGACGAGCACGTCGGCGGCCGCCAGCACCGCCGGCATGTCATCGACCCACTCGAGCGTCCGGACGCCGGGGATCGCGGCGAGTCGCCGGCGCAGGTCGTCGCTCCGGCCGCACAGCACGACCGGGGTCCAGCCCGGGTGCCGGGCTAGCGCGGCGGCGGCGTCCTTGACGTCGCCGGCGAGCCCCACCGAACCGGTGGTGAGCACTGCGACGCGCCCGTCGCCGGACAGCCCGAGCCGGGCGCGCGCCTCGGCCCGCGGCATCGGGGGGTCGAGGAACTCCGGCCGGATGACCGGACCGGAAACCAGCGCTGCCCGCCCGGTCCGGGCAGTGGCATCGGCCGCCGCCTGGTCGGAGATGCACACCTCGAGGTCGTTCGCGGGATGGATCCACAGGTTGTTCAACGAGAAGGTGGTGACCACGGTCACCGACGGGCAGCGCAGGTCCCCACGCTGGCGCAGGTACCCCAGCGCCAGCGCGGAGAGCGGATACGTGGAGACCGCGACGTCCGGGTCGAAGTCGGCGACCAGGCGGCGCAGGCCGCGGACGGACAGCCGGACCGGGATCCCGGCCCGCTCACCGGCCCGTTGGTCGGCGACGAAGAACGCGTCGTAGACGCGCTGGTACAGCCGAGGGGCGGAGCCGACCAGCCACGGGTACACCCAGTGCAGGAACCGGCCCGCCGGCGGCGGCATCAGGTCCAGCATGTCCACGACGGTCGCGGTGTGCCCCCGCGCCTCCAGCCGCCGGGCCAGCTCACGGCTGATCTGCAGGTGCCCCCCGCCCATCGCGGCGCTGAGGATGAGCACCTTCCGGGCGCCCCCGGCTTCGTCCATCGGTCCTCCCGCTCGTCGTCCGACGCGGTGTTGATGCCCTGGCCCACCGGTGGTAAACGCCGGGCCCGTTTGCCAAGCCCCCCTACGGGTAGTGCACGTCAAGCACCCCGAGATGGTCGGAGGGAGAGGCATCGGTGGTCTACGCCCTCACCGTCGTGGCCGCGGCCATCGTGGCGACCGGTGAGGTGATCCAGCAGCGTCTCGCCGCCCAGGCCCCGCCCGAGGACAACCTCTCCCCCCGGCTGCTGCTGTGGCTGGTGCAGCGTCCGCGCTGGCTGGCCGGCGTCGGCTGCTCCCTCGCCGGCAACCTCGCGTTCGCCGCCGCGCTGAGCCGCGGCAGCGTGATCCTCATCGAGGCGGTCTTCGTGGTCCGGCTCATCTTCGGCCTGACCATCTCCGCGTTCTGGGGATGGCACCGGATCCCGCTGCGGGACGTGGTCGGCGGGCTGGTCATCACCATCGGCCTGGTCGCGTTCATCCTGGCCGGGCGGCCACAGGCCGGTGACCAGCCGGTGCCCACCCTGCACTGGGCGCTCGGCGGCGGCTCCCTCGTCGCGTTCGCGCTGGTCCTGGCGGTCCTCTCGCGCACCGGCGGCCGGGCGCGCACCGCGCTGTTGCTCGGAGTCGGGGCCGGAGCGCTGTTCGGGCTGCAGGCCGCGCTGATCCAGTCCGCGGTCCAGCTGATGACCGGCTCCGGTGTCGTCGCGCTGCTCGAGAGCTGGCACGGGTACGTCGTGGTGGTGGTCGCGCTGCTCGGCATGCTGCTCGTGCAGAGCGCGTTCGAGGCAGCCCCGCTGCCCGCGTCGTACCCCGGCGTGGTGACCACCCAGCTGCTGGCCGCGCTGGCCATCGGCGTGTTCATCCTCGGCGGCACGGTGCGCAGCGGACCCGCCCACCTGGCCGTCATTGTCCCGGCCTTCGCAGCGATGCTCGTCGGGATCTTCATGCTCACTCGCTCCCCGCTGGTCACCGGCCAGGCGCACCGGGATCGCGAGGAGCGCCGGCAGGCCGAGCAGACCGACGCGTCCGGTGAGAGGAGCAGCCCATGACGTCCGGCTCAGACACGGCCATCTCGGCGGCGGCCGCGGTCGTCGCCGGCCTGTGCATCGCGACCGGCGGGGTGCTCCAGCAGCGCGCCGCCAGCCGCAGGCCGAGCGGGGAGCGGATGTCGGTGCAGCTGATGCGCAGCCTGGTCTCGGACCGGATCTGGCTGTTCGGCATCGGCTTCGCGGTACTGTCCTACGGCTTCCAGGCGATCGCTCTCACCTTCGGCCCGCTGACCCTGGTGCAACCGCTGGTGGTCTCCGAGCTGCTGTTCGCCGTGCCGGTCTCGGTGCGGCTTCGCCACCTGCGGTTGCGGCCACGGGACTGGGCCGCGTGCGCGGGCATCGTGATCGGCCTGACCATCGGCATCGTGGCCGCCGACCCCGGCAAGGGGCAACCGATCCAGCCGATCACGGTGTGGGCCCCGGCGCTGGTCGCGGTCACGGTGCTGGTCACCGGGTGCGTGGTCGCCGCCCGGATGCTGGACGGCCCGGTCAAGGCGACCATGTTCGCCCTCGCCGGCGCGTGCACGATGGGTCTGCAGTCGGCGCTGTACGACGGCACCATCGCGGTGATCCGGCAGGACACCTGGCACGTGTTCCTGGTCTGGCAGACCTACGCGCTGATCGTGGCCAGCTTCCTCGGCCTGTTCCTGATCCAGAACGCCTTCCAGTCCGGACCGCTGGCCGCCAGCACACCGGTGATCGACGCGGTGCTCCCGCTGGTCGCCATCGGGCTGGGCGTCGGACTGTTCGGCGAGCACGTGCGGACCACCGCCCTTGGCCTGATCGGTGCCGGGCTCGGCATCGTGCTGCTGCTGGTCGGCATCGTCGCGCTGGACACCTCCCCCGTCGTACGCAAGGAGCAGCGCATCGAGGAGCAGGAGCGCGAGGACGCCGAGGCGGAGCCGGCCGGCGAGTCCGGCTGAGGATCAGCCGCCCGCCGGGCTGAGCATGGACTCCGCGAGCCGGCGGCTGTGCCCGTTCTGCCCGGCCATCCCGTCCGCGTGAGGAGCGCACAGCTGGTTGGCGGTCGACGTCCACTGCACGGTCGGTGTGAAGAAGTCCGCGTCGATCCGGTCCCGGTGCCGCTCGACGACCGCGAACATCGACTCGATGAGCGTGTCGCACAGCAGGTGCGGCCGCAGCCCGAGCCCGGTGAGCGCAGTGTGGGTGACCCGGTAGTAGTGCTCGTCGGCCTCCACCCGCGGATTCGCGATGTGGTCGATGGTGGCCGGCCCGTCGTAGCAGTCGACGACGGTGTCGGCGATGTCCTGGACCGACAGCGACTCGGTCATCTGGTTGAAGACCCGGAACTCGCCGCGGTCAGCGGGATTCTCGCAGGCCAGCCGGATGCACTCCACGGTGTCCCGGATGTCGATGATGCCGCGGGTCTGCTTGCCGGAGCCATACACGGTCAGCGGGTGTCCGAGCACCGCCTGGACCACGAACCGGTTGAGCACCGTGCCGAAGATCGCGTCGTAGTCGAACCGCGTGGCCAGCCGGGGGTCGCGTGCGGTCTGCGTCGTCTCCTGCCCGTAGACGACACCCTGGTTGAGGTCGGTCGCGCGCAGCCCCCAGGTGCGGCAGGCGAACTCGATGTTGTGGCTGTCGTGCACCTTCGACAGGTGGTAGAAGGAGCCGGGACGCTTGGGGTAGAGCACCCGGTCGGTGCGCCCGTTGTGCTCGACGGTCAGCCAGCCCTCCTCGATGGTGATGTTCGGCGTGCCGTACTCCCCCATCGTGCCGAGCTTGACCAGGTGGATGTCCCGGTTGGACTCGCCGATCGCGAACAGCAGGTTCAAGGTGCCGAGCACGTTGTTGGACTGGGTGTAGACCGCGTGCTTGCGGTCGATCATCGAGTACGGCGCGGAGCGCTGCTCGGCGAAGTGCACCACCGCGTCCGGGCGGAACGACTCGAGCACCCCGCAGGTGAAGTCCGCGTCGGTGAGGTCACCGGGGAACGTCTCGATGTGATGTCCGGACAGCTCCTCCCAGGTGTCGGTGCGTGTCTTCAGCGACTGCACCGGGACCAGGCTCCCGACCCCCATCTCGTGGTCGTACTGACGGCGGACGAAGCTGTCGACGATCCCGACTTCGTGGCCGCAGTCAGACAAGTGGAGCGCGGTCGGCCAGCCGAGGTAGCCGTCACCGCCCAGGACGAGAATGCGCACGCCAGATCTCCCTTCGACCGTTGAGGACAACAACGGCTTCCGGTGCGGCGTTACCCCGTCGCTGCGCGCGCAAACTCCGCGCCAGGCGGGGTCAGGCCTGGCGTGGCCGCCTCAGCACGACCACGGAGCGGTCCTTGACGGTGAACTCGGCGCCCGGGAGCAGGGTCGCCGACTCCTCACCTGCGACCAGCCCGGCCTCGTCGTCACCGGTGTCCACCACGACCTGCCAGCCGTCGCCGTACACCTCGTCGGGGATGGTGAACTCCAGCGGTTCGTAGTGGGCGTTGAAGGCGACCAGGAACGAGTCGTCGGCGACCGGCTCACCGCGCCGGTCCGGCTCGGGGATCGCGTCGCCGTTGAGGAACACCATCAGCGACTTGGCGAAGTCGTGTCCCCAGTCGGCGTCGCGCATGTTCTGCCCCTCGAAGGTGAACCACGCGATGTCGGCGACGTCGTCGCCGGGGGCCTCCGCGCCGACGAAGAACCGCCGCCGCCGCAGCACCGGGTGGTCGGTGCGCAGCGCGACCAGCCGCTGGGTGAACGCGAGCAGCTCCTCCTGCCAGTCCTCGAGGTCCCAGTGCATCCAGGTCAGCTCGCTGTCCTGGCAGTAGCCGTTGTTGTTGCCCTGCTGGGTGCGGCCGAGCTCGTCGCCGTGCGCGATCATCGGCACGCCCTGGGACATCAGCAGGGTGACCAGGAAGTTGCGCTCCTGGCGGGCCCGCAGGGCGAGGACGGACTTGTCGTCGGTCTCCCCCTCGACGCCGCAGTTCCAGGACCGGTTGTGGCTCTCGCCGTCGTTGCCGTCCTCGCCGTTGGCCTCGTTGTGCTTCTCGTTGTAGGAGACCAGGTCGCGCATCGTGAAGCCGTCGTGGGCGGTGACGAAGTTGATCGACGCGAACGGTCTGCGCCCGGACGCTTCGTAGAGGTCGGAGGAGCCGGCGATCCGGGAGGCGAACTCGCCGAGCGTGGCCGGCTCGCCGCGCCAGAAGTCGCGGACCGTGTCGCGGAACTTCCCGTTCCACTCGGTCCACTGCGGCGGGAAGTTCCCGACCTGGTAGCCGCCGGCGCCGACGTCCCACGGCTCGGCGATCAGCTTGACCTGGCTGATCACCGGGTCCTGCTGGACCAGGTCGAAGAACGCCGAGAGCCGGTCGACCTCGTGGAACTGCCGGGCCAGGCT
>DASTWW010000014.1:0-3960 GCA_035765755.1 Nocardioidaceae bacterium
CAGCTCGTCGCTGCGGGTGGCCAGCGCGCCGAGGAGCACGTCGCTGTGCCCGGCGATGAACTTGGTGGCCGAGTGCACCACGATGTCCGCGTCCTGGGCCAGCGGCTGCTGCAGCAGGGGAGTGGCGAAGGTGTTGTCGACGACCACGAACGCGCCCGCGTCGTGGGCGGCCGCGACGATCGGCGGCAGGTCGGCCACCTCGAGCGCGGGGTTGGTCGGCGACTCCAGCCAGACCAGCGCCGCGTCCTCACAGGCGGCGGTCACCGCGTCGGTGTCCGCCACGTCGACGAGCACCGCGCGCAGCCGACCGCGGGCCTCCAGGTCGCCGAGCTGCAGCAGGCTGCCGTTGTACGCGTGCCGGGGAGCGACCACCTTCGCGTCCTGACCGACGAGGTCCAAGATGGTGGCCACCGTGGCCAGGCCGGAGGCGAACGCCAGGCAGCGCCCGCCCTCGAGTTGGCCGAGCGCGCTCTCGAACGCGGCCCAGGTCGGGTTGCCGTAGCGGCCGTACTCCACATTGCCGCCGGCGACGTACGTCGAGGCCATGGTGATCGGCTCGTTCAGCGGCCGGTCCGGCTCGTGGGGCGGGCGTCCGGAGGCGACCGCGATCGTGGCAGGGCGGTAGGTGTGCGCGTCGGACATGGGCACACCCTATGCGGGTCCGGCCCGGCGTCGGGACGCACCGCCTGCCGCGGACGATCGGTGCCGGACAGGTAGTGTCGAGCCACCATGGACTCGCTCCCACCGACCCGCAAACCCCGCATCGCCGTCGTGTTCGGGGGCCGTTCCAGCGAGCACGGTGTCTCCTGCATGACGGCCGGCAGCGTGATCAGCGCGATCGACACCACCAGGTACGACGTGGTGCCCGTCGGCATCGCCACCGACGGCCGCTGGGTGCTCGAGTCCGCCGACCCGCAACGCCTTGCGATCGGCGCAGGCGGGAGCCTGCCGGAGGTGGACGCCAGCCGCTCCCCCGTCGCGCTGTCCAACGACGCGGACTCCAGCGAGCTGGTGGTGCGCGAACCCAGTGAGGTGCCGCGCAGGCTCGGCGAGGTCGACGTCGTCTTCCCGCTGCTGCACGGGCCCTGGGGCGAGGACGGCACGATCCAGGGGCTGCTGGAGATGGCCGGTGTCCGCTACGTCGGCGCCGGCGTGCTCGCCTCCGCGGTGGGGATGGACAAGCAGTACATGAAGCTGGTGCTGCAGGGCCACGGCCTGCCGGTGCTGCCGTACGTCGTGCTCGGTGCCCGCGCCTGGCACGACGACCCCTCGGCCTGCACCGAGTCGGTGGACGCGCTCGGCTACCCGGTGTTCGTCAAGCCCTGCCGGGGCGGATCCAGCATCGGCATCAGCAAGGTGCACGACGCCTCCGAGCTCACCGCAGCCGTCGAGGAAGCCCAGCAGCACGACCCGAAGGTGCTGGTCGAGGCCGCCGCACACGGTGCCCGCGAGGTCGAGTGCGGCGTCCTGGACGGCTTCGAGGGCGAGGCCCCGCTGGCCAGTGTGGTGGCCGAGATCCAGGTCGACCCGGCGCACGAGTTCTACGACTTCGCCGCGAAGTACCTCCCCGAGGAGCACACTCGGCTCGACGTGCCGGCCGACCTGCCCGACGAGGTGGCCGGCCGGGTGCGAGAGCTCGCGGTCGACGCGTTCCGGGCACTCTCGTGCGAGGGGCTGGCCCGGGTCGACTTCTTCGTGCTCCCCGACGAGCGGGTGGTGATCAACGAGGTCAACACCATGCCGGGCTTCACGCCGTCGTCGATGTTCCCGCGGATGTGGGCGGCCTCGGGGATGGACTACCCGGCGCTCGTCGACCGGCTCATCCAGCTCGCCTTGCAGCGCGAGACCGGCCTGCGCTGAGCCTCACACGCAGGAGTGCGTGTGCTTCAGCGATGCCTTGACGGATTTGGCGAGGTCGGCCATCGCGGCCGCCGGCGGCCAGTAGTCGCCAGGCAGCTGCACCTGGACCCGGGGCTGGATGCCGATGCTGGTCATCGTGATCGGGCCGGGTCCGCGGTCGATCTGCTGCGGCGGCACGAACCAGCCCACGCCGTTGACCTGCTGGCAGGTGGCGAACCGGTTCAGCCCCCTCGGCTTCGGGACCCCGCAGCGCAGCACGATCGGCGGGTCACCCCACGCCGCGGCGTAGCTGTGCGCACCGGTCGACACCGCGCGTCGCTGCTGGTCGGCCACCGCGCGGGGGAGCGCCTTGAGCAGTCCGGCGCAGCGCGCGGCCACCGCACCGGACGCGGGCGGTGCGTGCACCTCGACCGTCCCGGAGCCGCAGCCGGCGAGCGTCCCGGCCAGCAGGCCCAACACCACGACAGCGCCCGCGGTCCGGGCCGGGACGGAGCGCTGTCGGGGCACGCAGTCAGATGTGTACGACGGGGCAGGTCAGCGTCCTGGTGATGCCCGCGACGTTCTGCACCCTCGCCACCACGAGCTTGCCCAGCTCGTCGACGTTGCGGGCCTCCGCGCGCACGATCACGTCGTAGGGGCCGGTGACGTCCTCGGCAAGGGTCACTCCCTTGACCCCGGAGATCTCGGCCGCCACCTCAGCGGCCTTGCCGACGTCGGTCTGGATCAAGATGTAGGCCTGAACCACCATGTCATCTCCTGGGGTGTCGGGGGCTTCCTGCGGGCGATCCCGGCTCAACCTATCGTGTGGCGTGCCCCTCTCGGAACACGTGCCCCGCATCGGAAACAATGGCGCCTATGACCCCGCCTTCCCCCTCGCCACGTCCCACCGAACCGACCGGGCAGACGCTTGCCGAGCTCGGCGAGTTCGGCCTCATCGCCGCCTTGCGCGAGCTCTTCCCGCAAGGAGAACGGGTGCTGCTCGGGCCCGGTGACGACGCGGCCGTGCTCGCTGCGCCGGAGGGACAGGTGGTCGTGTCCTCCGACGTACTCGTGGAGGGCCGGCACTTCCGCCGCGACTGGGCCGACGCGGCCGACATCGGCCACAAGGCCGCGGCGCAGAACCTGTCCGACATCAACGCGATGGGCGGCCGGGCGACGGCGTTGACCGTCTCGCTCGCCGCACCCACGGACCTGCCGGTGGCCTGGGCGCTCGAGCTCGCGCAGGGCATCGCGGACGAGGCGGCGCTGGTGGGCGCCAGCGTGGTCGGCGGAGACCTGACCGCCGCGGACTCGGTGGTGATCGCCGTCACCGTGCTCGGTGTGGCCACCCGGCCGGTGCTGCGCTCGGGCGCGAAGCCGGGGGACGTAGTCGCGCTGGCCGGTCGTCAGGGCTGGGCGGAAGCCGGCCTCGCGGTGCTGGGTCGCGGCTTCCGGTCCCCGCGGGTGCTGGTCGAGGCGCACCGGCGCCCGGAGCCGCCGTACGCCGCCGGCGTCGCGGCCGCGGAGGCCGGTGCCACCGCGATGATCGACATCTCCGACGGGCTGCTGGCCGACCTGGGCCACGTCGCCGAGGACAGCGGGGTGGCCATCGACGTGACCACGGCGAGCCTGGAGGTCGCCGAGCCGCTGCGGGCGGTGGGCGCGGCGCTGAACGCCGACCCGCTGCGGTTCGTGCTCACTGGGGGCGACGACCACGCTCTGGTGGCCACGTTCGCACGCACCGCGACGCTGCCCGAGGGATGGCGGCGGATCGGCACGGTCAGCGAGGGGTCCGGGGTCACCGTCGACGGCGCGGCCTACGAAGGACCGGCCGGGCACACGCACTTCTAGCCCCGGACAGTCTTCCAGGGCCTGACAGGCGAACGCCGCGCGAGGCGGACCTCACGCGGCGTCGGGGGATCAGCTCAGCGCGGGACCTTGCCGGCCTTGATGCAGCCGGTGCAGACGTTCATGCGCTTCGGCGTGCCGTTCACGACCGCGCGCACACGCTGGATGTTCGGGTTGAACCGACGGTTGGTGATCTTGCGCGACCACGGCCGGTTGTGACCGAAGCCCGGCCCCTTGGCGCAGATGTCACAGACGGCAGCCACCGTGAACTCC
>DASTWW010000015.1:0-4465 GCA_035765755.1 Nocardioidaceae bacterium
GGCCAGACCAGCCTCGCCAACGGCATCCCGCTGTGCGGCTGGCACCACCACCGCGCCCACGACCCCACCTACCACGTCCGCTACCTCGAGACCGGCGAGATCCGGCTCAAACGCAAACAGACCTGGCCCTGGCAAACACCCACCGCAGCGTGACTGCCCCATCACCCGAGCCGAGCCCCACTCACTAGCTGCTGTTGCCCCGACCAACCCGGTTCTGTCGGGTGCCCAGGCACAGACTGGCCGCGAGCTCCCGCAGTTGTGCGACCGTCCGCCACCGCCGCTCTTCATGGAGTGGCTGGGAGAAGTTTTTCAGGGCGGTGACACTCCATCGGGCAAGCCGGCTCATGTGCCACCTGTCCGCTCCCGTGAATGCGCGCGCATCCGGCGTGAGCGTCGTACGCCGCGTCGGGGACGATGGGCACCATGCCGGACAGCAGCGAGCAACCGACCCGGACGAGCACGAGCGACTCGGACTGGTGGCGGCAGGCAGTCGTCTACCAGGTCTACCCGCGCAGCTTCGCCGACCAGAACGGCGACGGCATCGGCGACCTCCGCGGCGTGACCAGCCGAGTGGGCTACCTGGCCGACCTGGGCGTGGACGCGGTGTGGCTCAGCCCGTTCTACCCCTCCGCGCTGGCCGACGGCGGCTACGACGTGGACGACTACCGGGACGTGGACCCCAGGCTGGGCACGCTCGAGGACTTCGACGCGATGGTGGCCGCGCTGCACGGCGCGGGGATCAAAGTGATCGTGGACATCGTGCCCAACCACACCTCGGACCGGCACGCCTGGTTCCGTAAGGCGCTCGACAAGGGTCCCGTTTCGGAAGCACGCGAGCGTTACGTCTTCCGCGAAGGGCGCGGGCCCGACGGGGCGGAGCCGCCCAGCGACTGGAAGTCGATGTTCGGCGGGCCGGCGTGGGAGCGGGTGGCCGACGGCCAGTGGTACCTGCACCTGTTCGCCCCCGAGCAGCCGGACCTGAACTGGGACAACCCGAAGGTGCACGAGGAGTTCCGCGACATCCTGCGGTTCTGGGGCGACCGTGGCGTGGACGGGTTCCGCGTCGACGTCGCGCACGGACTGGCCAAGGACCTCAGCGAACCGCTCGCCGCTGCCGCCGACCTGCACGAGGGGCTCGCGCTGCGCGGCGAGCACCCGCTGTGGGACCGCGACGACGTGCACGACATCTACCGCGAGTGGCGGCGGGTGTTCGAGGAGTACGACCCGCCGCTGGCGGCGGTGGCCGAGGCCTGGGTGCACCCCACCCGTCGTGGCCGGTACGCCGACCCTGAGGGTCTCGGCCAGGCGTTCAACTTCGACCTGCTGCAGGCGCCCTGGTCGGCCCCGGACTTCCGGGAGATCATCAAGCGCAACCTCGACGACGTGCAGCAGACCGGCACGTCGTCGACGTGGGTGCTGTCCAACCACGACGTGGTCCGGCACGCCACTCGCTACGGGCTGGAGGGGTCGGGCCGGGCGGCGGCCGAGGCGTGGCTGGCCGCCGGCGGCCGTCCCGAGCAGGTGGACCGGAAGCGGGGAGTACGACGGGCGCGCGCCGCCACCCTGCTCATCCTCGCCCTGCCCGGCTGCAGCTATCTCTACCAGGGCGAGGAGCTCGGGCTCCACGAGGTCGGCGACCTTCCCGACGAGGCACGAACCGACCCGACCTGGTTCCGTTCCGGGCACACCCACAAGGGACGGGACGGCTGCCGGGTGCCGCTGCCCTGGACGTCGCACCCTCCGTCGTACGGCTTCGGCACGGACGGTGCGCACCTGCCGCAGCCGGACTGGTTCGCCGCCGCGTCGGTCCAGGCGCAGCGGGACACGGAGGGCTCGACCCTGGAGATGTACCGGCAGGCGCTCCGGCTGCGGCGCCGGCTCCAGGGACCGGAGGAGCTCACCTGGGAGGAGCAGACCGCGGACGTGGTGCACTTCGCCCGGCCGGGCGGCTGGCACTGCGTCACCAACCTGGGCACCACGACGGTCCACCTCTCGGACGGTGAGGTGCTGCTGTCCAGCGGGCCGCTCGACGGGCGTCAGCTCCCGCCGGACACCACCGCCTGGCTGTCGGCTACTTGACCGAGCCGGCCATCACGCCCTGGACGAAGAACCGCTGGAAGGCCAGGAACACGATCAGCGGCACCACCAGCGACAGGAACGCACCCGGCGCCAGGATGTCGATGCTGCTGCCGAACTGCCGGGTCTGCCCGGCGAGGGCGACGGTCAGCGGCTGGCTGGTGCTGTTGGAGAACACCAGCGCGACGAGCAGGTCGTTCCACACCCACAGGAACTGGAAGATGCCCAGCGAGGCGATGGCCGGCATGCCCAGCGGCAGGATCACCCGGAAGAAGATCTTGCCCTCGCTGGCGCCGTCCATCCGGGCGGCCTCCATCAGGTCGCGGGGAATGCCCGCGAAGTAGTTGCGCAGCAGGAAGACCGCGAAGGGCAGCCCGAAGCCGACGTGGAAGAGGATCACCGACAGGATCGTCCCGGAGATGCCCATCAGGCCGTACAGCTTGACCACCGGGATCAGTGCGATCTGGATCGGGATCACCAGCAGCCCGACCACGACCAGGAACAGCGCGTCCCGGCCGGGGAACTCCATCCAGGCGAACGCGTAGCCGGCGGCCGACCCGATCAGCACCACCAGGATCGTCGCCGGAACGGTGATGTAGACCGTGTTCAGGAAGCTGGAGGTGATGGTGCTGTTCTGCAGCAGCGCCTCGTAGTTGGTCGCGGTCAGCTGCGCGGGATGCACGATCGCTTCCCACCAGCCGCCGTTGGCGTACTGCGCCGGGTCACGGAACGACTCGACGAGCAGACCGAACGTCGGGATCAGCCACAGCAGGGCGATCACGATCAGGAAGATCCGCAGCGCGCCGCCACCGGTCCGCGCCGCGATCCTCGCCGGCAGGCTCCGGTTGATCGAGCCGGTGACGATGTCGGAGCTGGCGACGCTCACCTCGACTCCTTCCTGAAGTTGCGCACCTGGAAGATCATCGCGGGGATGACCAGGAGCACCAGCAAGATGCCGACCGCGCTGGCTGCACCGAACTGCTGGTTGCCGTAGTCGGTGTAGAGCTGCACGGCGAGCACGTTGGCGTACTTCGCGTTGCCGCCGGCCGGCTGCTGCAGGATGAACACGATGTCGAAGATCTTCAGGACGTTGATCACCATGGTCACGAAGACCACCAGCAGCACCGGCGACAGCAGCGGCACGGTGACCCGGCGGAAGACCTGCCACTCGGTCGCACCGTCGATGCGGGCCGCTTCCAGGGCGTCGCGGGGTATCGCCGCCATCCCGGCGGCCAGCAGGACCATGGCGAACCCGGTGTAGATCCACAGGTAGGACAGCATGATCGCCGGGGTGATCAGGTTCTTGCCGAGCCAGGACACCCCGCCGAAGGCCGGTACGAAGTCGCTGTGCGGCAGGGTGAGCGTGTAGCTGCCCGACGTCAGCGTCGGGAAGCTGAACGTGCCGTCGGCGGCGGTGCTCGTGGTGGCGACCACCGTGCCGCCCTGCACGGCCTGCACCTCGATGCCCGGGATCCCGAGCTCACCCTCGTCGATGGCCCCGGACTTGCCGCCGCCGCCGAGCTTGAAGTCGTTCCAGACCACACCGGTCAGCCCGCTGCCGGTCGGCTGGGCCGCCTGCTGGGCGTTGGGCGGCGGAGCGGTGAGGTCCAGGCCGGTCAGCGGCATCAGGCCCGGGGAGCCCGGCGAGGCGGGCTGCACCGTCTGGTAGCCCTTGGCGCCGCTGCCGGAGAGCACGGTGTCGTTGAGCGGGTGCAGCTCTGGGTACGACGTGCTCGGGTTGAACGTGTCGTGGATGCCCGTCACGATCGCGTTGCCGAGGCCCTGGCTGGGCTCGTCGACGTAGATCAGCGACCAGGTGATGCCTGCCGCCAGGAACGAGATCGCCATCGGCATGAACAGCACGACCTTGAAGGCTGAGGAGAACCGCACCCGCTCGGTCAGCACCGCGAAGATCAGCCCGAGGATGGTCACCAGCGCAGGCACGATGGCCACCCACAAGACGTTGTTCTTGAACGCCTCCAGGCCGTCGGCCTGGGTGAAGATGTGGACGTAGTTGCTCAGGCCCGCGAAGCCGGTCGCCTCACCGCTGGGTCCGTCGTTGAAGAAGCTGCGGATCAGCGTGTACACCAGCGGGTAGAACACGATGCCCAGCAGGAACACCGCCGCGGGCAGCAGGAACAGCCCCGCGATCCACCGCGACTCGCCGGGAAGCGGCTTGCGCCGCCCACCTCTGGCGCGCCGCCCGACCGGTGGAACCCCGACCGGCGGGGTGGTGCCGCCCTCGACCGGCACCACCGCCTCTTCGGTCTTGGTGCCGGCCGGGGGCAGCTCCGCGTCGGTGGTCACCTCGGCCCTCGCCTTCGGTCAGCCCCAGTTGACGGCGCTGGCGTCCTTCTCCAGCTGCTGCTGCGCCGCCTTGACGTCGCCG
>DASTWW010000016.1:0-22827 GCA_035765755.1 Nocardioidaceae bacterium
CCGTTGTACGACGCGCTGCACGACATGGTCGACCCGGACTCGATCCCCAAGCTGCTGACCGCCGGCACCATCGAGGTGGCGCCGCTGGCGTTCCTCCGCGGCCGGTCCCTCAACGACGCGTTCATCATCCTCGACGAGGCGCAGAACACCTCGCCGGAGCAGATGAAGATGTTTCTGACCCGGCTCGGGTTCGGCTCCAAGATGGTGGTCACCGGCGACGTCACCCAGGTCGACCTGCCCAGCGGCACCCGCAGCGGCCTGCGGATCGTCGAGGAGATCCTGAACGGCATCGAGGACGTCTCGTTCAACCGGCTCACCGCCCACGACGTGGTGCGGCACAAGCTGGTCGGGCACATCGTCGCGGCGTACGACGAGTACGAAGCCCGCAGCGGGGAGGACGAGCGGCGAGACCAGGACCGGCCGCAGCCGCACGGCCACCGGAGACGGCTGCAGTGAGCCGCCGATGAGCATCGAGCTGCTCGACGAGTCCGGAGCGCAGCTTCCCGTAGCCGACCTGGCCACGCTGTCCAGGTTCGTGATGGACCGGATGCGCGTGCACCCGCAGGCGGAGCTGTGCATCAAGCTCGTCGACGAGAACACCATCGCGCAGCTCAACGAGCGATGGATGGAGAAGACCGGGCCCACCGACGTGCTCGCCTTCCCGATGGACGAGCTGCGGCCCGGGCTGGTCAACGAGGAGCCGGAGGAGGGTGTGCTCGGGGACCTGGTGGTGTGCCCGGAGGTGGCGCGCCGACAGGCCGACGAGGCCGGCCATCCGGTCGGCGACGAGCTGGAGCTGCTGACCGTGCACGGCATCTTGCACCTGCTCGGCTACGACCACGCCGAGCCTGAGGAGCACAAGGAGATGTTCGACCTGCAGGCCCGGCTGCTCACCGAGTGGCGGGGCCGAGCGAAATGAGCGCCGGCGATATCTGGCTGCTCGTCGCAGCAGCCATCCTCGTCCTGGTCGCCGGCGTGTTCTCCGGCGCCGATGCCGCCCTGTCGTCGTTCTCCAAGGTCCGCGCCGAGGAGATGGCCGCCGAGGGCCGGGCCGGCGCGCGGCGGCTGCTGGCCATCGTCGCGGACCCGGCCCGGTTCCTCAACACCGCGCTGTTCTTGCGGATGCTCTGTGAGATCGCCGCGATCGTGGCGGTCGCGTCGGTGCTCTTCGACCAGATCGGGCAGCGCTGGGGGGCGATGCTGGCCACCCTCGGGATCATGCTGGTGGTCTCGTTCGTGCTGATCGGGGTGTCCCCACGCACGGTCGGCCGGCAGCACCCGGAGCGGGTCGGGCTGCTCACCTCCGGGCTGCTGATCGCCTTCACGAAGGTGCTCGGCCCGGTGCCGCAGCTGCTGATCCTGGTCGGCAACGCGATCACCCCCGGGCGCGGCTTCAGCGAAGGGCCGTTCGCCACCGAGGCGGAGCTGCGCGAGCTGGTGGACCTGGCCGAGGCGAGCAGCGTGATCGAGTCCGGCGAGCGGGAGATGATCCACTCGGTCTTCGAGCTCGGCGACACCATCGTCCGCGAGGTGATGGTCCCGCGCACCGACGTGGTGTTCATCGAGCGGAACAAGACGCTGCGCCAGGCGATGTCGCTGGCGCTGCGCAGCGGCTTCTCCCGGATCCCGGTGGTCGGCGAGAACCTCGACGACATCGTCGGCTTCGCGTACCTGAAGGACCTCACCCGGCGGGTCTTCGACCGGCACGAGGCCGAGCAGACCGAGAAGGTCGAGTCGGTGATGCGGCCGGTGCTCTACGTCCCCGACTCCAAGCCGGTCGACGAGCTGCTGCGGGAGATGCAGGCCGGCCGCAAGCACGTCGCGGTGGTCGTCGACGAGTACGGCGGCACGGCCGGCCTGGTCACCATCGAGGACGTCCTCGAGGAGATCGTCGGCGAGATCACCGACGAGTACGACGACGAGCAGATCGAGGTGGAGCACCTCGCCGACGGGTCCGCGCGGGTGAGCTCGCGGTTCCCGGTCGACGACCTGGACGAGGTGTGCGGGGTGCCGGTCGAGGACGCCGACGTGGACACCGTCGGCGGGCTGATGGCCAAGCACCTGGGCCGGGTGCCGATCCCCGGCTCGGTGGTGGAGGCGCACGGGCTGCGCTTCGAGGCCGAGGGACCGGCCGGGCGCCGCAACCGGATCGCCACCGTGCTGATCTCGTCGGTCGAGCCGGCCGGGCGGGCCTCCGGTGAGGACACCTATCCTGACTCCCATGCCGGCTGAGCTCTCCGACCCCGAGGACCGCAAGCTGCTCACGCTCGCCCGGTCCACCCGGACCCGCACCCAGGCCGCGGAGGGCGCCTGCGTCCGCGACACCGACGGCCGCACCTACGCCGGGGCGAGCGTCTCGTTGCCGTCACTGCAGCTGTCCGCGGTCGGCGTCGCGGTGGCGATGGCGGCCTCCAGCGGGGCGCAGGGGCTCGAGGCGGTGGTGGTGCTGACCGAGCTGCCCGCCCTGGCCGAGGGGGACCTGTCCGTCGTACGCGACTTCGCCGGCGGCGGCGTCCCGGTGCACCTGGCCGCCCCCGACGGCACGGTGGTCGCCTCCCTCACCTCGTGACCCGGAGTTCGGCAACCCTGTAGTGACCAAGAGCCGACCGGGCCGATAGGTTTAGCGGCGTGAGGGATGTCGTGGGCTGGGGTGCGCACCAGGCAGCGGTGCGCCGCCTGAAGGAGTCCTACGACGCGATCCCGGCCGGGTCCCCCGTGCGGCTGGCCAAGCGCAACTCGAACCTGTTCCGGCCCCGGGTCGGCACCGATGCACCGGGGCTGGACGTGTCCGGCCTGACCGGGGTGATCGCGATCGACCCGGTCGAGCGGACGGCGCACGTGCAGGGCATGTGCACCTACGAGGACCTGGTCGACGTCACCCTGCCGCGCGGGTTCATCCCGCTGGTCGTTCCGCAGCTGCGCAGCATCACCCTCGGCGGCGCGGTCACCGGACTGGGCATCGAGTCCACCTCGTTCCGCAGCGGGCTGCCGCACGAGTCGGTGCTCGAGATGGACGTGCTCACGGGAGCCGGCGAGGTGGTCACCACCCGCCCCGGCGACGACCTGTTCGACACCTTTCCCAACTCCTACGGCAGCCTCGGCTACGCCACCCGGCTGAAGATCGAGTTGGAGCCGGTGCCCGGGTTCGTGGACCTGCGGCACGTCCGGTTCACCGACCTCGACGAGCTCGCCGAGGCGGTGCAGACGATCGTCGAGTCCCGCGCGTGGGAGGGCACCCGGGTCGACGGCCTCGACGGTGTGGTGTTCGCCCCCGGGGAGGCGTACCTGACGCTGGCCACCTGGGCGGAGCGGCCGGGGGTCTCGACGGGCTCGACCGCCGGGACGAGCGACTACACCGGCAGGGACCTGTACTTCCGGTCCGTGCAGCAGCGCAGCACCGACTCGTTGACGATGTACGACTACCTGTGGCGCTGGGACACCGACTGGTTCTGGTGCTCCGGAGCGTTCGGGCTGCACGACCCGCGGGTGCGGCGGCTGTGGCCGCGCCGGTGGCGGCGCAGCGACGTCTACCACAAGCTGGTCGGCCTGGAGAACAGGTACGGCGTGGTGGCCCGCATCGACCGGGCCCGCGGCAAGCCGGCCCGCGAGCGGGTCATCCAGGACGTCGAGATGCCCGTCCGTCGTACCCCCGACTTCCTGCGCTGGTTCGACCAGCAGGTCGGCATGCGCCCGGTCTGGCTGTGCCCGCTGCGGCTGCGCGAGCCGGACGGTCCGGGCAGCGCGCGCACCTGGCCGTCGTACCCGCTCGAGCCTGGCCTCACCTACGTCAACGTCGGCTTCTGGGGCACGGTGCCGATCGCGCCCGGCGCGCAGGACGGCGACCAGAACCGCGCGGTGGAGGCGACGGTGCACGAGCTGGGCGGGCACAAGTCGCTGTACTCCGACGCGTACTACGACCGGGAGACGTTCGCCCGGCTCTACAACCTCGACCACCAGACCAAGGTGAAGCAGACCTACGACCCCGGCGACCGGCTCACGGGGCTCTACGAGAAGGCGGTGAACCGTCGATGACGACGACCCAGGACAGGACCGGCCGCATCACCGTCGGTGAGGCGGTCGAGCGGCTGCTCGCGGGCGGCATGCCGTTCCGCTTCGAGGCGTACGACGGGAGCGCGGCCGGGCCGGCTGACTCGCCGATCACGCTGCGCCTGCTCAACGAGCGTGGCCTCAGCTACCTGCTGACCGCGCCCGGCGACCTGGGCATGGCCCGGGCCTACGTCTCCGGCGACCTCGAGGTGGAGGGCATCCACCCGGGCGACCCCTACGACGCGATGGTGGAGCTGCAGAACAACCTGCGCTTCAAGATGCCCTCGCCGGCCGAGGCGTTCGCGATCGTGCGGGGGCTCGGGTTCTCCCACCTCAAGCCGCCGCCGCCCCCGCCGCAGGAGACGCTGCCGAAGTGGCGGCGGCTGCTGGAGGGCCTCCGGCACTCCAAGACCCGCGACGCCGAGGCGATCCACCACCACTACGACGTGTCGAACCGGTTCTACGAGATGGTGCTCGGCTCGTCGATGACCTACACCTGCGCCTGCTTCCCGCGCGAGGACGCGACCCTGGAGGAGGCGCAGGCCAACAAGTACGACCTGGTGGCCCGCAAGCTCGACCTCAAGCCGGGCATGCGCCTGCTGGACATCGGCAGCGGCTGGGGCGGCATGGTGCGGCACGCCGCCAAGGAGTACGGCGTCAAGGTGCTCGGCGTGACGCTGTCCAAGGAGCAGGCGTCCTGGGCGCAGGAGGCGATCAAGCGTGAGCGGCTCGACGACGTCGCCGAGGTCCGGTTCGGCGACTACCGCGACATCGCGGAGACCGGCTTCGACGCGCTGAGCTCGATCGGGCTCACCGAGCACATCGGGGTGGGCAACTACCCGTCGTACTTCTCCTGGATCCGCGACAAGCTGGTCCCGGGAGGCCGGGTGCTCAACCACTGCATCACCCGCGCGGACAACAGGTCTCGCGACACCGGGGCGTTCATCGACCGGTACGTGTTCCCCGACGGCGAGCTGACCGGGTCCGGCAAGATCATCTCGGTGATGCAGGACATCGGCCTCGAGGTGCGCCACGAGGAGAACCTGCGCGAGCACTACGCGATGACGCTGAAGGGCTGGTGCCACAACCTCGCCGAGAACTGGGACGAGTGCGTCCGCGAGGTCGGCGAGGGCACCGCGAAGGTGTGGGGGCTCTACATGGCCGGGTCCCGGCTGTCCTTCGAGCGCAACGAGATCCAGCTGCACCAGGTGCTCGGGGTCAAGACCGACGAGCAGGGCCGCTCCGGCTTTCCGCTGCGGCCCACGTGGCTGAGCTGACGACTGGTCCCGCGGCTCCGGCGCACAGCCTCGGCTCGGCAGGGCTCGTCCTCGGCGGGGCCGCGCTGTTCGGCACGGTGGGCACCGCGGAGGTGCTCGGTCCGGCGGTGCCCGCTGCCGGGCTGGCGGCGGGCCGGCTTCTCGTCGCCGCGGTGCTGCTGCTCGGCCTCGCGGTGGTCGGCGGCCACGGCTCCGCGCTCCCGGGCTGCCTGCGCGTGGGCCCGACCTGGTGGGCCGGGCTCGGGCAGGCCTGCTTCAACCTGTGCTTCCTGGCCGCGATGCTGCAGGCCGGGGTCGCGGTCGGCACGCTGGTCGCGATCGGCGCGACGCCGATCCTGACCGGGCTGCTCACCCGGCAGATCACCCGCGGCTGGCTGGTGGCGACCGGGGTGGCGGTGGCCGGGCTGGTGCTGCTGGTGGGTGGGCAGGCGGTCGGGCACTCGGTGCTCCACCCGTCCGTGCTGGGCATCGCGCTCGCGCTGGGCGCGTCGGCCAGCTATGCGACGTACATCATCGCCGGCAACGCGGCGGTCGCCCGCGGACTGCCGACCACGCCGTACCTCGCGGCCGCGTTCGCGGTCTCCGCGGTGCTCACCCTGCCGTTGCTGGCGTTCGGGGAGGCGGGCTGGCTGGCGCAGCCGTCGGCCTGGCTGCTGGTCGGCTACCTCGCGGTGGTGCCGACCGTGGTCGCCTACAGCCTGTTCAACCGCGGGCTGCGCGGGGTGCGGTCGGCGACCGCGTCCACGCTGGGGCTGCTGGAGCCGGTGGTCGCCGCGCTGCTCGCGACGCTGGTGCTCGGCGAACGGCTGTCGGCGGTCGCCGTCGTGGGCGCGCTGCTGATCCTGGCAGGGCTGGTCCTGATCGTCCGGTCGTCGGCGGGGATGACAGAATCGCCGGGTGTCCGAGCCATTCCGTAGCGGCTTCGCCTGCCTGGTGGGCCGGCCCAACGCCGGCAAGTCCACGCTGACCAACGCGCTGGTGGGCAGCAAGGTGGCGATCACCTCCTCGCGGCCGCAGACCACCCGCACCGTGGTGCGTGGCATCGTGCACCGGCCCGACGCGCAGCTGATCCTCGTCGACACCCCAGGGCTGCACCGGCCGCGGACGCTGCTCGGCGAGCGGCTCAACGACCTGGTGACCACGACGTGGGCCGAGGTCGACGTGGTTGCGGCATGCTTCCCGTCGGACCAGAAGGTGGGGCCGGGGGACCGGTTCCTGGCCGGCGAGCTGGCCAAGATCCGTCGTACGACGAAGGTGGCGGTCGCCACCAAGACCGACCTGGCATCGGCGGACCGGCTCGCCGAGCACCTGCTGGACATCGACCGGCTCGGGCAGGTCATCGGCATCGAGTGGGCAGAGATCGTGCCGGTGTCCGCGGTGGCCGGTGACCAGGTGGGTCTGCTGGCCGACCTGCTGGTGGCCCGGCTGCCGGAGGGCCCGGCCCTGTACCCGGACGGGGAGCTCACCGATGCGCCTGAGCAGGTGATCGTCGCCGAGCTGATCCGGGAGGCGGCCCTGGAAGGCGTGCGCGACGAGCTGCCGCACTCGATTGCCGTGGTGGTCGAGGAGATGGGGCTGCGCGAGGGCCGGCGGGAGGACAAACCGCTGCTGGACGTGCACGCGAACCTGTTCGTGGAGCGCAGCTCGCAGAAGGGCATCGTGATCGGGCACCAGGGCAGTCGGCTGCGCAAGGTCGGCACCGCGGCGCGTGCCCAGATCGAGGCGATGCTCGGCACGCCGGTCTACCTCGACCTGCACGTCAAGGTCGCCAAGGACTGGCAGCGCGACCCCAAGCAGCTGCGCCGCCTCGGGTTCTGACCGATATTGGTACGTCAACCGCGACGCATAGGTCGCGATATCGACACGTTATCGGTAAGGATCAGCCGGGCGCCCAGCAGAAGCCGTAGTGCTGGCCGTTGCGCCACTGCTGGCGGGTGGGCCACTCCCAGCCGTAGCTGTACTTCAGCGAGAGGCCGGCCTGTGCGCGCGCCCGGTCCTTGCAGATGCCGTCGCCTTCTGTGCGCACGGTGTGCCGGCCTGGGTACTTGTCGCCGGCGAACCGGATGGTCGACACCGCGCGCCAGCTGTGGTGCTGGGCGCAGATCACCCGCTGGAAGTGCGCGCTTCCCGGCGCAGCCGTCCCGCACAGCCCGTAGCTGCCCAGCGCGGCGGAGCTGTCGAGGATGCCGCGCAGCCGTCGCGGCCTCGGCAGCGGGTACAGGTGGCCGGAGTGGCCGAACGCGATCACGTCGCAGCGGAACCAGCGGGCGCCGGCGGCGGCCTGCTCCGGCGACGGCGCGAACCAGACCACGTTGAACCGGCTCAGGTGCCGGTCGGTGCGGCTGCCGCCGAGGTAGTGCTTCATCCGGCGCGGGCAGACCCGGGCCATCTGCGCTCGCGCGGCGTCGGAGTCGACCCCGTCGCCGGCGTGCAGCCGGCCCACGAAGATGGTCTGCGTGGTGTGCCGCTTCCCACACAGGTACGGGTGATCGTTGTTGGCGGACTGGGCGAGCTCGTCGAAGCTCAGCCGGTAGCAGGCGCCCTCTGGAGGGGAGGGGGGAGGTGCCGGGGTGCTGGGGGATGCCGAGGGGGTCGGCGTTGGCGAGGCCTTCGCGACGTCGGGGTGCGCTGCGGTCGAGGAGGTCTTCGAGCTCGCCCGCGGTGCGCTGCCGGGGCTGCATGCCGATGCGACGACCACCAGCGCGGTCATCAGCCACGCCAGGCGTACGGCGGAGCGGACCAGCACCGGCCTCCTCCCGATGTGACGGCCCCCGGTCTGCGGCATCGTAGCGCCGACCGCGGCCGACCCGGCCGACCGGCCCCGTCCGTCGTACGGCGGGCGGAGCGTCTCACTCTGCGAGGACTTCGGTCGCATGTCGCGATGGTCCGCGTTAGCATGGCCCGGTCATGAGCGCGTGCAGCCTCCTCCTTCGCTGCCGCAGCGAGGTCCTCTAGAGCCGGACCCCCTCGCTGCGGAGTTCGGCGTTGCTCCGGCGCAGACCCGAGACCAAAGGCAGCGAAGTTCATGACCAGCAGCACCCATCGTCAGCAGCTCAACCGCCAGCAACCCAGCGGCATGCCCTACCAGCGCTACCGCGCGTTCCCGCCGATCGACCTGCCGGACCGCACCTGGCCCACGCGCACGGTCACCGTCCCGCCGCGCTGGCTGTCCACCGACCTGCGCGACGGCAACCAGGCGCTCATCGACCCGATGACCCCGGCCCGCAAGCACAGCATGTTCGAGCTGCTGGTGCGGATGGGCTACAAGGAGATCGAGGTCGGCTTCCCGTCGGCGAGCCAGACCGACCACGACTTCGTCCGCCAGCTCATCGAGCAGGACAAGATCCCCGACGACGTGACGATCTCGGTGCTCACCCAGGCCCGGGAGGACCTGATCGAACGCACCGTGCAGTCCCTGGTCGGCACGACGCGGGCGAACGTGCACCTGTACAACGCGACCGCGCCGCTATTCCGGCGGGTGGTGTTCGGCGTGGACAAGGACGAGTGCCGCAGCATCGCCGTGCGGGGCACGGAGATCGTGATGAAGTACGCCGAGGAGTTGCTCGGATCCACCGAGTTCGGCTACGAGTACTCGCCGGAGATCTTCACCGGCACCGAGCTGGAGTTCGCCGTCGACGTGTGCGAGGCGGTCTCCGACCTGTGGCAGCCCGGCCCGGGCCGGGAGATCATCTTGAACCTGCCGGCCACCGTGGAGATGTCCACCCCGAACGTGTACGCCGACCAGATCGAGTGGTTCAGCCGGCAGCTGACCAGGCGCGAGCACAGCGTGGTGTCACTGCACCCGCACAACGACCGGGGTACGGCGGTCGCGGCGACCGAGCTGGCGATGATGGCCGGAGCCGACCGGGTGGAGGGCTGCCTGTTCGGGCACGGCGAACGGACCGGGAACGTGGACCTGGTGACGCTCGGCATGAACCTGTTCAGCCAGGGCATCGACCCGCAGATCGACTTCTCCGACATCGACGAGATCCGTCGTACCGTCGAGTACTGCACGCAGCTGCCGGTGCATCCGCGCCACCCCTATGCCGGCGACCTCGTCTACACCGCGTTCTCGGGGTCGCACCAGGACGCCATCAAGAAGGGCCTGGAGTCGCTGGAGCGCGACGCGACGGCGGCCGGTGTCCCGGTCAGCGCGTTCCCGTGGGAGGCGCCGTACCTGCCCATCGACCCCAAGGACGTCGGCCGCTCCTACGAGGCCGTGATCCGGGTGAACAGCCAGTCCGGCAAGGGCGGCGTGGCCTACATCATGAAGGCCGAGCACAAGCTGGACCTGCCGCGGCGGCTGCAGATCGAGTTCAGCCGGGTGGTGCAGCAGCGCACCGACGACGAGGGCGGCGAGATGGCGCCGGAGCAGATCTGGGGCGCGTTCCGCAGCGAGTACCTCGACCGGGAGTCGCCGCTCAAGCTCAACTCGGTGCACACCTCCTCGGCGGCGGGGGAGAAGGATGCGCTGACGGTGAACGTGTACGTCGACGGGGAGCCGCGTGCGCTGTCCGGGAACGGCAACGGGCCGATCGAGGCGTTCGTCAACGCGCTCAACGAGATGGTGGCCACCGAGCAGGCCGCGGGTAACCCGGTGTACGCGGAGCGGGGCGACGTACGGGTGCTCGACTACCACGAGCACGCGCTGTCCTCCGGGGGCGACGCGATCGCCGCGGCGTACGTCGAGTGCGCGGTCGGCGACCAGGTGCTGTGGGGCGTCGGGCTGGACGCGAACATCGTCACCGCGTCGCTGCGAGCGGTGATCTCCTCGGTGAACCGGGCCGGGGCGGCGCGGGCGGCTATGCGCTGAACGGGATGGGAGAATGGGCCGCGTGACGATCATCGCGGCGGCGGACGGTTCAGCGCTCGGCAATCCTGGTCCGGCGGGGTGGGGCTGGTACGTCGACGAGGGATGCTGGGCGGTCGGCGGCTGGCCACATGGCACGAACAACATGGCCGAGCTGACCGCTGTGCTCGACGTGCTCCAGCAGACGGCGCACCTCGACGAGGAGCTGTTGGTGTTCTGCGACAGCACCTACGTCATCAACTCGATCACCAAGTGGATGGCCGGGTGGAAGCGGCGTGGGTGGCTGAAGCGCGACAGCAAGCCGGTGCTCAACGTCGAGATCATGAAGGCGCTCGACGAGGCGATGCTCGGCCGGCAGGTGCGGTTCGAGTGGGTGAAGGGGCACTCGGGGCACGTCCTCAACGAGGCCGCGGACCGGTTGGCCAACGCCGCGGCGCTGTCCTGGAAGAACCACACCGCTCCGGACCCGGGCCCCGGCTTCGCGGGGTCCCAGCGCGTGCGGCTCTAACAGGGACTCCACGTGCGTGTCGATGCGCTGCTGCACCTGTATCCGCCGGCCCATTGCGGTGGTGCGGACCTGATGTTGCACGCCATGTTCCGGGCACTCGTCGAACGCGACCACCAGGTCCACGTGTGGCTCACCCACCCGAGCGGGCAGGGCGAGCAGTATGCGCTCGACGGGGTCGTCGTCCATCCGACGGAGTCCAGCGAGCCGGACTGGGCGACGGCCGACGTGATCGTCTCGCACCTCCACAACGTGGGGGCCGCAGCCACGATCGCGGGGAGCAACCGTCAGCCGTTCGTCAACGTCGTGCACGGCACGCGCCCCTACTCCCGGAAGCAGCTGGCCAAGCCGGCCGCACTGCTGGTCTACAACAGCGAGTGGGTGGCCGCCGAACTCGGGCATCGCGGCAACAGCATCGTGATCAGGCCCCCGGTGCGCGCAGCCGACTACAAGACCCGCTCGGGCTCGAAGGTGTGCCTGGTCAACCTGAGCGCGGCCAAGGGCGGCCACCTGTTCTGGAACCTCGCCGAGGCGATGCCCGACGTGCAGTTCCTGGGCGTGCATGGTTCCTACGGCGAGCAGATCGTCCGGGCGCTGCCGAACGTGGAGCTGAGAGAGCACGGCACCGACATGCGCGCGGTCTACCGGTCCAGCCGCCTCGTGCTGATGCCGTCCCGCTACGAGTCGTGGGGTCGGGTCGGCGTGGAGGCGATGGCCTCGGGCATCCCCGTGCTCGCGCACCCGACCCCGGGACTGCACGAGTCGCTCGGTGAGGCCGGCATCTACCTCGACCGCGACGACCCGGCGGCCTGGATCACCGCGATCCGCGAGCTTCTCGAAGAGCCCGCACGCTGGCGAGCCGCCTCTCGCAAGGCGCGCGCTCGGTCCGCACAGCTCGACCCCGACGAGGATCTGGCCCGGTGGTGCGCGGCGATCGAGGCGTTGGCGGGGGCCTGACCTCGGCCGTTGACGGGGGCTCCGCCACCGATGCGCGGATTTCGACCAGTTTCCGGTAGTGTGGTGCGCACAGCTCGTCGAGCTCTCGCCGCGAGTTGTCCGCATGTCGTAGCCACAGTGCTCCGTGCGTAGTCGGCCGAAAACTTCGGACTCCCGGCTGTCGGCGAGACCCCAACAGATAGCGATCCTGATTTGTCTTCCTTCCCAGACTTGGGCGTGCCCGCCATCCTGAACAACGTCCTGGCCGGTCTCGGCATCGACAGCCCGACGCCGATCCAGGCCGCCACCCTTCCCGATGCCCTCGCCGGCCGCGACGTGCTTGGTCGTGGTCGCACCGGCTCCGGCAAGACCTATGCCTTCGCGCTTCCCCTGGTCGCCCGGCTGTCCGGAGGTCGCAGGGCCGGCTCGAAGGCCCCGCGCGCGCTGATCCTGGCGCCTACCCGCGAGCTGGCCAGCCAGATCGACGCGGTCCTGGCGCCGCTGGCACGGGCGGCCGGCCTGACCACCCGCACCGTGTTCGGGGGCGTCGGCCAGAAGCCGCAAGTGACCGCACTCCACCGTGGTGTCGACATCCTGGTGGCCTGCCCTGGGCGGCTGGAGGACCTGATCGGGCAGGGTCACTGCACCCTTGCCGGTGTCGAGGTGACGGTGCTCGACGAGGCCGACCACATGGCCGACCTGGGCTTCCTGCCCGCCGTACGCCGGCTGCTCGCGCAGACGCCTCGGGGCAGCCAGCGGTTGCTCTTCTCGGCCACGCTGGACCGGGCGATCGACTCGCTGGTGCGCCAGTTTCTGACCGATCCGGTCACGCACGAGGCCGACTCGGCGCGTTCTCCGGTGCAGGCGATGTCCCACCACGTGCTGCACGTCGAGCGTGCGCATCGGCTGCCGATCCTCGTGGACCTGACCAGTGCGCCGGGTCGCACCGTGGTGTTCACCCGCACCAAGCGCGGCGCCAAGACACTGGCTCGCCAGCTCAACAGCAGCGGCGTCCCGACCGTCGAGCTGCACGGCAACCTCGGGCAGACCGCCCGCACCCGCAACCTCGAGGCATTCCAGAGCGGCAGCGCGTCCGCGCTGGTCGCCACCGACATCGCGGCGCGAGGGATCCACGTCGATGACGTGACCCTGGTCGTGCACGCGGACCCGCCCAGCGAGCACAAGGCGTACCTGCACCGCTCAGGCCGCACCGCCCGAGCCGGGAACGCCGGCATCGTGGTCACCCTGATGACCAGCGAGCAGGTCCGCGACGTCCGCGCACTCACCCGGGCGGCCGGTATCGCGCCCACGACGACCCGCATCCAGGGCACCAGCCACCCGGTGCTGGCCGAGCTCGCCCCGGGCGAGCGGGTCCTGTCCGGGTCCTTCCAAGCCGCCGCCACGACTGGCTCGGCACCGAAGAGCTCGTCGAAGAGCTCGCCGAGCGCGCGCAACCGTCGGCGGCGCGGCCAGAAGCGTCGCTCGGGTGAATCGCTGCCCGAGGCCACCAAGCCGCAGCGGTCGAGCTCGCCGTCCGCACCAGGGCAGAGGAGCCCCTCACGCCGCAGCGCGGACCGCACGCCACCGACCTCGACCCGCCGCCGCAGTCACAGCGCCGCCGCCTTCAGCTCGGGCCGTCGCTGACTCAGGGGAGACGGGTCGCCAGGGTGTGGGTCAGCGCCGCCACCTGCCGGTAGGGGTCACGTCGGCCGGCTTCGGCCTCCGCGGCGACGAGCAGGTCCAGGTCCTCGGGCGGCAGCTGTTTCTCCCAGTGATCGGTGAACAGCCGCACGCCGTACCACTCCTCGAGGCGGGCGCCGGCCCCCTCGAGCGCTGCACGCACCTCGTCCGGGCTATCCGCCCTGGCGTCGGCACCGAGCCGGTTGGTGTAGCGCGTGGCGTCGAAGCCGTCGAGGGCCTGCTGCCACTGCTGGGTCATGCCGGCGCGCATCGCGATGCCCGCCTGGTTGCGGGTGAGGATCGAGAGCAGCCCGTGCGGTCGCGCCAGGCTCACCAGCGCAGCGGTGGCGGAGTGCAGGTCCGGCAGGTACATCAGCACGCCGTGGCAGCAGACCACGTCCCACTCTTGATCGTCGTGGAGCTCGAAGAGCCCGCCCTGACGCCAGGTCAGTCGCTCCTGCACGTCCGGTGGTTCCTGCTCGGTTGAGGCTCGTGCGTGGTCGAGGAGCTCGGCCGACGGGTCCACGCCGGTGACCTGGTGACCCAGCTTTGCCAGCCGGATCGCCTGGGTACCCTGCCCGCAGCCGACGTCGAGCACCCTGCGCTCTTGGTGTGGCAGGTGCGCGGCCAGCTGACGGGTCACCAGCTCCTGGCGCACCAGGTCGCGCACCGACCCGAGATGCCCGAGCCAGCGGCCCACCACCGGGTCGAAGGTGTTGTCGCTCGCCATGCTGCGAACGTAGCCGGAGACGCGGGCAGTGCGCGCTCGGCCCGCCGTGTGTCCGTCAGGCGGCTTGGTTGTCGGGGGTGGCGAGGGCGTCCCACAGGGTCTGGCCGATTGACCGGGGCAGCGGGTGCGAGCCGGTGTGGGTGGTGAGCCAGTAGTAGCCGTGCGGGGATCGCCAGACGTAGGTGCCTGGCTCGGGTTGTCGCAGCCGCCAGCGGCCGAAGGTCTTGAGCCGGTGATGGAACCGGCGCATCGGTGCCGCGTTGCCGAGCCGGGTCTGGCCAGGCGGGCCGCCGCGGTCGGGCGGCAGGTAGGGCTCGGGATGGTCGACGTCGCGGCGGCGGCTGGTAGACGGCGCGAACGGGAACACGTCGCGCGGACTGGTCATGAACACCGCCTCGCGCAGAGGCCCGGTGAACTCGTAACCGTCCAGGGGGAGCTGGTCTTCCAGGTCGAGCACCTGCACGGGTCGCACGTTGCGATGGGCCAGGAACTCCTGCACCTGGCCGATGGTGATCGGGCCGATGCCCTCGACCCGGGCCACGCCCTGACCAGTGTCGAAGGCCTGCTTCGTGCAGTGGATGTAGAGGGTCGCGTTGGGCAGGATCTTGTCCAGATCGGCGCTGCCCAACCGGCTCTTCACGAAGGCTTCCGCTCCCGCGGGCACCGCACCGGTGCCGGCGCAGCTCGGACAGGGCACCGGCTCGGGCTCGTCCTGCTCGGTGGCGTCGTCGGCGTCGTCCTGAGCCGGGTGCAGGTCGTGGATGCCGAGCTCGGGGGGCTCGACCTGCTCGGCGGGCTGTCCGCCGGGGGTGCCCGCGGCGCCGTTGTCCAGGGCGGCTTCATCGTCCGCATCTGTGTCCTGCTGGGCGGACAGCAGCAGTGCCAGCGCCTGCGCGGGGTTGGCCAGGATGCCGAACGCCGCGGCCAGCCGCTCGCCGCGTGGGCGGGTGTCGCCGCGGGCGCCCAGGATCTGGGCGATCCGGGTGCAGCTGGCAACCATCTTGATCACGTCACCGGCCAGGGCCTTGGCGATGAAGGTCTTCAGGCCCTGCTCGGTCCCGCAGCCGACGAACTGCTCGGCCTCCGCGGCCGTGCGGCGGGCCTCGGCGGCGTCGGGGTCGGCGGCGATGATGCGTGCCTCGAGGAGGTTCAAGAAGGCGCCCCAGGGCAGCGTCTCGAGCCACTCGCTGGTCTGCTCGTCGATGTCGCGGGCCTGCTGCAGGGTCACCTCGTAGTCGGGTCGGCCGACGATGCGCGCGACTTCGAGCGCCTTCCAGCCACGCACCTCCCCACTGCGCACCCTCGCCCACAGGCGCGGGTGGCGGTGCCGCAGGTTGGCCACCTTGGCCAGGTGCGCTCGGCCGGCGTTCGGGTGCATGCCTTGTAGCGCAGCGAACTCCGCGCACGCGAACTCGCTGATCTGCGGGGTTCCGTCCGCGCCGGAGGCCACGGTGCGCTCCATCCCGGGCAGCACCCGGCGGCTCATGCCTGCGTCCGGTTCGTCGGCCGGCGCGTGCAGGTCGATCCAGTGAGCTGCCAGCACCAGTCGCCGGCACTCCACCTCGAGCAGGTCGGCATGCGCTGTTGCCAGCTCCGCGCATGCGGCGTCGGCGTCCAGCGCGCTGACCCACTCCTCGTTGACCATGACAAGACCCTAGAACCGGGCGTCGACAGAAAATTCGCCCGAGATGCACCCCTCCACAGCGCCATCGGTCGTCGACCAGCGGGCTGGGGGTAGGGACGTGCATGCTTGACGTGACGTGTTTCGGACACACGGACAGACTCAGGGACAGGCGAGAGGTGGCAGGCATGGACTTCAGGATCGAGCTGATCCCGCTCGCAGTGCAGGACGTCGACCGATCGGTCGAGTTCTACGGGAAGAAGCTGGGATGGAACGTCGACTTCGACCAGACCGTGAGCCCCGAGCTGCGCTTCGTGCAGGTCACCCCGCCCGGGTCGGCCTGCTCGATCTGCTTCGGGCTCGGGCTCGACATGATGCCGCAGGGATCCTCACAGTTCATCCAGGTGGTCGTCGCCGACGCCGACGAGGCCCTTGCTCTGCTCCGGGAACGCGGAGTTGACTGCGACGGTGTCGACGAACAGCCCTGGGGCAGGTTCGTGCGGTTCGACGATCCAGACGGCAACCGCTGGGCGCTGCAGCAGGTCGTCAGGCCCTGACGGACGTGCTGTTGTCCGTGGTCGCGGTCGGGTGAGCGCTCCGCGTCGTACGCCTGCAAGACTCGGGATGTGACCAGCATCCTGACCGCACCCGAGGGTCGCCCGGTGGTCCTGGACGGCGGCATGTCCAACGCGCTGGAGGACCGTGGCCACGACCTGTCCGACGCGCTCTGGACCGCGCGGCTGCTGAGGGACGCACCGGACGAGATCGCGGCCGTGCACCGCAGCTACTACGAGGCGGGCGCGCGGGTCGCGACCACGGCCAGCTACCAGGCGAGCGTCCCCGGCTTCCAGGCCGCCGGTGTGGACCGTGCCGAAGCGGAGCGGCTCATCCGGCGCAGTGTTGTCCTCGCCCGCGAGGTGCGCGACGAGCTGGCCGAGGACGGTACGACGCGGTGGGTGGCTGCCTCGGTGGGGCCGTACGGCGCCGTGCTCGCCGACGGGTCGGAGTACCGCGGCCGTTACGGGCTCTCCGCTCAGGCGCTCCGCGACTTCCACCTGCCACGGCTGGAGCTGCTGGCCGATTCCGACCCGGACCTGCTCGCCGTCGAGACGATCCCGGACGTCGACGAGGCCGAGGTGCTCGCTGCGCTGCTCGACGAGCTCGGGCTGCCGGCCTGGTTCTCGTTCTCCGCCGACGGGCTGCGGACCCGCGCCGGCCAGCCGTTGCGCGGGGCGTTTGCGGTTGCAGCCTCTTCGGACAGCGTGTTCGCGGTCGGGGTGAACTGCTGCGCGCCGGCCGACGTGCTCGACGCGGTGCGGCTAGCCGGTGAAGTGACCGGAAGGCCGGCCGTGGCGTACCCGAACAGCGGCGAGGACTGGGAGACCACCGAGCGAACCTGGACCGGTGGCTCCGCTTACGACCTCGGCCTGGTCCCGGACTGGGTCCGCGCGGGTGCGTCGTACGTCGGAGGCTGCTGCCGCGTCGGGCCGGACACGATTGCCGCGGTCGCCGCCTTTACCGACAACGTGTCGGAAACGCGACCTATACGTCGCGGTTGACGTACCGACATCGTGTTGGAAACGCGACCTATACGTCGCGGTTGACGCACCGATATCGGTAAGAGCGGCTCAGCGGGGGAGCGGCCCATGACGGCAAGCAGGTGATGCTGTCGAGTGGCGTCGGGGGGGTGCTGGTACGGCGAGCCGCCGAGCGGCGGTGACTCAGCTGGGCTGCCAGCGGCGGTGCCGGGTGGCGCCCGCTCCTGCGTCGCGGATCAGCTCCAGCCGCGGCTTGGGCCCGTCGGTGCGACCGGTCTGCGGCTTGCGACGCCCGGCCCGCCAGGGCATCGGCCACGGCGCGCCTGGTCCGTCGTAGTCCTGCTCGACGGCGGCGTGCAGCGTCCAGTTGGGGTCGTAGAGGTGCACCCGACCGAGCGCGCACAGGTCGGCGCGGCCGGCGAGCAGGATCGAGTTCACGTCGTCGTACGACGAGATGACGCCGACCGCGATGGTGGGCACGTCGACCCGGTTGCGGATCGCGTCCGCGAACGGGGTCTGGTAGGAGCGCCCGAACGCGGGCCGTTCCGCGGAGGTGACCTGCCCGGTGGATACGTCGATGGCGGCCACACCCGCGTCCGCGAACGCCTGCGCGATGGCCAGCGTGTCCTCGAGCGTCTGGCCGCCCTCGGCCCAGTCCGTCGCGGAGATGCGCACCGTCATCGGCCGGTCGGCCGGCCACACCTCGCGCATCGCGTGGAACACCTCGAGCGGGTAGCGCAGCCGGTTCTCGACCGTGCCGCCGTAGGAGTCAGTGCGCCGGTTGGTGAGGGGGGAGAGGAAGCCGGACAGCAGGTACCCGTGCGCGCAGTGCAGCTCCAGCAGGTCGAAGCCGGCCTCGGCCCCGCGCCGGGCGGCGGCCACGAACTCGTCGCGAATCGCATGCATCTCGGCGCGGGTCAGCTCGCGCGGCACCTGGTTCACCTCGGCGTTGTAGGGGACCGGGGACGCTGCCGCGACCTCCCAGTTCCCGAACTCCAGCGGCTGGTCGATGCCCTCCCACATCAGCTTGGTGGAGCCCTTCGCGCCAGAGTGGCCGAGCTGCAGCCCGATCCGCGCCGACGAGCGCTCGTGCACGAAGTCCACGATCCGCCGCCAGCCGTCGCGCTGCTCGTCGTCCCACATCCCGGTGCAGCTGGGGGTGATCCGTCCGTCGGGGGAGACGCAGACCATCTCGGTCATCACCAGGCCGGCGCCGCCGAGCGCCTTGCCGCCCAGGTGCACCAGGTGGAAGTCGTTGGGCATGCCGTCCTCGGAGACGTACATGTCCATTGGCGAGACCACCACGCGGTTGTGCAGCGGCATGGTGCTGCCGTCGCGGCAGCGCAGCGAGAACGGCTGGAACATCGGCGGGCGGACCTCGCCGTCCCCGTGACCGTGCTCGTGCTCGTGCTCGGCGAACCAGCGGTCCAGCCGGGCCATGAACTCCGGGTCGCGCACCCGGAGGTTGTCGTAGGTGACCCGGCGGCTTCGGGTCATGATGTTGAACCCGAACTGGAGCGGGTCCTGTCCGACGTACTGCCCGAGGTTCTCGAACCACTCCAGGCTGGCCTGCGCGGCGCGCTGGGTGGAGGCGACCACCGCCTTGCGCTCGGTCTCGTAGGCCTTGAGCGCGGCGTCCACCGACGTCTCCTCGTGCAGGCACGCTGCGAGCGCGAGCGCATCCTCCATGGCCAGCTTGGTGCCCGAGCCGATGGAGAAGTGCGCGGTGTGGGCGGCGTCGCCCAGGAGCACGACGTTGTCGTGCACCCACTGCTCGTTGCGGACCGTGGTGAAGCTGATCCACCGCGAGTTGTTGGCCATCACCTCGTGCCCGTCGAGCACGTCGGCGAACAGCTCGCGCACCTTGGCGATCGAGGCCTCGTCGGACTCACCCGGGGCGAACGGCCGGTCGGCGAGCTCGGCGAATCCGGCCGCCTCCCAGACGGCGGAGGTCATCTCCACGATGAACGTGCTGCCGGTCGCGTCGTACGGGTAGCCGTGGATCTGCATCACGCCGTGCGGCGTCTCCGCGATGTAGAACTTGAACGCGTCGAAGACCTTGTCGGTGCCGAGCCACATGTACCGGCAGTCGCGCACGTCCAGGCTGGGCCGGAAGGTGTCGGCGTACGTCGCACGGACGGTCGAGTTGAGCCCGTCGCAGGCGACGACGAGGTCGTGGTCGCGGGACAGCTCGGCCACGTCCGGCGCGTTCGTGGTGAACCGGATGTCGACGCCGAGCTCGGCGCATCGGGCCTGCAGGATCTGCAGCAGCCGCTTGCGCGACATCGCCGCGAACCCGTGCCCGCCACTGGTGACCACCTCGCCCTTGACGTGCACGTCGATGTCGTCCCAGAGGGCGAACTCGGCCTGCATCGCGGAGTACACCTGCGGGTCGGCGTGCTCGATGCCGCCGAGCGTCTCATCGGAGAACACCACTCCGAACCCGAACGTGTCGTCGGCGGCGTTGCGCTCCCAGACGGTGATCTCGTGCCGCTGCCCGGTCTGCCCCGACGACTGCTGAGCGAGCTGCTGGGCGAGCGCCGAGAAGTACAGGCCGCCCGGGCCGCCGCCGATCACCGCGATGCGCATGCGGCTACTGTATTGCGTTTGTGACGGTCGTTGTCAAGGCGCGATAGAGCGATCGAGGAGGGCCGGCGCCATCACGGCCCAGTCGTCGGGGTAGACGTGCCGCAGTCCGGGCACCTCCACCGTCTCGACGGTGATGCCCGCCGCGTCGAGCCCGGCCCGGAACTCGCGCTGCCGGGCAGCGGTGAGCGGATCCGCGCCACCGATCACGAGGGTGGTGGGGACCCCCACGTCGACGCGCCAGGTCCCCGGCGCCGGCGCGCCGACCACGCAAAGCAGCCCCCGCACGTCGCGGACCGCACCGCCGAGGCAGAGCCTTGCCGCGACGCCCGCCCCCTGGGAGCCGCCCGCGAGCACCAGCGGCGCCGTGAGGTCGCGGCCCGCGTCCACGCCGGTCCGCACGTCGCGTTCGGCCAGTGCCATGTCGTCCCAGCACGGCAACCGGTCGCCGCTGAGCAGCGACGACTCGACGGTCACCACGGCGAAGCCCTCGTCCACGACCGGCGCCCAGATCGCGGCGGTCTCGGCGCCGCTCACGCCGTGCATGTGCAGGGCGACCACGGTGGCGCGGTTGGGCCCGCGGGGGCGCTCCACCGTGACGTGGGCGGTGATCGCCTGTGCCGCCCGAGCTGCCTGCTGCTCGCGGTCCAGCATGGTCGCGGTCAGTGCGTCGTACGACGGATGTGAAGCGAGCGCCGCGAGGTCCGGGTCCCCCAGCTGTCGTCGGGACAGCCACCGACCGTCGTCGACGAGCCCGGCCAGCACCTCGATCGCGTCCTCCACGTGCCCGTCGATCGCCAGCAGACACGCCTCGGTGTGCGCGACCGCGGCGGCCCGGTCGGGAAAGTCGGACCGCATCCGCCGCGCGGCCACGAGCGCATCGTCGAGACGGCCCTGAACCACCAGGTCGCCGAGCCGGGTGAACGCGAGCAGGTACCGGTCGGAGGGTCGGGTCTCCATCCGGCTACTGGCCGACCCGACCGTCGATCCGCTCGCGCAGCAGGTCGGCGTGGCCGCAGTGGCGGGCGTACTCCTCGATCATGTGCACCAAGACGTCGCGCAGCTGCACGCCGGACCTTCCGCGGGCGCCCAGGTCGGCCGTGCGGTCGACGTACTCCTCGGCGAAGCCGACCTCGGTCCGCCAGGTCCGCCAGGCCTCGTCGACGACCTCCGGGTCGGCCACCGCCCCGTCGAAGTCCCCGTCGGGATCCTCGTCCGCCCAGAAGTACGGCGGGGCGTCGAGGCCGTTCATCTCGCGGCGGAACCAGTTGCGCTCCACGTCGGCCATGTGCCGCACCAGGCCGAGCAGCGACATCGTCGACGGTGGCACCGACCGGCGGGCCAGCTGGTCGGCGTCGAGGTCCGCGCACTTCATCTCCAGGGTGAGCCGGTAGCGGCCCAGGTAGTCGAGCAGGATGCCGCGCTCGTCTGTGGCTGCCTGGTCCTCGCTCTCGCGTGGGTCCTCCTCCTCGTCCACCCACATGTCGCGGTAGCCGGTGGACCTGGTCCACCGGGTGGGGATGTTCTCGCCGGGCTCAGTGGTCACCCGGGGATGATCCCGCGCGGGGACCGGCAGCCGCCACCGGTTTCCGGCCGTCGTAGGAGTCACATGTCGGATTCTTGACGGGCGTTGCCATGGCGCAATAGCGTCGTCGGCATGTTCGGGCTCAGCCAGGCGCAGCAGGAGTACGTCGAGCGGGTGCGCGACCTCGCGACGACCAAGCTCGTCGACCTACCCCATGCCGAGGGCACGGTGAACCGTCCGCTGCTGCGCGAGCTGGGCCGACTGGGCTTGCTGCGCGGCCTGTTCGGGGGCGAACCGGACCAGCCGCCCCGCGACGCCGCCGCGATGCAGCTCTGCCTGCTGCGCGAGACTCTCGCCGGCGTCAGCACCGAGGCGGAGACCGCGCTCGCCTTGCAGGGGCTGGGCAGCTACCCGATCCTGCAGGCCGGCACACCGGAGGCCGTGGAGCGCTGGATCCCCGGTGTCGTCTCCGGCGAGACGGTCGCCGCGTTCGCGCTCTCCGAGCCGGACGCCGGCTCCGACGCGGCGGCGCTGGCGCTGCGTGCCGAGGAGGTCTCGACAAGCGCGACCACCGGGAAGCGCGAGTGGCGGCTGTTCGGGGAGAAGACCTGGATCTCCAACGCGCCGGAGGCCGACGTGTACTCCGTCTTCGCGCGCACCACCGAGGGTGCTCGCGCCAAGGGCGTGACCGCGTTCGTGGTGCCCGGCGACGCCGAGGGCCTGTCGGGGGAGCACCTGGACCTGCTCGCGCCGCACGCGATCGGACGGCTGGTCTTCGACGGTGTCCGGGTGACCGAGGACGCCCTGCTCGGTGAGGTGGACCAGGGCTTCGCGGTGGCGATGCGCACCCTCGACCTGTTCCGGCCCAGTGTCGGCGCGTTCGCGGTCGGGATGGGGCAGGCCGCGCTCGATGCCGCGGTCGCGTGGGCGTGCGAGCGGGAGGCGTTCGGTGCTCCGCTGCACGCGCAGCAGTCCGTCGAGCACACGCTGGCCGAGATGGAGACGCGGGTGCGGGCCGCCCGGCTGCTGGTGCGGGCCGCCGCCGCGTCGTACGACGAGGGCGCGCCGCCGCGCGAGGTGACCACCTCCGCGGCAGCGGCGAAGCTGTTCGCCACCGAGGCCGCGCAGTGGGTGGTCGATCAGGCGGTGCAGATCCACGGGGCCCGGGCCCTGCAGCGCGGACACCTGCTCGAGCACCTCTATCGTGAGGTGCGCGCGCCGCGCATCTACGAGGGTGCCTCGGAGGTGCAGCGCACGATCATCGGCCGGGCGCTGGTGCGCGGCCACCGAGAAGGAGACCAGTGAGCAGATACCGGGCCTCAGCGCCTATCACCGACGACTGGTTGCACTTCGACTTCACGGTCGCCGACAAGGTGGCGACGGTGACCCTGAACCGGCCCGAGAAGCTGAACCCGCTCACCTTCGAGAGCTACGCCGACCTGCGCGACCTGCTGCACCAGCTGCCCTACCGCGACGACACCAACGTGCTGGTGATCCGTGGGCAGGGCAAGGGCTTCTGCGGCGGCGGCGACGTCAACGAGATCATCGGCGAGCTGATCAAGATGGACGCCC
>DASTWW010000017.1:0-10518 GCA_035765755.1 Nocardioidaceae bacterium
CCGGGGACCATGACGCCGGTGCGTCGCACCCTGTGACGTCTCAGCGCCGGGCCAGCCCCAGCCCCTCGATCCGGACCAGCTTCCGGTGGCTGACCACGACCACGCGGACCAGGCCACGCCGCTGGTGGTCGAAGCGGGCGACCGGGATGATCCGCCGCCTCCGCAGCGTGCTGGCGGACAGGGAGACCCTGCGGAGCAGCTGCTTGCCGAGGTAAACCTTCACGGTGCCGAACCGCGGGGCCCGGGTGGCCACAAGTGCGATCTTCTCGATGTGGCGGGCCGGGGTCCTCAGTGTCGCGCCGTGGCGCCGCGTCTGGGAGAAGCTGCGCAGGAAGTAGCCGCGCTTCCCGGCGCGCTCGTGCCAGGCCGGGGAGTGGTGCAGGTCCTGGTCGTTGACCGGCCGGGTGAAGGTCCGACGGGCTGGCGTCGGGTCCGCCTGGCCGTCGAGGGAGGCCGTCGCGGTCACCGTGTGCGTGCCGGCGGCGAGGTGACGCAGCCGCCACGGGGACGCACACTGCACGGTCGTGCCGTCGAGGGTGCAGTCGAAGCTCGCGCCGTCCTGGTCGCTGGTGAGCCGGAACCGGACGTGGTCGCTACGCAGCCACCCGCTCTGTCGTGGCCCGCCGCTCAGCTGCGAGTCCGGCACCGGCGCGTCGCCGCCACCGCCACCATCACCGCCGCCGAGCAGCGGGATGAAGCTGGCCACTGGCTGGATCACCAGGCCGGTCACGGTGCCGACGATCGAGCCGTCCACCAGACAGCTCCCGGCCGCGGTGACATCCGGGCAGCCGGACCAGCCGTCGAAGGTCCAGCCCGACGGTGCCTGGGGGACCAAGGTGACCGCGCTTGGCCCGAGCAGGCTGTCCAGCCCGATGCTCGGGCACCCCGAGGTGATGCCCGCGTCGGTGGCCGACGAGCAGAGGTAGCCGTTGTCGCCGGTGACCTGTCCGGTCCCGGAGATGACGGGCTGGACCGTCGTCAGCAGGTCGAGCAGACCGCTGCTTCCGATCAGGCCGGCCGGTGAGTCCGCCGAAGCGGCCGGTCCGGGCACCAGCACCAGTGCCGAGACGACCAGCGCGCCAGCCGCGGTCGCCGCCCGAGCCACCAGGTTGCGTGCCTGCCACGAGCGATGTTCGGTCATCGAAGTCTTCCCCTCCCCGGCACGGGCCGGCCGGGCCCGTGTGCTGCGTCTGGGAATGCTCCCGGTCCAAAATCAACCACCTAATGTCCGTTTTGGGTAGATCCCCGGCGAAGGTTTTACCGAACCGGCCGGCCCCGGGCGACGTACCTCCAGGGGAGGCCGGTGACGGATGGGTCACATCCGGCGGTTACTGTCCGGCCCGCGCCCGAACGCAGGTCACCATGGTGGTGCCGACCGGAAGGGAACCCGATGCGCACCCACGTCACCCTCGCCGTACTCGCAGCCACTGGGCTGCTGGCCGCAGGCTGCTCCAGCGCCGGCAACGCCGCACCCCAGGACGCGCCGAGCGCGCACTCGACCGCCGGGTTGCGGGCGACGTCACTGCCCTGGGACCGTCCCGCGAACCAGCAGGCCCGGGTGAAGGCGGCCGGGCTCAGCCTGACCCCCGAGGAGACCCTCGCGGTGCACTACCACGCGCACCTCGACGTGTTCGTCAACGGGGAGCCGGTGCCGGTGCCAGCCGGGCTCGGCATCAACGCGGGCCCGAACGGGCAGCTGCCCGAGCACGGTGCCCCGGGCATCGCCCCGCTGCATACCCACGACCCGAGTGGCATCGTGCACATCGAGGCGCCCAGCGACATGACGTTCACGCTCGGTCAGGTCTTCGACGAGTGGGGCATCCTGCTCACCGGCAGCCAGGCCGGTGCGTACTCGCCGGTGAAGGTGTACGTCGACGGGAAGGCCCACCACGGGAACCCGGACGCGATCGTGCTGAAGTCGCACGAGGAGATCGCCGTGGTCGCCGGCAAGGGCGACGTGCAGGTCCCGTCGAGCTACGACTTCCCGCCGGGGGACTGACGCGCGCTCACGCGCGCAGCGCGGCCATCCACTGCTCGATGCCGGCAACGTCGCGGGGCAGCGCCTTGGACAGGTTTCGGTAGCCGTCCTCGGTGACCACGATGTCGTCCTCGATGCGGATGCCGATCCCGCGCAGCTCCTCGGGCACCAGCAGGTCGTCCTCCTGGAAGTACAGCCCCGGCTCCACGGTGAGCACCATGCCCGCTGCCAGGTCGCCGCGCGGGTAGACGTCCGTCGATGCCTGTGCGCAGTCGTGCACGTCCAGGCCGAGCATATGGCTGGTCGAGTGCAGCGTCCACCGGGCGTAGACCTTGGAGTCCGACGACAGCGCCTCGTCCACCGAGCAGGGCAGCAGCCCCATCCCGTCCAAGCCGTTGGCGAGCACCCGCATCGCCGCGTCGTGCGGATCCCGGAACGGGACGTCGGGCTTGACCGCGTCGATGCCGGCCTGCTGGGCGTCGAGCACCAGCGAGTAGAGGTCGCGCTGGAGCGGGGTGAACGTACCGTCCACCGGCAGGGTGCGGGTCACGTCGGCGGTGTAGAGGGTGGAGGCCTCCACGCCCATGTCCAGCAGCAGCAGCTCACCAGGAGTGACCGGCCCGGAGTTCTCGATCCAGTGCAGCGTGGTCGCGTGCTTGCCGCCGCCCACGATCGAGTCGTAGCCGATGTCGTTGCCCATCGCGCGGGCGCGCCGGAAGAACGTGCCCTCGATCCATCGCTCGCCGTACTTCAGCACGTTGTCCCACTCGCGGACGCTGTCGGCGAAGCCGAGCGTGGTGATGTCGCAGGCCTCCTGCAGCTGCTCGAGCTCCCAGGGGTCCTTAACCAGGCGCAGCTCGGACAGCGCCCGGGCGAACTCCTCGTCGCGGGTCTCGTCGGCGCTCACCTCGGCGTCCACGCGGGCGTCCACGCCGCGCAGCAGCCGGGTCTTGCCGGAGGCGCGCAGCACGTCGGGGAGCTGGTCGAGGTGCCGACAGGTAAGCCCCAGCGAGGTCTCCATCTCCTTGAGGGAGGGTCGGCGGCCGGCCCACAGCTCGCCGTACTGCCGGTCCCGGAAGAACTCGTCGGTCTCGCGCGACGAGCGGGGCCGCGCGTAGAGCACCGCGTCGCCCTCGTCGATGACCAGCACCGCGTCGCTGGTCTGGTTGCCGGTCAGATAGGTGTGCGCGGTGTCCGGGCGGAACCGGTAGTCGGTGTCGTTGGCGCGGACCTTGAACGTACCGGCGGGCACCACGAGGCGCTCGCCGGGAAACATCTCCGCCAGCCGTGCGCGGCGCTTGGCCGCCCAGGCGCTGACCGGGTGCGGCGGCAGGTCCAGCTCGCGGTCTCCCCAGCCCTGACGCATGAAGTTCGCGTAAGCCTCGGGGACCGGCTGGTCGTGGCTCTCGGTCTTGGCAGCCTCTGGCTGGACGGTGGCGTTCTCGGAGGTCACGGTGTCGTCGGTCACGGCTCACACTGTACGTGTCTGCACCGCGGCGCCGCGACGGAATAGGCGGCGCCTCCGACCGATAGTGTTCCGCCCATGACCGGGGACGACGGCGTGCCGCTGCCGCGACCCGGCATGCCGTTCCCGCAGGTGCCGCCGCAGCTCCTGGGTCGGCCGCGTCGCCGCAACAGCCTTGCGTTCACGGTCGTGCTCGCGGTCGTGATGTTCCTCGGGGCCTGCGTGGTGGCCTTCGTGCTGGCCCAGGCCGGTGCCCCCGACGCGCTCGTGGTCGGCGTGCTGTTGGCCGCGCTCCCGGTCGGCCCCGTCGTCGCGACGTACCTCTGGCTGGACCGCTACGAGCCGGAGCCGGTCGGCCTGCTGGTGCTGGCGTTCGGCTGGGGCGCGCTGGTGGCCACCGCGATCGCCGCGCTGCTCGAGGCGGCCGACCGGATCGCCCTGAACACCTCGCTGACCTGGTCCGCGATCGTGGTCGCGCCGGTGACTGAGGAGGCTGGCAAGGGGCTGTTCATCTTCCTGCTCCTGTGGTTCCGGCGCCGCGAGATCGACGGGGTCCTCGACGGGATCGTGTACGCCGGCCTGGTCGGCGTGGGCTTCGCGTTCACCGAGAACGTCCTCTACCTCGCCGGTGCGTACATGGGTGGTCACCACCTCGGCCCCGGTGGGCTGGGCGCGGCCACCGGCCTGTTCGTGGTGCGCGGCATCTTCAGCCCGTTCGCGCACCCCCTGTTCACCTCGGCCACCGGCATCGGCGTCGGCTATGCGGTGATCACCCGCAATCGGTTCTGGCGGGTCGCTTCGCCGATTTTGGGGTATCTGGTCGCTGTGTGCGCGCATGGACTGTGGAACGCCTCCGTGTTTGTCGGGGGCGGACAGACGTTCCTGGTCGCCTACGTGCTGGTGATGGTGCCGGCGTTCCTGTTGTTCGTCGGCTTCGCGGTGTGGGCCCGACGCCGCGAGGGCCGGATGCTCACCCGGGCCCTGACCGACTGCGCCAACCGCGGGTTCCTCGGCCATCCGGAGGTGCCGTGGCTGGTCCGGCTGCCGGGGCGTCGGGTGGCCCGCAGCTTCGCACGCAGCAACGGCGGTCGGGTGGCGGCCAAGATCATGAGCGAGTACCAGCAGCAGGCGATCGAGCTCGGCTTCCTGCACGACCGCTACTTGCGCGGGACCGCTCCCGACGACTTCGTCGAGCGCGGCTCGGCGATGGTGAGCCGGCTGGCGGCGCTGCGGCCCTACGTGTTGTTCCCGCGCCCCCAGGGCGCGCGCTGGGAGGGTGCCCGATGACCCCGTCGACGCACCGGTACGGGTCCGGGCCGCGCACGCCGGAGACCTCGGACATGGTGACCGCGCTGGTGCGGCTGCGGGAGGCGCTGCGCGCCGCCGAGCTGCCGCTGGACCTGCCCGGGGTCGAGACGCAGCGCCGGACCCGGGCCCAGCTGGTCGACCAGCTCGAGGACTACGTGCTGCCACGGCTGATCCAGATCGAGGCGCCGCTGCTCGCGGTGGTGGGCGGCTCCACCGGCGCCGGCAAATCGACGCTGGTGAACTCCCTGGTCGGCAGCGTGGTCACCCAACCGGGGGTGCTGCGACCGACCACCCGCTCGCCGGTGCTGGTGCACAACCCGGCGGACGCCGACTGGTTCGACAAGGACCGGATTCTGCCCGACCTGGCCCGCACCACCGGCAGCTCCGCCGGTCCCGGTGCGCTCCAGCTGGTGGCCACCGACGCGGTCCCGGTCGGCTTGGCGCTGCTGGACGCGCCGGACGTGGACTCGGTGGAGGAGCACAACCGCACCCTGGCCACCCAGCTGCTCGGCGCGGCCGACCTGTGGCTGTTCGTCACCTCCGCGGCCCGCTACGCCGACCAGGTGCCCTGGGACTACCTACGCGCCGCCGCCGAGCGCAGCACCGCCGTCGCGGTGGTGCTGGACCGCACCCCGCCCGACGCGGTGGCCGAGGTGAGCAGCCACCTGGCCCGGATGCTGACCACCCGCGGGCTGCGTGACTCGCCGCTGTTCACCGTGCCGGAGGTGCCCCTGGGCGCGGGCGGGCTGGTCGAGGCCGAGGAGGTCACCGAGATCCGCGGCTGGTTGCACCTGCTCGCCTCCGACTCCAATGCCCGGGCCGCAGTGGTCAAGCAGACCCTCGACGGTGCGGTGCGCAACCTCGCCCGCACCGCTCACACGGTCGCCGACGCCGCGGCGGAGCAGGCGGCGACCGTGGCCGATCTCCACGCCGACGCGGACCGCGCCTACGCGGAGGCCGCCGAGCGGGTTGAGGAGGCCTCGGCGGACGGCACCCTGCTGCGTGGCGAGGTGCTCGCCCGGTGGCAGGAGTTCGTCGGCACCGGTGAGCTGTTCCGGTCGCTGGAGTCGCAGGTGGGCCGGGTCCGGGACCGGATCGTCGCCACCGTGCGCGGCCGTCCCCAGCCCGCCCAGCAGGTGAGCGTGGCAGTCGAGGCCGGTCTGCAGACGCTGCTGCTCGAGCAGGCCGAGACCGCCGCCGAGCGTGCCGCCGCCTCCTGGCGTTCCGTGGCCGCCGGCCGCCGGCTACTGGAGGCCGCCGGCCGCGACACGGGCCGTGACCTCGGGCGCGCGTCTCGCGGTTTCCGCGCCGACGCCGATCGCGCGGTGCGCGACTGGCAGCACGCCCTGCTGCAGATGGTGCGCTGCCAGGGTGCCGACAAGCGGTCTACCGCGCGGTTCCTTGCCTACGGGGTGAACGCGCTCGGGGTCGCGCTGATGGTGGTGGTGTTCGCCTACACCGCGGGGATCACCGGGGCCGAGGCCGGCATCGCCGGGGGCAGCGCGTTGGTCGGCCAGAAGCTGCTGGAGGCGGTCTTCGGCGACCAGGCGGTACGCCGGCTGGCGGCCGCCGCCCGCAAGGACCTCAACCGCCGGGTCGGTGAGCTGTTCGCCGCCGAGCGGGCCCGGTTCACGCAGGTGCTGGACGGGACCGGGGTCCGGGACGCCGCCGCCGACCGGCTGCGCGACGTGGCCCGGCGCATCGACGACCTGCGCTTCGCCGCTGAGCTCGGGCCCACCGCGGCCGAGCAGAGCGCGCTGCACGACCTGGAGGCCTCGGACGAGGAGGCGGCCCGGTGACCTCGGTGGTGGACCAGGCCCGCCGGCTGCTCGGCCGCGGCACGCCGGACCTGCCGGCCCGGGTGGACGGGCTGCGCCGTGCCGTCGAGGCCTGCCGCGGCCGGGTGGACGAGGAGCCGGTGCAGCAGGCCGCCGACGTCGTCGAGCGCGTCGGCACCCGGCTGCAGCTGTCCGGCGACCAGACCGTGGTGGCGCTTGCGGGAGCGACCGGCTCGGGGAAGTCTTCGACGTTCAACGCCCTCACCGGGCTGGACCTGGCCGCGACCGGGGTACGTCGGCCCACGACCTCCTGGACGATGTCCTGCACCTGGGGCGAGGACGGCTCCGAGGACCTGCTGGAGTGGCTGGAGGTGCCGCGGCGGCATCGGGTCAGCCGCAGCAGCATGCTGGACACCAGCACCGCCGAGGAGCGGGACCTCGCCGGGCTCGTGCTGCTCGACCTGCCGGACCACGACTCCACCGAGGTCGCCCACCACCTCGAGGTGGACCGGCTGGTGGCGATGGCCGACCTGCTGGTGTGGGTGCTGGACCCGCAGAAGTACGCCGACGCCGCCGTGCACGAGCGCTACCTCCGGCCGCTGGCCGGGCACCAGGAGATACTGCTCGTGGTGCTCAACCACATCGACGAGGTGCCCGAGGAGCGCCGCCCGGAGATGCTGGCCGACCTGAGGCGGCTGCTCGAGGCCGACGGGCTGGGCGAGGTGCCCGTGCTGGCGACCTCCGCACGCCACGGGGAGGGCGTGGCCGAGCTCAAGGCGCACGTCGCGGCCCGCGTCCGGGACAAGAAGGCGGTCACCGCGCGGAGCCTGGCCGACCTGGCCCGCGCGGCACGCCGACTCCAGGAGGCCTCCGGGGCCGGCGCGCCTTCCGACCTCCCCGGTCGCACCGGTCCGGACCGGATCGCGGAGATGGTGGAGGCGTTCGCGGAGGCGGCCGGCGTGCCCACCGTCGTACACGCGGTGGAGAGGTCCAGCCGGCGGCGGGCGATCCACGCCACCGGCTGGCCGGTGACCTCCTGGCTGGGCCGGCTGAAGCCGGACCCGCTGCGTCGGCTGCACCTCGACGTCGGTGCCGAGGGCCGGCGGCTGGTCGCGAGACCGCGCACGTCGATGCCCGAGCTGACCCACGTGCAACGGGCCCGCGTGGACGCCGCCGTGCGGGCGGTCGCCGACCAGGAGGCGGAGGGGCTGCCGAGGCCGTGGGCGGACGCGGTGCGGACCGCCTCGGTGTCCCGGCTCCCCGACCTCACCGATGCGCTGGACCGGGCGGTCTCCGAGGTGGAGCTGGGCGTGAAGACCCCGTGGTGGTGCCGCCTGGTGCAAGGCTTCCAGTGGGTGCTGCTGCTCGCCGCGCTATCCGGCCTGGTCTGGCTGATCAGCCTCGGTGCGGGCGGCACGCTGGTCGCCCCGGTGTGGTACGGCTGGTCTGTGCCAGCCCTGCTGGTCGCGATCGGCGTCGGCGGTGGACTGCTGCTGAGCCTGGTCTGCCAGGGGCTGGTCCGGATCTCCGCCCGGTTGCGGGCCCGGGCGGCGCGGCGCCGGTTGCGAGCCGCGGTCACCGAGGTCACGCAGCGGCTGGTGGTCGCTCCGGTCCGGGAGGAGCTGGACGCCTACGAGGCGGCGCAGGCCGGGCTGGCCGACGCGCTGCGCTGACCGGTTTCCGTCCCCAGTCCCCCGTGGGTGTCGGTGTTCCACAGGGCGTCGGCTTCCCGGCGCCGGGTGATGCCCGGTCGGTGCAGGCTTCCGTCGTACGACGTCCGCACGAGCACCAGGCAAGGAGCAACACACGATGAGCGACATGTTCGTGACCTTCCACGGATGGGTGGGCGGTGAGGTCGCCTACCGCAACCCGAACGGGATCAGCGTGGCCAACTTCCGGGTGGGCTGCACGCCGCGGCTCAAACGCAAGGGGGACTGGATCGACGCCGACACCACGTGGTACTCCGTCACCGCGTGGCGGACGCTGGCCGAGAACGTCCGCGACTCGATCCGCAAGGGAGACGCGGTCATCGTGCACGGCCGGCTGCGCAGCGAGAGCTGGAGGCGCGAGGACGGGCAGGTCTCGACCGGCCTGATCGTGGAGGCCAGCTTCGTCGGCCACGACCTCGCGCGGGGTACCAGCATCTTCACCAAGTCCGCCCGCCCCGAACGCGCCGACACCGACGTGCACAGCGAGATCGAGGACATGGTGCACCGGCCCTTCGACGACAGCGTCCGGCCGGACTCCTGGGGCGACCCCATCGAGCCGGAGCCGGACGTGGAGCCCGGGCTGCCCGGTCCGGACCCGCTGGACGCGATGGGACCCGGCGCGGCGGCCTGAGCCGGTGCCGGCGCCGATTGGAGCCGACGGGCCCGGCCGCCGTAGGCTGGCCGAATCATGGCTGAATATGTCTTCACGCTGCGCAACGTGCGCAAGGCCCACGGCGACAAGGTGGTCCTCGACAATGTCACCCTGTCCTTCCTGCACGGCGCCAAGATCGGCGTCGTCGGTCCCAACGGCACCGGCAAGTCCACCCTGCTCAAGATCATGGCGGGGCTGGAGCAGCCGTCGAACGGGGACGCCATCCGCGACCCCGAGGCCACCGTCGGGATGCTCCAGCAGGAGCCGCCGCTGACCGAGGGCAGGACGGTGCTGGAGAACGTCGAGGAGGCGGTCGCCGACATCAAGGGCAAGCTGGACCGCTTCAACGCGATCTCCGAGGAGCTCGCCGACCCCGAGGCCGACTACGACAAGTTGCTCGCCGAGATGGGCGACCTGCAGGCCGACCTCGACCACGCCAACGCCTGGGACCTCGACAGCCGGCTGGACCAGGCGATGGACGCGCTGCGCTGCCCGCCCCCGGAGATGGTCGTGGATTCGTTGTCCGGGGGTGAGCGGCGCCGGGTCGCGCTGTGCAAGCTGCTGCTGCAACAGCCCGATCTGCTGCTGCTCGACGAGCCCACCAACCACCTCGACGCCGAGTCGGTGCAGTGGCTGGAGGCGCACCTGGCCAGCTACCCCGGTGCGGTGCTCGCCGTCACCCACGACCGGTACTTCCTGGACAACGTGGCCGGCTGGATCCTCGAGCTGGACCGGGGCCGCGCGCACCCCTACGAGGGCAACTACTCGACGTACCTGGAGACCAAGAAGGAACGGCTCAAGGTCGAGGGCCAGAAGGATGCGAAGCGCGCCAAGATGCTCGAGCGCGAGCTGGAGTGGGTGCGGTCGAACCCGAAGGCCCGCCAGGCCAAGAGCAAGTCCCGGCTCGCCCGCTACGAGGAGCTGGCGGCCGAGGCCGAGCGGATGCGCAAGATCGACACCGCGGAGATCAACATTCCGTCCGGGCCACGGCTGGGTGACATCGTGCTCGAGGCCGATGACCTGAAGAAGTCGTTCGGGGACCGGGTGCTGATGCACGACCTGTCCTTCAAGCTGCCGCGCGCCGGGATCGTCGGTGTGATCGGCCCCAACGGGGTCGGCAAGACCACGCTGTTCCGGATGATCGTGGGGGAGGAGAAGCCGGACAGCGGTGAGCTGAAGGTCGGCCAGACCGTCAAGATCTCCTACGTCGACCAGAGCCGCGGCGGGCTCGACCCGACCAAGAACGTCTGGGAGGTCGTCTCCGACGGGCTGGACTTCATCAAGGTCGCCAACTTCGAGATGAACTCGCGGGCGTACGTCGCGTCGTTCGGCTTCAAGGGCCCGGACCAGCAGAAGAAGGCAGGTGTGCTCTCCGGTGGGGAGCGCAACCGCCTCAACCTCGCGCTCACGCTCAAGATGGGCGGCAACATGCTGCTGCTCGACGAGCCGACCAACGACCTGGACGTGGAGACGCTGTCCTCCCTCGAGGACGCGCTGCTGGAGTTCCCCGGCTGTGCCGTGATCACTTCGCACGACCGGTGGTTCCTCGACCGCACCGCCACCCACATCCTCGCCTGGGAGGGCGACGACGAGGACGAGGGCAAGTGGTTCTGGTTCGAGGGCAACTT
>DASTWW010000018.1:0-12962 GCA_035765755.1 Nocardioidaceae bacterium
GTCGGCCTGTTCTGGTTCGGCTCGAACGGCTGGGGCAGCGAGTTCGTCGCCGGCTACATCACCGAGTACAGCCTGAGCGTCGACAACCTGTTCGTCTTCGTGCTGATCATCAGCCGCTTCGGTGTGCCCGACCTCGCCGAGGACAAGGTGCTCTACATCGGCATCATCTTGTCCCTGGTGCTGCGAGCGGTGCTGATCGCCGCCGGCGTCGCCGCGTTGTCGGCCGCGACATGGGTGTTCTACATCTTCGGGGCGTTCCTGGTCTTCACCGCCGTACGCCTGCTCATGGAGAGCGACGAGGAGGAGAGCGAGTTCACCGAGAGCGCGGTGGTCCGCGGGCTGCGCAAGGTGCTCCCGACGACGCAGGAGTACGTCGGACCTCGGCTCGCCGTGCGCACCGAGGGCCAGTGGCTGATGACGCCGCTGGTGTTCGCGATCGCGGCCATCGGCATCGCCAACGTCGTGTTCGCCTTCGACTCGATCCCGGCCATCTTCGGCCTGACCCAGCACGCCTACATCGTGCTGACCGCCAACGCGTTCGCGCTGATGGGGCTGCGGCAGCTGTACTTCCTGCTCGGCGGGCTGCTGGAGAAGCTGGTCTACCTGAACATCGGGCTTTCGGTCATCCTCGCCTTCATCGGCCTGAAGCTGGTCTTCGAGGCCCTGCACGGCTCCCACATAGACCACCTCGGCTGGCTGCCGGTGCCCGAGGTGAGCATCGCCGTGTCGCTGGCGTTCATCGTCATCACGCTGGTGGTGACCGCCGGTGTCAGCCTCGGCAAGACCTGGGCCGACGAGCGCCGCACCTGACCGGCCTGTGATAGACATTCCGCCACCAGGGAAGGGGGCGCGGATGAACGTCGACGACCTCGCGCGACTGCCGAAGGCGGAGCTCCACCTGCACGTGGAAGGCACCCTCGAACCGGAGCTCGCCTTCGCGCTGGCGGAGCGGAACGACGTAACGCTCCCTGCGGGAAGTGTCGAGGAGCTTCGCGCCCGCTACGACTTCGAGGACCTGCAGTCCTTCCTCGACCTGTACTACGCCTGCATGGCCGCCCTCCGCACCCGCGAGGACTTCACCGCGCTGGCCAACGCCTACCTCGAGCGGGCCGCTGCCGACGGAGTGCGCCACGTCGAGATGTTCTTCGACGCGCAGGCGCACACCACCCGCGGCGTCCCCGCCGACACCGTGATCGACGGCCTGCTGGACGCGCTGCGGGACGCCGGGCAGCGGTTCGGGATGTCTGGCGGGCTCATCCTCTGCTTCCTACGGCACCTGCCGGCCGCCGACGCGCTGGCGACGCTCGAGTCGGTCGCGCACCGTACGGACGACCTGATCGGCATCGGCCTGGACTCCACCGAGATCGGCAACCCGCCCTCGAAGTTCGCCGAGGTCTACGCCCGGGCCCGTGCGCTGGGCCTGCGCACCGTCGCGCACGCCGGCGAGGAGGCGCCGCCCACCTACATCCGGGAGGCGCTGGACGTGCTCCGCGTCGAACGCATCGACCACGGTGTGACCTGCGTCGACGACGCGGCGCTGGTGCGCCGGCTGGCCGCCGAGCAGGTGCCACTCACCATGTGCCCGCTGTCCAACGTGCGGCTCCGGGCGGTGAGCTCCATCGAGGAGCACCCGGCGGTCCGACTGCTGGAGGCCGGCGTGCGGGTCAGCATCCACTCCGACGACCCGGCCTACTTCGGCGGGTACGTCGAGGCGAACTTCACCGCCCTTGTCCAGGCCCACGGTCTCGACGAGGACACGGTGGCCACCCTGGCCGCGAACTCGGTGACGTCCTCGTTCGCGTCCCCGGAACGCCAGCAGGAGCTGCTCGACCAGATCACCGCCTGGCGCCGCTCCCTCTGAGCCGAGCCGTCAGGCGGTGACGCTCTGGCCGCGCCGGGCCACCGCGTCGACGATGACCGCGGCCAGCAGGACCAGGGCGGTGACGATGTACTGGGTCGCGGCGTCCAGGCCGATCAGTCCCATACCGTTGGCGATGGTGGCGATGATCATGCCGCCGAGCAGCGCGTGCAGCATCTTGCCCCGCCCGCCGAACAGGCTGGTGCCGCCGATGACGGCAGCTGCCACGGCGTACAGCACCAGCTGTCCGCCGTTCACGTTGTTGGAGATCGAGCCCAGCCGGGAGGCGTAGACGATGCCCGCCATCCCGCCGGTCAGGCTGCACAGCACGAAGCAGGCCAACCGGATCCGGCTCACGTTGATGCCCGCCCGCCGGGCGGCTTCGGCGTTGCCGCCGATGGCGTAGACGTAGCGGCCGAACCGGGTGCGGCCGAGCAGCACCGTCCACACCAGCAAGATCGCGAGCACGACCGGCACGACGTAGGGCACACCAGACAGGGCGATGACTCCGACGCCGCGGTTGGTGTTGCAGACCACGACTAGGATCACCCCGGCGACCGCGAACAGCACGATCTTCGCCAGGGCCAGGCTGAACGGCGGGGTCGCCAGGCCGGAGCGACGCCGGCTCCGGTCGCCGAGCACGGTCACCAGAGCGAACACCGCTACGCACGCGGCCAACACGATCCAGCCGGCGACCGGCGCCATGTTCGAGTTCACGATGCCGAGGATCACGCTGTTGCTGATCGCGATCGTGCCGCCGCTGGATCCGCCGGCCTTGTTGATCAGCAGCAGCAGCACACCGTTGAAGCCCAGCAAGCCGGCGAGGGTGACCACGAACGAGGGAAGCCGTAGCCAGGTGATCAGCCAGCCCTGGAAGGCGCCGATCACTGCGGTTCCCGCTAGGCCGGCGAGGACGCCGACCCACCACGGAAGGTTGTGCGGTGTCGAGGTCAGGATCACCGTGATCGTCCCACCGATGGCCCCGACGAACCCCACCGACAGGTCGATCTCACCGAGAAGCAGCACGAAGACCTCGGCCATGCCGAGCAGCACCACCGCGGCCGCCTGCTGCAGCAGGACGGTGAGGTTGCCCGCCGACAAGAACACCGACTGCTGGGTCTGGAAGATCACGATGATGATGATCAGACCGACAAGAACCGGCAGCACGCCGCTCTCGCCGGAGCGGATGCGCTTGCCCCAGGCTCGCAGGTAGTCGGGGAGGGAACCGGACGTCAGCTCGATCGACGAGTCGCTCGCCGTGGTGGCCTCAGCCTCGGCATCCACGGAGGACGGCGGGGTGGCGGGCTGGACCTCGGTATCACGTGGGGTGGTCATCTCATCAGCCCTTCGTCGCTGCCGGCTGGGTCGTCGTGCCCGTGGTGATCAGCTCGACCACGCTCTGCGTGTCCAGCTCAGCCTTCGGCGCGCTGCGCGCCATCCTCCCGAGATGGAGCACCGCGATGCGGTCGGCGACGGCGAAGACGTCGTTGAGATTGTGGGAGATGATCAGCACCGCGATGCCCCGGTCTCGCAGCTTCTTGACCAGGTCCAGCACCATCGCCGTCTGCGACACGCCGAGGGCCGCGGTCGGCTCGTCGAGGATGACCAGCTCGGCGTCCTCCATCACCGCCCGAGCAACCGCCACGGCCTGGCGCTGCCCCCCGGACAGCGAACCGACCAGCTGGCGCACCGACTTGACGGTGGTCACCGACAGCTCGGACAGCGTGCGCCCGGCAGTCTTCTCCATGGTGCCCTCGTCGAGCAGCCGGCTCTTGACCGGCTCCCGACCGAGGAACATGTTCTGCACGATGTCCAGGTTGTCGCACAGCGCCAGGTCCTGGTAGACGGTGGCGATCCCGAGATGGGCGGCATCCCGCGGGCTGGAGAGGCGGACCTTCTTGCCCTTCCACTGCATCTCACCGCCGTCGATGGCCCATATCCCCGAGATGCTCTTGATCAGCGTGGACTTGCCGGCCCCGTTGTCGCCGACGAGCGCGGTGACCTGGCCGGCCGGGATGTCGAGGTCGACCCCGCTGAGCGCCTGAACCGGACCGAAATTTTTGGCGACGCCCCGCAGCCGCAGCAGCGGGGCGTCGCCAACGGGGGTCTGTGTCACTTGATCCCGTACTTGGAGCAGTAGGTCGCGTACTTGCCGGAGCACAGCTGCGAGGCCGGCACGAACTTGTCAGCGACGACGGTACTCGCCATGTTGTCGGTCGTCACCCACTCCGGCTTCAGCAGCACCGACTTCACGTCGACGCCGGCCTTGGTGTCCTTCGTGGTGCCGTTCACCAGTGCGGAAGGCGGCGTCACGCCGGCCCGCAGGTACAACGCGAGCGCGGCGGTGGCCTGGGCCTCCAGGTAGATCGGCTTGTACGCCGTGCCGCACTGGTAGCCCGCGAGGATGTTCTGCAGCCCGACCAGCGTGGCGTCCTGACCGGTCACCGGGAAGCTCTGCGGCTTGATGTGCAGCGTCTTCAGGTAGGTGATGATCGGGGCCGCGTTCTCGTCGTTGGGCACTAGCACCGCGTTGACGTCCTTGTGCGCGGTGTAGGCCTGCTGGAACTCGGTCTGAGCCGTCGGCGGGTCCCAGGTGCCGGCGGGGGTGGCCGCCTCGGTCCAGCCCCCGGACTTGAACTTCGGCGCCAGCACCCCGTCGTAGCCCTGCGCGAACAGGGTGGCGTTGTTGTCGGTCGGGTCGCCCTTCATGACGATCACATTGGGGCTCTTCACGCCCCACTTGTCCACGCAGGAGACCAACCCGTTGCCGATCAGCTTGCCGACCTCCACGTTGTCGAAGCTGACGTAGTAGGAGCGACTGCCGCCCAGGGTGAGCCGGTCGTAGTCGATGACCTGCACGCCGTGGGACTTGGCGTAGTTCTCGATGCTTGCGCCGACACCGGAGTCCAGCGGGTCCACGACGAGCACGGTGGCGCCGCTGGTGATCGCGGACTGGGCGTCGGTCAGCTGGGTGCTGTCGCTGCCCTGGGCGTTCTGGATGCTGAACTGCGAGCTCGTCAGGCCGGCCTTCTGGAAGGACTCCTTCAGGTACGGCGCATCGAACTCGGTGTAGCGGGCCGAGGACACCGTGTCGGGCAGGATCACCGCGATCTTGCCCTTGCCCTGGGCGACCAGCGGCTTGAGCTTGGCCATCGCGGAGAAGTCGTTGGTGAACGAGGCGGCCGACAGCTGGGGCACGTTGGCCGTCCCGCCGCCCGAGCTGCCCTGCGACGAGGAACCGCTGGGCGTCGAGCCCCCGCCCCCACAGGCGGCGGCAGCGAGGGTCGTGGCTGCCAGCACCGCTCCTAGTGAGACATTCCTGAAGACGCGCACAGTGGCACCATCCTTGATCATTTCGAGCACGGCGCGCCGCGCGCGGCCGGTCGACGCCGGTGGTGGCGTGGACGTACTCGACGGTAATGACGAACGCGTGAACGCGCCGTGAACAAACCGGCGGACGCATCAACAAACCGTTAACGGACCAGGCCGTCGGCGAGCCGGTATCCGGCACGCGGCTGGGTCACGATCAGCGACGGCCCGTCCGGCGTCTCGAGCTTGGCGCGCAGCCGTCGTACGTAGACCCGGATGTACTCGGTCTCCGTCTCGTACCCCGGCCCCCACACGAGCCGGAGCAGCTGGGCATGCGTGAGCAGCTTGCCCGGGTGCAGCACCAGCTCGCGCAGCAGCGCGAACTCGGTCGGGGTCAGGTGCACCGGTTCGCCGTCGCGGGAGACTCGCTGGCCGGCCAGATCCACCTCGACGTTGCCGACCTTGACCACCGTTGCGGTGTCCGCGGGGGTCGCGGCGGGGCGGGTACGACGGAGGGTGGCGCTGATCCGTGCCAGCAGCTCCTCGATGCCGAACGGCTTGGTCAGGTAGTCGTCGGCCCCCATGTTCAGCGCGGTCACCTTGTCGTGCTCGCCACCGCGGGCGGAGACCACGATGATCCCGACGCTGGAGCGCTCCCGGATCTGACGGCACAGCTGCATGCCATCCGCCCCGGGAAGCATCAGGTCGAGCAGCACGATGTCGGGCTGCTCGGTCTCCAGCAGGCGCAGTGCCCGGGTTCCGTCTGTGGAGATGACCGTGTCGAAGCCGCGCACGTTCAGGTTCGAGCGGATCAGGTCGACGATGTTCGGGTCGTCCTCGACCATCAGTACCCGGGTGCGCGGGCCCCCGTCAGTCATGGGCGCGCACCTCCCGCACCGTCAGCTCCGTGCTCTCGTCCCTGCTCTCGGCGTCCCGGCCCTCCGCCGCGTCGTTGCCCACGGGCAGCGTGATGCAGAACCGGGTACCCGGCATCGCCGGCTCCATCTCGATCCGCCCGCCGTGCGCCACCACGATGGCATGCGCGATCGACAGGCCGAGGCCCGCGCCAGCGGTCGGGCCGCGTCGCTCCCGGTGCGGTGCGAACGGTGAGGCGGCCACGCTCTCCGGCGGTCCGGCGCCGTCGTCGCGGATCTCCACCCGGACGGTTTCGGCCCCGCCGGTCCGCACCTGGGCCCTCACCCGGGTGCCGGGCGGGTTGTGGCGCACCGCGTTGTCCATCAGGTTCAAGAACACCTGCTCCAGCCGGTCGTGGTCGGCCCACACCACCGGACCGTCCTCCGTGCGCTCGAGCTCCACGCGCGCCTGCGCCGCGGGGTCGAGACAGCCGCGCGCGGCGTCCAGCAACAACGACAGGTCACACCAGTCGCAGTGCAGGTTGAGCATCCCGGACTCGATCGCGGAGTGGTCGAGCAGGTCCTCGACCAACCGCCGCAGCCGGGTGGACTCCGCACCGATCCGGAAGAGGAACCGGTCGTGGGACTCCTGGTCCCAGGTCACGTCCGGCTGCATCAGGCTCTCGGCATACCCGCCGATCGCGGTCAGCGGGGTCCGCAGCTCGTGGGAGAGTCGGGCGAGGAACTCCCGCTGAAGCTGCTGGGAACGGCGCAGCGCGACGGTCTCCTGCAACGCCGCCTGGGCCCGCTCCCGCTCGAGGGCCAGCCGCACCGAGCTGGCCGCGTCCTCGAGGAGCGCGCTGGTCTCGGCCGCGACCGTGCCGGTCTGCTTCCGGGCCGCGAGCGTGACCATGCCGTCCGCGGCGAGGAAGCTGACCGCCAGCCCCCAGCCCAGGCTGCTGAGCCCCATCGGCTCGACGCGGCCGCTGGCACCGGTCCGGTGCCGGTGCTCGGCCACCGCCTCGCCGAACCCGTCGTCGGCGTCGCCGGCGTCGGCCCTGGCCCGGCAGGCGATCTCCCCACCGGGCGTGGGCACGAAAAGCGCGACCTCGTCGGCGTGCATGCCGCGCCGCAACGCACCCAGGGCGGTCTCGAGGGCACCGTCGACGGGCACCGGGCCGGCCAGCGTCTCCAGCACCTCCCGGATGGTCTCGAGCACCACGTTCCGGGAGGTCAGCTCGGCGACCAGCCGCTCCCGCTCGATGGCGGCCACCGCGTACCCGCCGTACAGGGTGACCAGGTCCAGGTCGTCGCGGCTCGGTCTGCTGACGGTATCGCGCAGCACGGTGATCACGCCGGCGAGGCCGTGCGAGCCGCTGAAGGGCACCGCCCACAGCGCGGCGAACTTGTCTCCCGGCTCGGTCACCGGCTTCTCGGTGGCGGCGGCCACTCCCACCGGTCCACCTGGCTCCCCGAACGGCAGCTCCTCCCACGCCCGGCGCATCCCGGCGGGTACCCCGAACGCGCAGGCCAGCCGCAGCCGGTCCCCGTCGGCGATGTGCATGCAGATACGCCGGGCGCCGAGGGCGGCGCCGAGGGCGGACAGGATCATCAGCAGGCTCGAGGACGGGTCCGCCGAGGCCAGCCGGTCGGTGAGTGCGTGCAGCCGGGTGAGCTGGTGGTGGGCGGAGGACTCCACCTCCTGCCCGGAGATCAGCGCGTTCACGTCGTCGCGGTGCGCACGCGCAGGGTCCACCTCCGCCACCAGCCGGCCGTGCCGAAGCACCACCAGCCGGCGCGTGAGCCGCAGCAGCTGCTCGACGTCATGGGACACCAGCAGAACCGTGGTGCCGCGGGCGTGGATCCGCTGGACCAGCCGCTCCACCTGGGCGCTGTCGGCGACCCCGAGGGTCGCCGTCGGCTCGTCGAGCAGCAGCACATCGGGATCGATGGACACCGCCCGGGCGATCGCGAGCAGCTGCCGCTGACCGCCGACGAGCGCGCCGGCCGGCTGCGTCGTACGCGGGATCGCGATCCCGAGGTCGTCGAGAGTACGGCGGGCCAGCGCATGCGCCCGCGCCTCTGTCCACAGCAGTCCCCGGCTCTCCCGACCGAGCAGCAGGTTGGCCGCCACGTCCAACCGGTCCACGAGCGCGAGGTCCTGCCACACCACGCCGATGCCGGAGCGGGCGGCGCTCCCCGGGTCCACCGGCCCGGGCCGGCCCGCCACGCGCACCTCGCCCGCGGTCGGGGCCAGGTCCCCGGCGATGCAGCGCATCAGCGTGGTCTTGCCCGCGCCGCTCTCCCCGGTGACCCCGACCAGCTCCCCGGGGGCGACGGACAGGTCGATACCCTCCAGCGCCCGCACCGCCCCGAACGCCGCCGAGAGCCCTGACACGGAGACCGCGGCCGGCCCGGCCGGTGAACGGCTGCGCTGAGCGAACATGATCACATTGTCGCCGACGGCGACCGGCGCCGGCGGAAACCGGCGCCCAGGCCGCGGGGCGGCAGCTCAGCGCAGAACCATCAGCGCGGAGAAACCTCCGACTTCTTGTGCTCGCCCACCGGCTCCTCGTCGTCCGGGTGGGGAGCGCCTTGCGGCGCCCGCTCCGTCCCGGTGGGCTGGAGCGGCACCCTGGGCTCCGCCGGACCCCCGAGTACGACGGCCGCCGGGGTGGGCGGACGCCCCAGGAACTCGATTACCGCGAGCGCCAGCAGCACGAGGCCCGTGATGGTGAGGATCACCGGCACGTTCGGCTGGGACCAGAGCACGAGCACGACCGCACCGAGCACCACGGCGCCGATCCGCAGCCAGCGCTTGTGCGCGAAGGTCCAGGTCCCCACCACGCCGGTCTGCATGCCGGCCCGCTCGGCACCGCCGCGCAGCCCGCCGATGCCCCGGGAGAACGCCGCGCGGGTGCGCACCGCACCGGAGCCGGGACCGGTGAGGTAGGCACCGAGCCCGACCACCAGCCCGACGGCGGCTACCGACCGCAGCGAGTAGCGCAAGAACCGGATCAGGGTGTCGTAGACGTCGCCGGCCGCCTGCGCGGGAAGCACGTCGGAGGGCACGGCGTTCAGGTACAGCACCCGGGCCACGGCCAGCGCGACACCGAGGACCAGCATCGACCCGGCGACTCCGAAAGCCGCGACGCCCAACGCCCGGAGGTGGCGGCGCGCCAGCGCGATCCCGCCCGCCAGCAGGGCGAGGGTGATGATCGGCAGCCAGATACCCATTGTGTTCAAGAGCCGGTAGAGGCCCTGCGCCTTGGTCACCGCGTCCGACTTCACCAGCACGAAGGACTTGTCGACGGCCGGGATCTGTGCCGCGGGGGTGAAGCCGCGGGCCACCAGGCGCTGCTTGACCTGGGCGATGATCGGCGCCAGGTTCAGAGTCACCTCACCGTTCTGGGCCGTCAGCGCGCCGTTCTGGTTGCCCTCGAGCAGGTTGACCAGGTTCTGGTGGGCCACCCGGTTGGCCTGGTCCCAGACCGTCGCGAACGCAGGGCTGGCCACAGCCTTGTCGACCTGGGTGCCGATGAAGCCCTCCACGCCGTTGGTGATCGGCACCGCCAGCCCGGGCAGCACCGCCGCCAGCCGAGGCGGCACGTTGGGCCGGTCCGCCAAGGTGCTCAGCGCCTGCGTCGCCAGGGTATGCACGTCGACCTTGTCCAGGATCGCCACCGTCACGTTGTCGGCGATCGCGGACTGGACGGCCGGGTCGTGGACGAGTGGCTCCACGGTCGCGACCCACCGGTCGGTGTTGGACATCTGGGTGCTGGCCCACACCGAGACCACCGAGAAGGGGGCGAGCACGCAGCCGAGGACGATCAGCAGCGCCGCGAACCCGGCCCGGATCCGGTGGCGGCGCGCCTCAGGCGGCGTTTGCGCCTCCTGCAACTCGCCCTCGAGCTCTGCGACCCGGGCTCGCAGCCGTTCAAGCTCACCGATGTCGGTCATAACGGGCTCCTTCCCCAGAGCAACTAGTGCCACCGTCCCGCTGGGAGCGCGGGGCCACATCACCCCTTCTGGGTGAGAACACCCGAGACCACGTGGCCGCCGGCAGCGGAGTCATCCGGCACGGGTGATGCCTGACCGGCAGGGCGGACCGAGAGTGGTGTGCATCCGACCCTCAGGAGGCGAGAGTGACCACGACAGCCAATGACGTTCACGGTCCGGTGGATTTCGTGCTTCTGGAGTTCCCACGGCACCGGCTCACCGGCGAGGCCGGCAAGGCGTTGCTCGACCTGGTCGAGCGCGGCGTGATCCGGCTCTACGACCTGATGGTGATCGGCAAGGACGACGACGGCAACGTCGAGCTGGTCGAGCTCAGCGAGACCGGCGGCTTCGCGACCTTCGCCGGAGCCCGTTCGGGCCTGCTGGGCGAGGACGACATGCGTGAGGCGGCGGCAGCGCTGGCGCCGGGGACGGTGGCCGCCTTGATCGTCTACGAGAACAGCTGGGCGGTCCCCTTCGTGGCGGCGGCCCGCGACAGCGGTGGGGAGATGGTGGCGAGCGCCCGGATTCCCGCAACCGACGTGATGGCCGCGCTAGAAGCTCTCGAAGCAGAAGACTGAGGAGGAGACCATGCCCGGACTGATTCGCGGCGTCGCCCGGACCGCGGTGATCGCCGGTACGGCCACCGCGGTGAGCGGTCGGGTGCAACGCCGGCAGGCCGAGAGGTACGCCGAGCGGGACGCCCAGCTCGCCTACCAGCAGGACCAGGCCTACCAGCAGGCGTACTACCAGCAGGCTCCGCCCGCGCCCGCCGCCGCCCCCGCGCCCGACGTGGTGCAGCAGCTCAAGGACCTGGCCGCGCTCAGGGAGCAGGGCATCCTCACCGAGGAGGAGTTCGCGGCCCAGAAAGCCAGGATCCTGGCTGGCTGACGGAGGGTGCGATGGCCATCCACAGGCGGTCGGCGCACGAGGCAGGCGAGGACCTGAGCGTCGTCCCGCGGTTCACCAGGGCCGGGATGCTCGAGGTCCCGAAGAACCGGGTGCCCGATCGCGAGATGCTGCCGCAGACGGCGTACCAGATCATCACCGACGAGGTGATGCTCGACGGCAACGCGCGGTTCAACCTGGCCACGTTCGTGACCACCTGGATGGACGACGAGGCGGACCGCCTCTACGCCGCGACGTTCGACAAGAACATGATCGACCGCGACGAGTACCCGCAGACCGCCGAGATCGAGGCACGGTGCGTGCGGATGCTGGCCGACCTGTGACACGCGCCGCACGCGGCGGCCACGGTGGGTACCTCCACGACCGGCAGCTCCGAGGGCTGCATGCTCGGCGGACTGGCCATGAAGCGCCGCTGGCAACACTCCCGGCGGCAGGCGGGGCTGCCGCCGGACCGGCCGAACATCGTGATGGGCGCCAACGTCCAGGTGGTGTGGGAGAAGTTCGCCAACTACTGGGACGTCGAGCCCCGGTACGTGCCCCTGGAGGGCAACGTCCTGCACCTGACCGCCGACCGGCTGCTTCCCTACGTGGACGAGAACACGATCGGCGTGGTCGCGGTGCTCGGCTCGACGATGGACGGCAGCTACGAGCCGGTGCAGGAGATCTGCGCGGTCCTCGGCGTGTCCGTGCCGGTGCACGTGGACGCCGCCTCCGGCGGCTTCGTCGCACCGTTCGTGCAGCCGGACCTGGTGTGGGACTTCCAGCTGCCTCGGGTGGTGTCGATCCAGACCTCCGGCCACAAGTACGGCCTGGTCTACCCCGGCGTCGGCTGGGTGCTCTGGCGGGACGCCGAGCACCTGCCAGAGGACCTGGTCTTCCATGTGAACTACCTGGGCGGGGACATGCCCACCTTCGCCCTGAACTTCTCGCGCCCCGGGGCGCAGGTGGTGCTGCAGTACTTCCAGTTCCTGCGCCTGGGCCGCGACGGCTTCCGGCTCGTCCAGCGGGCCTGCCAGGACGTCGCGGTGCACATCGCCAAGACGGTGGCGGCGATGCCGGAGTTCACGCTCGTGTCGAGGGGGCGGGACCTGCCGGTGGTGACGTTCGCCCTGGGCCCGGACGTCACGAAGTACGACGTGTTCGACGTGTCACGGAAGCTTCGAGAGCGGGGGTGGCTGGTGCCGGCGTACACGATGCCGCCCAAGCGCGAGGACCTCGCGGTGCTTCGCGTGGTGGTCCGTAACGGGTTCAGCCACGACATGGCCGGCCTGTTCCTGCGCGACCTGCGCGTGGCCGTCGACTGGCTGGACGGGCTGACCGGCCCGATGCCCCACGAGGGGCAGCCGAGCAGCTTCCACCACTGACCCTCGACCTTGGTCGGTCCGCCGGCAGCTTGCCGGGGACCGGCTCTCGGCAGGCCAGGTAGCGGTGACCGGGCGATCGAGTATTATTCACGGCATAGCCCGTGTTTAATAACGTCGCAGGAGCACCGATGACCGCACCCGCCGAGGCAGCCGACGAGCTCGCCGGCACCGTCGACGTACTGGTCAAGACGTTGCGCGCGCTCGGGAAGGCCGGACATCCCGACACTGCCAACCGCCTGGCCGCACGGGCCTGGTGGACGCTTCGGGACGCTCGTCCACGGGAGGCCGAGCGCGTCAACGGCGCCATGCACTACCTCGCCCGGTTGCCAGAGCACGGCGGCCATCCATCCATCACCACGGAGGAACCATGACCACAGATCCGAAGCTCGACGTCCGCTCGGAGCCGCCGGCCCGCCGGCACACATTGATCCTGGACACCTACCAGGGCCTCGCTCCCGGCGCCGGTTTCGAGCTCGTCAACGACCACGACCCGAAGCCGCTGTACTACCAGTTCGACGCGGAGTTCTACGGCGCGTTCACCTGGGACTACCTGGAGCAGGGGCCCGAGGTCTGGCGGGTCCGGATCGGACGCCCGGCCGCATGAGCACGCAGGGGTGCCGGGAGTCGGTGGTGGACCGGCAGGCCCGGGTCACGAGAGTCTAGGTCTAGCCC
>DASTWW010000019.1:0-38208 GCA_035765755.1 Nocardioidaceae bacterium
ATGCCGCGGGGACGACAGCCCCTTCAGGGCGAGGATGAAGCAGACCGCGGCGGCCAGGTAGACCAGCTGCACCCACACCGGCGCGTTCACCGGCCGCTCCCCTCACCGGAGGGACGCCGCTTGCGGGTGAACATCTGCAGCATCCGGTCGGTGACCACGAAGCCGCCGACCATGTTCACCGCCGCGAGGACCACCGCGATCAGCCCGATCACCAGCTCGACGGTGTTGGTGGCTGCCCCGGCGACCAGGATGGCCCCGAGCAGGATGATGCCGTGGATGGCGTTGGCGCCGGACATCAGCGGGGTGTGCAGCGTCGAGGACACCTTCGAGATCACCTCGACGCCGACAAAGATGGACAGGATGAAGATCGTCAGCCAGACCACCGGCTCGCTCATGGCTGGCTCACCCCCTCCAGAAGGGCCCGGGTGGGCTCGTGCAGGATCTCACCCCGACGGGTCACGCAGCAGCCGCGCACGATCTCGTCCTCGAAGTCCGGCGCGAAGGCCTCGTCGGCGGTCATCAGCGTCACCAGGTTGACCACGTTCTGGGCGTACAGCTTCGAGGCCGGGCCGGGCATCTGCGCGGGCACGTTCTGGCCGCCCCACACCTGCGCGTTGCCGATTCGCACCACCTGGCCGGGCTGGGAACCCTCGACGTTGCCGCCGGACTCCGCGGCCAGGTCGACCACCACGGAGCCGGGCCGCATCGCCTCGACCATGTCCGCGGTCACCAGCAGCGGAGCCGAGCGGCCCGGCACCGCGGCGGTGGTGATCAGCGCATCCGAGGCTGCGATGTACGGCGCGAGCAGCTCCCGCTGCCGCCTGGCCCGGTCCTCGGTCATCTCGCGGGCGTAGCCGCCCGTGCCCTCGAGGGTCTCCAGGTTCAGCTCGATGGCCTGGGCGCCGACCGAGCGGATCTCCTCGGCGGCGGCCGCCCGCACGTCGTACGCCTTGACCACCGCGCCGAGCCGGCGGCAGGTGGCGATCGCCTGCAGACCGGCGACCCCGGCGCCGATCACGGTGATCTCGGCCGGAGGAACCGTGCCGGCTGCGGTCATGTTCAGCGGGAAGAACCGGCGCAGCAGGCCGGCGGTGACGATGGCGCAGCGGTAGCCGGACACCAGGGCCTGCGAGGAGAGCGCGTCCATGGACTGCGCCCGCGAGATGCGCGGCACCAGCTCGAAGGCGAACGCGGTGATGCCGCAGTCGCGTAGCTCGCCGATCAGGTCCGGGTTCTGGGCGGTCGGCAGGAAGGACAGCGTCGCGGTGCCATCGGGCAGCCGGCGCACCGTCGCGGCGTCCGGCGGCTGCACGGACACGACCAGGTCCGCCCCGGTCAGCGCGTCAGGATCGACCGTGGCGCCGGCCGCGGCGTACTCGTCGTCGGCGAACGTCGCCGCTTCGCCGGCGCCCGGCTCCACCGCCACGTCGTACCCGAGCGAGGCGAGCTTGCCGACCAGGTCGGGGACCATCGCGACGCGGCTCTCCCCCTCGCGTGTCTCCTTGACCACCGCGATCCTCACGCCCCCGAACGTAGAGCATCCCCCCACCTGATTGGTGGGATCAGGGACGTGTGTCCGGAATTCGGGACCTCGGTCACCGCCGCGGGCGGCTCACGACCAGTCAGCGGTGCTCGGGGTTGGCGTGGTCGAGCCGGGTGCCGGCGTCCCACTCGGTGCGCACGTTGCCGTACGCCGGCACGCCGCCGGCCCGCTTGAGCATCCGGGCCAGGTGCATCAGGTTCCAGGTCATGAACGTGGTGTTGCGGTTGGTGAAATCGTTCTCCGGGCCGCCGCTGCCAGGATCGAGGTACGACGGACCGGGGCCCGCCTCGCCGATCCAGCCGGCATCGGCCTGCGGCGGGATCGTGTAGCCGATGTGCTGCAGCGAGTACAGGATGTTCTGGGCGCAGTGCTTGATGCCGTCCTCGTTGCCGGTGATGAGGCAGCCGGCCACCCGGCCGTAGTAGGAGTACTGCCCGCGGTCGTTGACCTTGCCGGACCCGGCGTACAGCCGCTCGATGACCCGCTTCATCACGCTGGAGTTGTCACCGAGCCAGATCGGCCCGGCCAGCACCAGGATGTCGCTGGCCATCACCCGCTCGTGGATGCTCGGCCACTCGTCGCTGGCCCAACCGTGCTCGGTCATGTCCAGGTAGACCCCGGTGGCGATGTCGTGGTCGATCGCGCGGAGCACCTGCACGTCCACGCCCTGCGCGCGCATGACCTCGCTGCTTCGGTCCACCAGACCTTGGGTGTGGCTGAGCTCCGGAGAGCGCTTGAGCGTGCAGTTGAGGTACGTCGCCCGCAGGCCGGAGAAGTCGTAGTCGGGAAGCTGGTGATCCGCCATGCCAACCAGCGTGGGCGGTCGAGTGTGCCCCTGCCATGGCCCCTTCGGACCGAGTTGTCAGGAGGTCACCCTGCTACAGGCGAGTGTCCTGCTGACCGGTCAGGGAGCTTCGACGTTGACGGTCACCTGACCATGCCCGGACCGGGTCACCACCAGGTGTGATGCGGCCTCGCCCGGGTTGGCTTCGCGATGCACCGTGTGCGGCGGGACATGCAGGAAGTCGCCGGCCTTCGCCTCGAGGACCTGCTCACCATCCGGCCCGAACTCCATCCGCATGCTGCCGTCCACGACGTAGATGGAAGTCTCGTGGTCGCCGTGGTGGTGCCAGCCGGAGGTCATGCCCGGCTCGGTCGTCACCAGTCCTGACCAGAGGCCACCCGCCTCGATCGCCTGCTCGCGGACCATCCCCGGGGTGGGGTCGGCCTCCACCCGCTCGTCCGGCCCGATCCGACGTACTGGCTCTGTCATCACGCCTCCTCGCGAACACCTTCAGTCTGACTGCTCCGGGTCTTCCCCGGTTGGGTATGACGGCTCGGCATACCCCTGCGACCTACTCAGTCGACGTCGATGACGTCTTCCGCCTCGACCATCACACTGTCAGCCATTGCAATGAACTGCGGATCGAGCTCGAGCTCATCGTCGAACTCACCGTTCAGGTTCTTGACCAGCGTGTCAGCCAGTCGATGACCCATGGGCCGGAAGGTCACGTACGTCAGTCCACCGGAGACCACACCACCGACGACGGGGACGGCCTTCGTAATCGTCTTCTCGACGGTCTTCTTCGTGATCTTCATGCCAATCACTGCACCGACCTTCTTGACCAGCGGATACCAAGCGGTCTTGGTGAGCGCCTGGGCTGCCACCTTCTTGCCGAGGTTCGCGCCAGCGATCTTGGAGGTGTTCGATATCAGTCCTGCAGCGCCAGCCGCACCGAACATCGCTCCGAGGTAAGCGATCACCCGAATCTGAGCGGCCTCCGAGAGTTCCGCGCCAGCATCAAACAGATCATCCTCGCCGAACAGATAAGCAATCTGTTGGGCAAGGTTGATGGCGAACCCGAAATACTGCGCCACATCTGCGCCTCCGGCGGCGACCATCACGACAGGGTTGCCAGGCAGGCCGGACGCGAAGGAAACCACCGACGTCTTTGCTGCGCTGTTCTTGATGAGCGAGGTTGCCTTCTTGCGCAGCGACTCAACCGAGTACACCGTTTGAGGACCGCGCTCCAAGATCACGTCGAGGTGCTCCGAGCCGCCGAAGTGCCTACGGATGAACGCCTCGCGGTCGACCCGAACCACCGGCAACTTGGAGACCGCGCCGATCGTCTGCAGCGTGGTCGTGTAGAGCTTGTCCTCGGATGAACCCGACATATCTGGCGAATAGGGCTTGCTGGTAGCGGCAGTCCGGTCTCTTGGTAGCAGGGTTCTGGTGGCCGGGTAGCGCCTAGCGTGGGCTCTGCCCGGCCACCAGTGTTTGCTACTCCCAGAACTCGGTGGCGGTGCGGGCCTGTTGGTGCCGGTGTCGACGCATGTCGATCTCGCCGATGTTGATCCTGCGCGCGTTGTTGGCGAGCCTGTTGACGATCGAGTCGGCGGCGACCCTGTCGGGCAGGGCCTGTGCCCAGTAGTCGGGTCCGGACTGGCTGGCGATGACCGTGGGTAGCCGGTGCTCGCGGTTGGCCAGGATCGCGAACAGGTCGCTGGCAGCGTCGGGGTCGATGCCGACGGTGAGGAAGTCATCGATGATCAGCAGATCGATGTCGGACAGCTTGGTCAGCAGGTCCTGGTGAGCGATCCCGTCCCCGCGGGCGATGATGAGCTTGCGGGCGAGGTCGTCCATGCGCAGGTAGAGCGTCTGGTGCTCACGGTGGCAGGCGGCGATCCCGATGGCGCAGACCAGATACGTCTTGCCTCCGCCGGTGGGCGAGGTGACCAGCAGGTTGGTGGTCTCGGTCCTCCAGTCGTGGGCGGCGTAGCGTCGCATCCGGGTGGGGTTGATGCCGCGGCCCTCGCGGTAGTCGATCTCGGCGATCGTCGCGGTCGGGATCGGGAAGCCCGCGGCCCGGATCAGCCTGTCGATCCTGGCCGCCCGCCTGGCCTCGAGTGCGTCGTCGACGGCGGTGAGGAACACCTGCTCGGGGGTGAGCTCGTCGTTGGACTCATCGCCGATGAGCTCTTCGAACCGGGTGGCGACGTGGGTGATCCGAAGCGAGCGGAACTTGTCGTAGTCAACGCTGGTGAACATGTTCTTCGTTTCACCGCCCCTGCCGGTAGTAGTCGGCGCCGCGGACCAGCGCCCCGGCCGTCTCGGCGCCGGGTGTCTGGGGGTTGGTGTTCTTCCGGTTCGACGCCGCTGGCCGGGTAGGAGCGTGCCTGTCGTGGTCGGATTCGATTGCTGCCATCAGCCGCTTGAGTGTCGAGTAGGTCGCAACCCCGCGGATGTTGGCCAGCTGCTGGCAGGCCGCCTCGAGCTTCTGCTTGTTCTTCTTGCCCAGGGTCTCCAGGATGTTCTGGCAGTCCAGGTAGCCCTGCGCCTCGATCTGGTGCCGGTCCAGGATCTGTTCGACCGCGGCCACGGTGGCGGGTCCGAACGCGGCGGCACGGTCGGTGAACCAGCGCCTGGACCACAGCCCGGCCACGTCGCGGTGCTGCGGTGGGACGTGACCGGGATCGGTGGAGTACTGGCCCTTGCGGCCACTCTTGCGCCGGTGCTCGGCGACGACCTGTTGCCCGTCGAAGATCGTGACCCGCCCGGTGGTCAGCCGGACCCGCAGCACCCGCCCGGCCAGCCGGTAGGGCACCGAGTAGTGCTGGTAGTCGGCGGTGACGTGATAGTTCCGGGCGAGATCCTGGCCCATCTGCCCGAGATGCTGCTCGAACGCGCCGATGCGTAGCGCGGGGATGATTCCGGGGCTGGCGAGCGGCGGCGGGCGAGCATCCTGCCGCGTGGTCGCGGTCGGCCATGAGCCCGTCGTCCACGTAGACGTTGTTGTACGACCGCGGAGGACACGAAGCGGCTTTGAGCTCCTTCCATTCCACCTGCTCGAACGGCTCGTCGGGCAACGCCGCCAGCTCCGGTGCCTCTTCGGCGGCGAACAGCTCGAAACGGGTCGTGCCGTCGGCGCGGCGAATCTCGTGGTTGACCTCGAAGACTCGCTCGGCGATGGCCTCGTTCAGCTCGGCCAGACTCGTCCACGTCTCTTCGAGCAGGTAGCCGATCACGCGCTTGTTCACCGTGTTGACCGCCGACTCCACGGCGGCCTTGTCGCGTGGCTTCTTCACCCGGGCGGGCACGATCGCGGTGCCGTAATGGTCGGCCATGGCCCGATATCGCTCGGCCACGAAGCGAGCGGCGTCGCCCCGCGTCTTGCGGTGGGTGGCCGTCGAGGCGTTGTCGGGCACCAGGATCTGGGTGACACCGCCGAACAGCTCGAACGCACCGACGTGGGCTGTGATCCACGCGCCCATGCGCATGTCGGTGAACGCCCGGCAATACACGCATCCCGAGAACGGCAGCACCGCGACGAACAGATACGCCGACGTCGTCTGTCCGCCGGCCGCGTCCAGGAGCGGGATCGTGTCACCGGCCCAATCGACGAACATCGCCCGGCCCGGCTCGTGATGCAGCGTGGCCACCAGATCGTTGCGAGCCGCGAACTCCCCGAACAGGTGGCAGTACTGCGAATAGCCGTACTTGCGCAGATCCGAGGACGAGCCGACATAGCCGCGCCAGGCCTGCAACAACGTGAAGTGCCGGTTCGACCTCATCGAGCTCGCCACCCGCTTGAAGTCCGGCAGGTCATAGCCCGCCGAAACCTTCGTGCGCCCGTCCGGGAAGATGCCCGACAGCTCCGCCTCCGACATCTCGGCCAGACGCTGCGCGTCGATACCGCGCTCGGTGATCGTCTTCCGGGCCGTCGACACGTCACGGTGAGAACAGCCCACCGCCTCGACGATCTCTCGATAGCTCCGGCCGTTAAGCACCAAGCTCATGATCGCTCTGTAGTCCGCCATCTACTGCCTCCTCGCAGAACAACGGCGACGCCCAACGCGTCGCCGTCGCCAAGGAGACCAGCAGCACCTGCCGGTGCTACCAACTGGGCAGAATCCTGCTACCGAGAACGCGGACTGCCGCTACCAACCCGGGCTACCCGCCAACATATCCAGAAAAGATAGTCGTCGGTCGGCCTCGGGACCAATCGGTCAGTTCTCCTAGTTCCACGTCAAGTACTCCGCCAGATGGTCTGTCGAGGCGTTCCCGCCGACCAGCTGGATCGTGGCAAAGGAACCGTCATGGATGCCGCTGACGAACTGGGTGGGATCAGCCTTGTCGGAGTTGTTCAGGTAGTCGCTGTGGAACTTGGCCGGCCGCACGGTGACGAGCACGGTGCTGGCGCCGTCGCCGCAGGTGAACTTGTCGTCGGCGGGTGTGTCACAGGTCCAGCCAGGGGCATCGAATGTCACGGGCACGGTCTGCGGGGCCGCAGGCGGGGTGGGGCACGGGGATGGCGTCTGCCGGCCGACCTGCGCCGGGCCCGGCACCTGCGCCTGCAGGGGCGGAAGGCACCGGCTTGGGCCGGCCGGTGTCGACGGGTGCGGTGACGGCGCCGCCGCGAACCCGTCCGGGGAGGGCGAAGACGTCGGCGCGAGCTGGACGGCGAGCACGGCGGCGGCCGCGACACCGCCCAGGGTGGTCGATGCGACAGTCAGCCGGCGGCGATACCGGATGCGGCCACCGGCGCGAATGGCGCTGGCGGTCAGCGCGGCGAGGTCGGGATGGAAGTCGCGGACCCGGTCGCGCAGCAGCGTGCCCAGCTCCTCTGCGCCGCGGTCGTGCTCGGTCATGATGGTGTCCTCTCGGAGTTGGCCAGGATGGGGCGCAACTTCTGCAGGGCGCGTCGGGCGCGGGTCCGGACCGCGTCCTCGCTGATGTCGAGATCAATCGCGGTATCCGCCACGCTGCGGTCCTCCCAGTAGCGGAGCACGATGACCGCGCGATCGAGAGCACGCAGCGTGGCGAGCGCGTCCAGTACGTCGATGCGCAGCTCCGCGTCGGATCCCGTTGCGGGACGGTCCTCGGTCCAGTCGACGGGCTGTTCGCTGTTGCGGCGCAGCCGGCGGTGGGAGATGTAGGTGTGGAGCAGCGTCTTGCGCGCGTAGGCAAGCGGGTCGTCGCTGATCCGCCGCCAGGCGGCGTAGACCTTGGCGTAGGTGGCCTGCGTGAGGTCCTCGGCGAGGTGGTGATCACCCGTCAGGAGGAGCGCGGCACGCTCCAGCTGGGCGCCCGTTCCGTGAACGAACGCCGTGAAGTCCTCAACGAGCTGTGCTCTCACGCTACGTACGACGCCTCAAACCTCCGGTTACGTGACAGGTGAATTCTTACCCGTCATCTCGGGCGCCCTGGACCTGCACGAACGCGTTGGCACGCGTTGGTCGCCGACGGTCTCTGACGATTCTCCTGCCACGCATTAGCCACGCACGGAACCGCGATCATGCACCGCCCCGGTCGCCCGGATGCTTGACTGGACGCCGGCCGCCACCTAGGGGCGTTTGCTGGCACGAACGGCCCGCAGTGCATCGGCAACGGTGAGGAGGCGCCGAGGAGCACCCCGTCCCTCAACAGAGCCTCGCCCAACATCGACAACCACGGCACCCGAACGCCGCTCCTGCCAGGCCTCCGGCGTCGTGCTGGCAGCGATCCACACGAAAGTCGTCACCAGCCCGTACCGCATGACCGGGAAACCACGGAGGTCACGCCGCTAACCGCTGCGCCTCGTCTGGACATGCTGTCCTCTTGACCGCCAACTGGTCGCTGTCGTTGCGCACCACCCAGGAGCCGGGTGCCGGCTGGGCCGCGCCTCACCCTCTCTGACTCGCCTAGGTTCTGAGCCCAATCCGACGGGCGCGCCGCGCGTTTCTCCCGAAGTGCCCGCGCGGGGGTCACTGGGTTCCGAGTGCCTGCCGAAGGAACGACGTTGCCTGCTCCACCGCGGCGCGTGTGGCCAGCGTGTTACGGAGTGGGTTGAGCAACATGAAGTCGTGAATCGTGCCGTCATAACGGACGGTGGTGACGGGCACGCCTGCGAGTCTGAGCTTGGCGGCATACGCCTCGCCCTCATCGCGCAACACGTCCGCCTCGTCCACGCAGAGGAACGTGGGGGGCAGGCCCTTGAGCTGGTCGATCGTGGCCCGGTTGGGCGAAGCGGTGATCTGTTCACGGTCGACCGGGTCGGTTGTGTAGGCGTCCCAGAACCACTCCATGGACTTGCGGGTGAGGTAGGGCCCGTTGGCGAACGTGTCATAGGAGGCGGTGTCCATCGCCGCGTCGGTCACCGGGTAGTACATCGAGGCATGCACAAACGCGACGTCCCCACGCTCCTTGGCCATGAGGGTCAGCGCGGCGGTCATGTTGCCGCCGACCGACTCGCCGGCGACCGCCATCCGGCGGGCGTCGAGCCCTTTCGCCTCGCCCTCGCGGGTGATCCATTGCGCTGTTGCGTAGCCCTGCTCGATGGCGACCGGGTAGTGCGCCTCGGGCGAGTTCGGGTACTCAACGAAGGCGAGTGCCGCCCTGGCGCCGACCGCGAGCTCGCGCACGAGCCTGTCATGGGTGGCGGCGTTGCCGAGCACCCAGCCGCCGCCATGCATGTAGACGATGACCGGAAGCGTGCCTTCGGCGCCCTGTGGCCTGATGAGCCGGACGTGAGCGTCGCGGACCTGAGATTTCACGGTGATCCATTCCTCGTCGACCGGAAGCATCTCGGTCGGCGTGGCCTGGAGGTCCTCGAGGACCTTGCGCGCTGCTGGGTAGTCCAGCTGGTAGAGCAATGGCGGTTTCGAGGTGGCTTCCGCGATCTCCTGCGCGGCCGGCTCAAGCACAATTTTGTGCCCTACCGGCATGGCTGTCCCTGCACCTCGACGTGGTGGCACGGTTGGCCCACTCTGCGGGGTTCGCAAGTGGTTGGTCGCCCACTCCAGGGCGTAGTCGGCGACTTGTTCCCAGCCGGGCTCGACACCGGTGAAGTGTGAGCGTTCCGGGAACTCGTAGATCTCGGTCAGCGCCGCGGAGTTGCGGTATTTCTTGGCGTTCGAGCGCTCCACCGACGGCGGCATCAGGTGATCCTTGCCGCCGATGATGAAGAGCAGCGGCGCGCGCTCATCCAGGTCGTAGTCGACCCAGGTCTCCTGGTGGCCCGGCTTCCAGTTGGCGATCAGGCCGTAGGCCCACACCCAGCTGCCCGGCGCCGGGATGTGCAGACGGTCGTACGCCGCGTCGGACTCCTCCCGGCTGACGGTGTTGGCGAAGGCATAGTGGAACTGCTTCTTGGTGAAACCGACAGCGCGGTGCCGGTTGGCCGGATTGTCGAGGACTGGGAACAGGGACCTTATCTGGGCCGGCGGGTTGACCCGTACTCCCTCGGGTGGCGCCGAGTCGATCAGCACGGCCGCGGCGCCCAAGCCACGGTTGACCAGGAGCTGGGTAAAGGTCCCGCCGAAGGAGTGGCCCATGATGATGGGTGGTGTGTCCAGGCGTTCGACGACCTCGACAAGATGGTCGAGCGTGTCAGGGACCGACGCATCGGCAATCACCTCAGGGTGTTCGCGCAATTCCTCCACCTCGATCTCGAAGCCCGGATACGACGGCACGATGACCTCATGACCCTTGGCCTGGTAATGCTCGACCCAGCGGTCCCAGCTCCGGGCCGTCATCCACAGCCCGTGGATCAGCACGATCGGTGGTTTCTCGGCGGCTGACGCGGTCATGGTGTTCCTTCCGATCGGGGGTTGCACCAAGCATCGGAGCCCGCCAGCGGCCCTGCCCTCACCCCGTACGGATGAAGTCGCCGTCCTGCCAAGACACCCACCCTTGAGTCAATGGACGTGAGACACGGCAAGAACGATGCGACCAACTATGTGACGCCCTGATCGAAGCAGCAGGAACTACCAGCGTCGGCGTCTACCTTTGTCCGTCACCGAGAACGGCGTTGGCACGCGCCTGACTCACCTCCCATCGGTCAGTACGGCCACCTTGCGGCCGCTGAGAGGCTCCGTTGTCCGCGCCAGCACCGCACGTACAGCGCCGTGGGCGCTCGGAATCACCGCGCTCACCGGGTCTGATAGGTCCATGCGTCCTCCCAGGCAGCATGAGTACCGATCGCGATTCTTGCCACGCATCTGCCACGCAGGGGGGCCCATTAGGCCTCTGACCTGCGGAAATGCGCCGATTCAGTAGTACCAGGGGAACTGCGACCAGTCCGGGTCGCGCTTCTCCAGGAACGCGTCACGCCCCTCGACCGCCTCGTCGGTCATGTAGGCGAGCCGGGTCGCCTCGCCGGCGAACAGCTGCTGTCCGACGAGCCCGTCGTCGGGGAGGTTGAACGCGTACTTCAGCATCCGCTGGGCCGTCGGCGACTTGCCGTTGACCTTGCGCGCCCATTCCAGCGCCACCGTCTCCAGGTCGGCGTGGTCGACGACGGCGTTGACCATGCCCATCCGGTGCGCGTCCTCGGCGGTGTACTCGTCGCCGAGGAAGAAGATCTCCCGCGCGAACTTCTGCCCGACCTGGCGGGCCAGGTACGCCGACCCGAAGCCGCCGTCGAAGGAGCCCACGTCGGCGTCGGTCTGCTTGAACCGGGCGTGCTCGCGGGAGGCGATGGTCAGGTCGGAGACCACGTGCAGGCTGTGCCCGCCGCCGGCGGCCCAGCCGGGCACCACGCAGATCACCACCTTGGGCATGAACCGGATCAGTCGCTGGCACTCCAGGATGTGCAGTCGCGCCAGCTTCGCCTTGTCGACGGTCTCCGCGCCCTCGCCGGTCGCGTACTGGTATCCCGCGCGGCCGCGGATCCGCTGGTCACCGCCGGAGCAGAACGCCCAGCCGCCGTCCTTGGGCGAGGGCCCGTTCCCGGTGAGCAGCACGCAGCCCACGTCGCTGGAGATGCGGGCGTGCTCGAGCACCCGCAGCAGCTCGTCGACGGTGTGCGGCCGGAACGCGTTGCGCACCTCAGGCCGGTCGAAGGCGATCCGCACCGTGCCGTGCTCGACCGCCCGGTGGTAGGTGAGGTCGATCAGGTCCTCGAAGCCGGGCACGGCCTTCCAGGCGGACGGGTCGAAGATCTCGGAGACCATGCGGGAAGGCTATCCACCGCCCGGCCGAGCACCCTGCCGGGCCGGAAGATTTGGGGCGCGGCTGGTGTTTATGGGGACATGACACTTTCGGGAAACTACGTCGCCAGTCCGAGCCGCCGCGCCGCCGAGCAGGTGGAGCTCTACGAGCGCTCCGAAGGCAGGGAAGGTACGACGATGCGCGGGATGCCCGTCGTCGTACTCACCACCAGAGGAGCCCGGACCGGGAACATCCGCAAGACCCCGCTGATGCGCGTGGAGCACGACGGGGACTACGCCGTCGTCGCGTCCCAGGGCGGCGCCCCGACCCACCCGAAGTGGTACTACAACCTCCTCGCGCACCCGGAGGTGCAGCTGCAGGACGGGCCGGCCAAGCAGGACATGGTCGCCCGCGAGCTCGACGGTGAGGAGCGCGAGATCTGGTGGAAGCGCGCCGTCGAGGCCTTCCCCGACTACGCGGACTACCAGACCAAGACGCAGCGGATCATCCCGGTGTTCGTGCTGGAGCCGAAGGCCTGATCAGGTGATCGCCGGCTGCGCCTCCTGCCGCCGGACGACCCGCCGGCCGAACGGCAGGTAGCCCACGAAGCCGACCGCCAGCGCGACCAGGATGCCGAGGCTGGCGTAGGCCCACGCACCGCCCCGGCCGCCCAGGCCGAAGGGGCCGAGCAGGTAGCCCAGCCAGTCCAGCAGCGGGGTCGCGTTGAGGGTGTCGATGACCAGCCCCCAGCCGAGTCCGGTGGCGACCAGCATCACCAGCAGCGAGTCCCAGCGCACCAGCCGGTAGCTGCCGGGCAGGTGCGGGTCGAACAGCTTCGGCTCCTCGTAGTCCCTCCGTCGTACGACGAGGTCACCGAGGAACACCCCGCACCAGGCGGCGATCGGCACGCCGAGCGTGATCAGGAACGCCTGGAAGATCGGCAGGAAGCTGCCGGCGAAGAAGACGATGTAGATCGCGCCGATGATCATCAGCACCCCGTCGATCGCCGCGGCGACCCAGCGCGGGGTGGGCAGCCCGATCGCCAGCAGGGTCAGTCCGGAGGAGTAGATGTCCAGCACCGCCCCGGCGACCAGCCCGGCGACCGCCACCACCACGAACGGGACCAGGAACCAGGTGGGCAGGATGTTGGTGAGCGCGCCGATCGGGTCGGCGCCGATCTGCTGGGCCAGCTTGGGGTCCGAGGCGCTGAGGAGGATGCCGTAGATGATCAGCACGCCCACCGGCAGGCTGGCGCCGAAGGTCGGCCAGCCGATCACGCCGGCCGTGGAGACCCGGCGAGGCAGGTAGCGGGAGTAGTCGGCCGCGGAGTTCACCCAGCCGATCCCGAACCCGGTGATCACCAGCACCAGCGCGCCGATGAACGCCGTCACCCCGGCCGAGGGGGCCTTCGTGGCTGCGGCCAGGTCGATGTGGCCCAGCGTCAGGGCGATGTAGATCGCGGTGATCACGATGGTGATGATGGTCAGCCACCTCTGCAGCCGCATGATCGCGTCGAAGCCGAGGATCCCGAACAGCACGATGATCGCCGCCACCACCAGGAAGGCGACCACCTTGGTGAGCGTGCCGGAGCTCCAGCCGAGCCGGTCGAACACAGTGGCGGTGGCCAGCGTGGACAGCGCGACGAGCACGGTCTCCCAGCCCACTAGCAGCAGGTAGGACACGATGCCCGGCACCAGGTTCCCGCGGATGCCGAACGGGGCGCGGGAGAGCACCAGCGTCGGTGCCGAGCCGCGCTTGCCGGCCACGGAGACGAACCCGACCAGCAGGAACCCGGCCACGGTGCCGATGACCGCTGCCACCAGTGCCTGCCAGAGGCTGAGCCCGAAGCCGAGCACGAAGGAGCCGAAGCTCACCGCGAACACCGAGATGTTCGCCGCGCACCACGGCCAGAACAGGTCGCTCGGCCGGCCCTTGCGGTCGGACTCGGCGATGACGCTGGTGCCGTAGGCCTCGATGCGCGGCGCCGCGGGGCGCGTCTCGCCGGCCTGAGGCGGGGTCTTGACATCGGTCATGGTGCACCACTCCTCGGGCAGCCGACCTTCGCGCGCGGCCGCCCCTCGCGGTCAATCTTGGCAGGTCAGAGGCCACCGACGCACCAGGCGAACGACGCGGTGTCGCTCACCCCTTTGCGGCGCCGGCAGCGACCACCCGGGTGAGCAGCGGCCCCATCCGTTCGGCGGTCCGGCCGGCCACCGCGACCACTTCGCTGGGGTCGATCGCCAGGCCGGAGAGCTCGAGCGCGGTGACCGTGGAGACGCCGAGCAGATCGATGCCCTGCTCCCGCGCGGCGATCGCCTCCAGCACCGTGGACATCCCGAGCATGTCGGCACCGATCCGGCACAGCCACTCGGCCTCCTCGGCGGTCTCGTAGTGCGGTCCGCGCAGCAGCGCGTAGACCCCCTCGCTCAGCGACGGGTCCAGCCGCCTCGCCAGGTCCCGCAGCCGCCGCGACCAGCAGTCGGTGAGGTCCACGAACCGGGCCCCGGCCAGCGGGGAGACCGAGGTCAGATTCAGGTGGTCGGAGACCAGCACCGGCTGGCCCAGGGCCCAGTCGTCGCGCAGCGCGCCGTTGGCGTTGGTGAGCACCGCCAGCCGCACACCAGCGGCGGCCGCCGTCCGGATCGGATGTACGACGGAGGTGGGACCGTGCCCTTCGTACAGATGCGTCCGTCCGAGGAACACCAGCGTGGCCACACCGTCCACGTCACAGGAGCGGATCTCACCGAGATGGCCTTCGGCCACCGGGGCCTGGAAACCGGGAACCTCGGTCATCGGGACCCGGGCCCGCGGCTCGCCGAAGGCATCCGCGGCCGGCGCCCATCCGGAGCCGAGCACGACGAGCGCCTCGTGCGACGTACGCCCGGTCAGCTCCGCCAGCGCCGCGGCCGCCCGGCGAGCCAGCAGGTACGGGTCCACCTAGCCGGCGCGGCCGATCGACACCGCCAGCGCGGCCAGGTGACCGAGCCGGGCCAGCTCCGAGTCGAGGATCTCCGGGCCGCCACGCCGCCCGAACACCACGATCTCGTCCTTGTCACCGAGCGGCGCGCCGGCCATCGCCGAGGACCAGCGCTCCCACTCCTCCGGGACCTCGAGCCGGGCGGCCCTCTCCAGGGGGAACCAGCCCACGTTGGTGTCGGTGAGCTCCGGGGCCGCCTGGGTGCAGTGCAGCACCTCCGCGCCGGAGTCGGCGCGCCGCACCCGCAGCGCCCAGTCGGCGCGGAACGTGATGGGCATCAGGTCGACGAGCTGGTCGCGCGCAGTCGCCGGGTTCTCGGTGAGCGTCTCGACCGCCTCGAGGTCCAGGAACAGGTTGCCGCCCGCGCCGTACCGGGAGATCCACAGCACGCGCACCCCCTCGAGCTGCGAGCACGCGGACACCAGCGAGTCGGGCATCACGCCCGGCGCGGTCTCCAGCAGCACGTCGTCGACGGCGGTGCCCCGCGAGTTCTTCTCGACGATCTCGATGGCCTCGATGTCCCCGCCGGCCTCACCGATCGCGCTCGCGACCCGGCCCAAGGACCCCGGCACATCGGGCAGCTCGACCCGCAGCAGGTACGGCATGTCAACTCCCTCACCCGGCTCGACGCTGCCTCGACCCTATCCCGTCACGGTGCCACCGAGGTCGAAGGAAGCGACCGGCTCATAACGCGGACGGCGCCGCGGACCCTCGCCGAGGTGGGAGGCGATCAGGGTGATCCGGCGGGCCGGCCAGGTGGGCCCGCGGTAGCTGTCCAAGATCCGTATCCAGCGGGTCGCCTCCGCTGGGGCGCGCAGCCGGGCCAGCGTCACGTGCGGGTGGAACCTGCCCCCGGCCGCGGGGGCGCCGGCCTTGTTGCCCGCCGCCCGCACCCCGGTCGCCAGCCGGGTCAGCTCCACGGTATCCGGCTCTGCGGACACCCCGACGTAGAGCACCTTGGCGCGCGCCGGGTTCGGGAACGCGCCGCCGCCGGAGATCGTGGCCGAGAAGGAGGTACGGCGCTGGGCGGCTCGTTCCAGGCGGGCCAGCAGGTCGTCGAGCCGGCGCTCGGGGACGTCGTCCATGAAGGAAAGGGTTACGTGCCACTGCTCCGGGTCCGTCCACCGGAAGCCGGGCTCGGCCTCCCGGCGCGGCTCGACGAACTCGGCGAGGCTGGCCAGCGCCTCGGACGGCGGGACCAGCGCGACGAACATCCGCACCAGCGCCTCCTCTCCGCGCGCAGCCTAGGGAGACATGCCCTGGACCGCTAGCCTCCTGCCATGGCCGACGAGCGGGTGGACTACCGGTTCCTGCTCGCGAACGAACGCACCTTCCTGGCCTACATCCGCACCGCGCTGGCGCTGCAGCTGGCCGGCCTGGCCGTGCTGCAGTTCCTCACGCACGGCCACCGGGGGCTGCGGCTGGTGCTCGGCGTGCTGCTGGTGGCCGTCGGCTCCTACGTGGGCGCGGCCGGCTTCCTGCGCTACCGCCGCAACGAGCGCTCCATCCGCGCCGGCGCGGAAATGCACGCCAACCGGGCGGCCTCACCGATCGCGGCGGCGGTCGTGGTGATCCCGCTGGTGGCGGCGATCCTGCTGACCCTGCTGTAGCGCCTCCCGCTGCAGCCCTGTGGTCTGCAGCCGCAGCGCCAGGGTGGCGGTGGCGTCGTCGAGGTCGAGGTCGACCAGCTCGGCGACCCGGCGCATCCGGTGGCGCAGCGTGTTCGGGTGCACGTGCAGCACGGCCGCGGCCCGCGACGGCTCGTCGCGGTGGGCCAGCCAGGCGGCCAGCGTCTCGACGTACGCCGTGCCCCGCTCCCGGTCCACGGCCAGCAGGGTGCCGACCGGCCCCCAGCTCTGCGCGCCCTGCAGCCGGCCGGCCGCCCTGGCCACCACCAGCGGCGCCCAGGAGTCCTCGAAGCAGCCCGCGGCGGCGCCTTCGTCGATGAGCAGCCGCAGCGTCTCGGCGGCCTCGCCCCGGGACCGCGGCAGCTCGGCCGGGGTGGCGGCGGGCGCGCCGGCCGCAGCCACCACCGCGGGATCGGCGCGGTGCATCGCGACGGTCACGCCGCGCAGCCAGGCCCACGATCCGGGCGTCGCGCCGGTGCCGACCACGGCGTGCACGATGCCGTCGACATCGGTCAGCGCCGGCTCGGCCCAACCGTTGCGGCGCAGCGTGGTGGCCCACAGGTCCACCCGCTGCGACAGGTCGGGGGTCGGGCTGGGCGCGGCGAGGGCCACCACCCGCCACGGCCCCTCGGGAAACCGGAGCGCCGGGTCCGTCGTACCCGTCCCGGTGAGCGCCCGGCGCAGCCGCTCCACCGCGTCGCGGCGGGCCACGTCTGCCTGTGCGCGCAGCCGGAGCAGGTGCAGCGCCAGCACCGAGGCGGCGTTGTTCAGCTCGGCGGTGACCCGCTCGGGCACCGGTCCTTGCACCACCGCCCAGATCGAGCCGAGCCACTCCTCCCCGGCCCGGACCGGCACCACCAGCCGGGGCAGCGTCCCGTCCGGGCCGGCCGGCACCAGGAACGGCGCGCGCGCCTTGGCCAAGGTCCGGAACACGCCGCGGGCGCGCAGCGAGGCGAGCACCTCCTCGGGCACCCGGCGGCCCACGATCGTGGACACCCGGGCCGGGTCGGTGCTGGCCTGCCCGGAAGAGTAGGCGAGCACCCGGGACCGGTTGTCCTCGATGGTGACCGGGGCGTCGACGATGGCGGCCACCGTGTCCGCGACCGCGAACAGGTCCTGGTGCACCGCCGCGTCGCCGGCGGTCGGCGCATCCGGCGCCGCGGCCCGGTCCACCACCCCGCGCAGCATCCAGACCAGGTGCGCCCAGGACACGTCGGGCTGCACGGTGGCCAGGAGCAGCCCCTGCTCCCTGGCCACGGCCAGGACGGGTACCCCGACCGTCGTACTCCTCAGCACCAGGCCGGAGGCGCCGGCCGCGGCGCAGCGCCGGACCAGGTCCACCGCCTCCTCGGCGGAGCAGCCGGCTCCGAGCACCAGGTCGCCCGCCTGGCCGACGGCATCCCCGCCCGGCTCAGCCAGGAACACGTCGGCGACGTCGCGACGAGCACCAGGCACCATGACCTCGAAGGTGGACGGGCCGATGGAGGTGAGCACGTCGAGCGCGGAGAGCACGCCTCACATTGTGCCCGACACACAACCAGGTGTCGTGATCCTGTGCGTCGGCCACCATGACGCGGGGTTCTCCGGCCGGGACCATGGGGGTATGGCGCCTTCTTCCTCCCCGCGCAACGTGGCCGTCGTCGGAGCCGGCATGGTCGGCCTGGCCACCGCCTGGTTCCTGCAGGAGCGCGGCGTGAGCGTGACCGTGCTCGACCGCACCGGCGTGGCCGCCGGCTCCTCCTGGGGCAACGCCGGCTGGCTCACCCCCGGGCTGGCGACGCCGCTGCCGGAGCCGGCGGTCCTGAAGTACGGCGTGCGGGCCGTGCTCAGCCCGTCCTCACCGGTCTACGTGCCGCCGAGCGGCAACCCGCGGCTGCTGTCATTCCTGGCGCGGTTCGCCCGGAACAGCACCGCCCCCCGGTGGTCGCGGGCGATGCAGGCGCTGGTCGGCATCAACAGCCAGGCGCTCGACGCCTACGACGTGCTCGCCGACGGCGGGGTCGGCGCACCGACCATCGAGGCCAAGTCGTTCCTGGCGGCGTACCGCACCGAGGCCGAGCGCACCACGCTGCTCGAGGAGATCGAGCAGATCCACGCGGCGGGGCAGGGCATCGAGTTCGACGTGCTCACGGGCGCGGAGGCGCGCGAGGTGGAGCCGTCGCTGTCCGACGCGGTCGGCGCGGCGATCCGGCTGCACGACCAGCGGTTCATCGACCCGGGCAGCTTCGTGCACGCGCTGGCCGACGCGGTGCGCGACCGGGGCGGGGAGATCCGCACCGGCGTGACGGTGACCCGGGTGCGGGAGGCTGTCTCGAGCGTCGAGGTGACCACCTCGGCGGCCACCGAGACCTACGACGCGGTGGTGCTGGCCAGCGGCGCCTGGCTGGGCGAACTAGCGCGCGCCTTCGGGGTCCGCACGCTGGTGCAGGCCGGCCGCGGCTACAGCTTCAGCGTGCCGATCGAGCACGTGCCGAGCGGGCCGGTGTACTTCCCCGCGCAGCGGGTGGCCTGCACGCCGATCGGCGACCGGCTCCGGGTGGCCGGGATGATGGAGTTCCGCAAGCCAGGCGCGCCGCTCGACCCGCGGCGGGTCCGGGCGATCACCGAGGCGGCCCGGCCGCTGCTGCGCAACGCCGACCTGGACGCCCGCACCGACGAGTGGGTGGGCGCGCGGCCGTGCACCCCGGACGGGCTGCCGCTGATCGGGGCTACCCGGTCCTCGCGGGTGTTCGCCGCCGGCGGGCACGGCATGTGGGGCATCACCCTCGGCCCGGCCACCGGCCGGCTGCTCGCGGAGCGGATCACCACCGGGGTCACCCCGGCCGCGATCGCCCCGTTCAACCCGCTCCGCTGACCCTGTTCTTGCGACGGAGCCGCCTCACCAGCGCGACGGCGAACCGCGTCCCCCGTTCGAGCCACGCTCCCCCATCCCCACCCCCTCATTGTGCGGGTCAGGGCTTGTGCTCGTCGATGTACTCCTCGGGATCCTTGTCGGAGGTGTCCACGTCCCGACCGCCGGCGTGCCGCTGGTTGTACTCCACGAACCGGGCGCCGATCTCCTCACGCACCTCGTCCGGGGCGTTGATGCGGAAGTCGGCGAGTGCCTCGCGCTCCTCCTCGGCCATGTGCTCCGAGTTCTCCTCGCGGGCCTTCTCGACGGCCTGCCACCACTCGTCGCTGCCCGGCTCGGCCTGCCCGGAGTCACGGACCGCGTCCCGGATGTGGTTGTGGTCGCCGATCGCGTCGTCGGTCTCGTCCTCGGCACGGCGGCCGCGGGCCAGCAGCTCGGGGTAGAACACCTCCTCCTCCGCGGCGGCGTGGCGGTCCAGCAGCTCGGCGAGCGGCTCCCACAGCCGCTGCAGCGTCGCGGCGTCGCCGCCGCGGTGCTCGTCGAGCTCGGCGAACCGGCGACGGAACAGCTCGTGCTCGTCCAGGATCAGGTCGCAGATGTCCGGCATGCGGGCGTCATACCCAGGCCGGTTCCCGTAAAACGGCCCTGTGCTCAGAGCACCGCCAGCAGGGCCCAGCCGGCGGCCACGGCCACCAGTCCGGCGACCAGGCTGGCCGCCACGTTGACGAACGCCTCGAGCAGCGACCCCTCCTCGACGAGGCGCACCGTCTCGAAGCCGAACGTGGAGAACGTGGTCAGCGCGCCGCAGAAGCCGGTGCCGAGCAGCGTCATCACCCACGACGGCGCACCGGCGACCGCCACCGCGGCGCCCACCGCGCCCAGCACGAAGCTGCCCACCACGTTCACGGTCAGCGTGCCCCAGGGCAGGATGCTGTCGTAGCGGGCCTGCACCAGCAGGTCGGTCAGGTAGCGCAGCGGCGCCCCGACGGCGCCGCCGATCAGCACGAGTACGACGGTCATCGGCTAGCCGTCGCCCCGCCTGCCGGCGTACTTGACCACCTCGACCTCGTCGAGGGTCACCAGACCCTCGGTGACCAGCTCGTCGACCTGGGGCAGGAAGGCCTCGATCTTCTCCCTGGTGTCCACGATGACCACCACCGCGGGCAGGTCCTCGCTCAGGGACAGGATCCGGGTGGTGTGGATGTGGTTGGACTTGCCGAACCCCTCGATGCCGCGGAACACGCTGGCGCCGGCCAGTCCGGCCTGGTGCGCGCGGTGCACGATCTCGGTGTACACCGGCTTGTGGTGCCACTGGTCGGTCTCGCCGACGATCACGGTGAGCCGGGTGGCGGGACCGGTCAGGGCCATCGAAGCCTCCTTGTCTGCGGGACTCATCGTCCTCTCCTGGGCAGCCGCCGGGCCAGCGCGAGCGAGGAGCGGCCGGAGAGCACCCCGGCGAACACCGCGAGCAGCCCCACCAGCATGGTGCCGACGAGGTAGGCGGCGGCCAGGGCCGGCCGGCCGGCCGCCAGCAGGTCCCGGGTGTCGAGCATGTAGGTGGAGAAGGTGGTGAACCCGCCGAGCACGCCCACGGCAAGGAACGGGCGCAGGTAGCGCGCGCTCGGCCACACCTCGGTGAGCCAGACCATCAGCAGGCCGAGGAGGAAGGCGCCGGCGAGGTTCTCGGTGAAGGTGGCGACCGGGAACTCGCCCCGCGGCCGGGCCAGCGCCTCGCCCAGGCCCCACCGGCCCAGGCTGCCCAGGGCGCCGCCGGCCGCGATCACCAGCAGGATGTCCCACCGGTCGCGCAACAGGCGCACGGAGTCTCCTCCAGCATCGTGGGTCAGGAGCCATCGGCAGGACGCGTGCTCGCGGGTTGGCCCCGCACGGCGGGCTCCACCGCCGTACCGCTTCGAACCGTCAGGCTAGCAACCCCCGAACCGGCCCGCGGGCCGGAACGGCGAGTGTGTCGCCACATGTCGGAATGACAACGGAAAGCGTTCCTTCGCGCAACATTGGTCACGGTTTCGGTTGCCTCGGTGCCTCTACGCTGCTGTAATAGCAGCCTGCTCGGCCTGCTGGGGGGCGCGTCCGGGCCCGTGCTACGGCTTCCGGGTCACGGTTCGGTCCCAGCCCTCGAAGGAAGGCACCGTGCGGCGCAAGATGTTCACATCCGCCGAACACGAAGGGAACCAACCGATGTCTGCCAACCACCATCCCCGGCCGCCTCAGGTGGATCCCGCGCTGCTTCGGGGGCTCACCCAGTCCCGGCACAGTCGGCGTGACGTGCTGCGGCTGATGGGGATGGGGGCCGGTGCCGCGGGCGCAGGGAGCCTGCTGTCGGCCTGCGGCGTCTCGGGACAGGCGCCCAAGGCCGGGTCCAGCCCGACCACCACCAAGGGCGTGGCCGACGCCGCGGCGGCGTACTGGAAGGACAAGAAGCAGACCGGACAGGTCAACTGGGCCAACTGGCCGCTATACATCGACACCGCCGGCAAGGGCAACCACCCGTCGATCAACCAGTTCCAGGACCAGACCGGGATCCAGGTCAAGTACAGCGAGGTCATCCAGGACAACCCGTCGTTCTTCGCCACCATCCGGCCCACCCTGGAGGCCGGGCAGTACACCGGCTACGACACCGCCGTGATCTCCGACGGGATCGTGCTCACCGAGCTGATGACCCTGGACTACCTGGTGCCGCTGGACCAGAGCCGGCTGACCAACTTCAAGAAGTACGCCGGGGCGAAGTACCGCAGCCCCGAGTACGACCCCGGCAACCGCTACACGATCCCCTGGCAGGCCGGCTTCACCGGTCTGGCGTACGACCCTGAGAAGACCGGGCGGGAGATCACCGGCTTCCAGGACCTGCTCGACCCGAAGTTCAAGGACAAGATCGGCATGTTCGGTGATGCCGGCGAGCTCGCCAACGCCGCGATGTTCGCGCTCGGCATCAACGCCGAGAAGTCCACGGTCGACGACTGGAAGAAGGCGGCGGCCTGGCTGGAGAAGGTCAAGCCGAACGTCCGTAAGTACTACGAGCAGGACTACGTGCAGGCGCTGGTGAACGGCGACATCTGGCTGAGCCAGGCGTGGTCGGGCGACATCTTCCAGAGCAACCTGTCGGGCTCGAAGCTGAAGTTCCTGATCCCCAAGGAGGGCGGCCTGCTCTGGACCGACAACTTCCTGATCCTCAAGCAGGCCCAGAACCCGGTCGACGCGATGATGTTGATGGACTACTACTACCAGCCGGACAAGGCCGCCGAGGTCGCCGAGTGGGTCAACTACATCACCCCGGTCCCTGCCGCGCAGCCGATCGTGCTCCAGGACGCCAAGCGGGCCAAGAAGCCCGCCGACGCGAAGTACCTCAAGAGCGTCGCGAACAGCTACGCGGTCTTCCCCACCGAGAAGACCTACAACCAAGTCTCCGTCGGCCGGGTCGTGAAGGTGGAGGAGATCGACACGTTCAACTCCATCTTCGACCCCATCTTCCAGTCGTGAGTGCCACCATGTCTGCTACCACCGGAAGCGTGACCCCCGAGGTGGGCATCCCGCCCGGCACGGGAACCACCGCAGCAATCAGCCTCGTGGGCGTCGCCAAGGAGTACACCTCCCGTCGAGGCGACAGCGTCCGCGCCGTGGACGGCATCGACCTGACCATCGGACAGGGCGAGTTCTTCTCCATGCTGGGCCCCTCCGGCTGCGGGAAGACCACCACCCTGCGGATGATCGGCGGGTTCGAGGAGGCCACCGAGGGCCACGTGCTGCTGTACGGCGAGGACGTCACCAACACGCCGCCGAACCGGCGGGACGTGAACATGGTGTTCCAGAGCTACGCCCTGTTCCCGCACATGGACGTCTTCGCCAACGTGGCCTTCGGGCTGCGCCGCGCGAAGGTGTCCAAGCACGAGATCACCGACCGGGTGAAGGAGTCGCTCGCGCTCGTCGAGCTGAGCGGCATGGACAAGCGCAAGCCCTCGCAGCTGTCCGGCGGACAGCAGCAGCGGGTCGCGCTGGCCCGGGCGCTGGTGAACCGGCCGCGCGCGCTGCTGCTCGACGAGCCGCTTGGCGCGCTCGACCTGAAGCTGCGCCAGACCATGCAGATCGAGCTGAAGCGGATCCAGCGCGAGGTCGGCATCACCTTCGTCTACGTGACCCACGACCAGGGCGAGGCGCTGACCATGTCCGACCGGGTCGCGGTGATGAACGGCGGCCGGATCGAGCAGCTCGGCACGCCCAAGGCGATCTACGAGCGGCCGGCCACCAGGTTCACCGCCGGGTTCATCGGCACCTCGAACATCATCGAGGGCACCGTGGAGCGAATGGACGGCAATCTCGCCGTACTCTCCGTGCCCGGCGAGGGACGCGCGATGGTCCCGATCGAGGCGCCGCACAACGGGCACATCGAGCTCACCGTGCGGCCGGAGAAGATCTCGCTGTGCGCCGAGCCGCCCGCCGACGGGTGCGCGCTGCCCGGCACGGTCACCGAGGTGGTCTACCTGGGTACGTCGACGAACTACACCGTGACTACCGCCGACGGCACCGAGATGGTGGCGTTCGTGCAGAACGACGCGTCGGCCCGGGTCGACCTCGACCGGGGCGACCGGACCTGGCTGTGCTGGCGCCCCGAGCACGGCTACGCGCTGGGCGGATCGGGCCAGGTCGGGTCGGAGGGTGCGTCATGAGGCGCAGGTTCGCGGCCGCGCTGACGCCGTACGCCCTGATCTTCCCCGGCGGCCTGTGGATCGCGATCTTCTTCGTGGTCCCGATCGTCGCGATGCTGTCACTGTCCACCATGAGCGGCAACCTGCTGACCGGGTTCCAGCAGACGTTCACGTTCAGCAACTACGCCGATGTGCTGTCGCTGTACCACGAGCAGTTCATTCGCTCGATCATCTACGGCGTGATCGCCACCGTCGCGGTGATCGCGATCAGCTACCCGATGGCGTACTGGATCTCGTTGTACGGCGGGGCGCGGAAGCCGACGTACCTGTTCCTCCTTCTGCTGCCGTTCTTCGTCACGTTCGTGCTGCGGACCCTGTCCTGGCAGTTTCTGCTGTCCGACCAGGGGCTGCTGCTCGGCCCGCTGCACAACGCCGGCATCGTGCCGTCGAGCTTCCACATCCTGGCGACCAGCTTCGCGGTGATCTCCGGGCTGGTCTACTACTCGGTGCCGTTCATGGTGCTGCCGATCTACGTGGCACTGGAGCGGATCAACCGCGAAGTGCTCGAGGCGGCCAGCGACCTGTACGCCAACAAGGTGCAGACCTTCCTCAAGGTGGTGCTGCCACTGTCGCTGCCGGGTGTGTTCGCGGGGGTGCTGCTGACCTTCGTCCCGGTGACCTCGGACTACATCAGCGCCCAGATCCTCGGTGGCACCGGGCAGGTGATGATCGGCAACGTCATCGAGACGCTGTACATCCAGAACAGCGACTACCCGCAGGCAGCGGCGCTGTCGTTCGTGCTGATGTTCGCGCTGCTGCTCGGCATCTTCGCCTACGCCCGGGCGCTGGGCACCGAGGACGTGCTGGAGGTGAGCGCCGCATGACGACCCTGGCGCCCACCCTCGAGTCGATGCCGTCGCCGACCTCGCAGCCGGTACGGCGGCGCAAGCCCCGCCGCAAGGGCAAGACCCTGCACGTCTACACGTGGCTGATTCTGCTCTGGATGTTCCTGCCGATCGCGGTCATGGCGGCGTTCGGCTTCAACGACACGCACAGCCGCTACAACTTCACCTGGCAGGGCTTCACGCTGCGGTGGTGGCAGAACCTCTTCGCGATCCCCAACCTCACCGGCTCGCTGGTCAACTCGTTCACGATCGCGATCATCGTCACCCTGTTCGCGGTGATCCTGGGCACGCCGATGGGCATCGCGCTCGGCCGCTACCGGTTCCGCGGGCACGGGATGACCGACCTGGTGCTGTTCGCGAACATCGCCGCTCCCGAGATCGGGCTCGGCGCGGCGCTGCTGTCGCTGTACATCTCGATGGGCCTGCCGCGCGGCTACTGGACCATCGTGATCGCGCACATCATGTTCACCATCCCGTTCGTGGCGATCACGGTGCGGGCCCGGATGTCCGGGTTCGACATCTCGCTGGAGGAGGCGGCCCGGGACCTCGGCGCCGGGCCGTTGACCACCTTCCGGCTGGTCACCCTGCCGATGATCATCCCCGGCGTGATCGCCGGTGCGTTGCTGTCGTTCGCGCTGTCGATCGACGACTTCATCATCACCGAGTTCACCGCGGGCCAGACGCTCACCTTCCCGCTGTGGATCTGGGGCGCCAGCCGGCTCGGGGTGCCGCCGCAGGCGGACGTGATGGGCACCATCATCTTCCTGGTCGGTGCGCTGCTCGCGCTGGTCAGCGGGTTCCTGCTCCGCCACCGCGACTGACAGTCCAATCCGCAGGTCGGTCTTCCACGAACTACCTGTGACCCGTCGACGGACCACGGGAAGGTCAGGAGGACTGATGGCATCCGAGCCCGGCCTGAGACTGGTGCACGGTCAGGGCAGTGGCGGCGACATCGACGCGCTGCTCACCCGGGTCGCGCGCGGCGACTCCGAGGCGTTCGGCCAGCTGTACGACGAGGTGGCGGCGGCCGTCTACGGCCTCGCCCGCCGGGTCGTCCGCGACCCCGAAAGGGCCGAGGACGTCGCGCAGGAGGTGTTCCTGGAGGTGTGGCGGAAGGCTCCGCGTTTCGACCGCCGCCTCGGCAAGGCCAAGACCTGGATCATGACCATCACCCACCGGCGCGCCGTGGACGCCGTACGCCGCAACGAAGCCGACAAGCGGCACGACCAGCACGCCGTGCCCGACGAGCCGGACCGTGAGGACCCCGGCGAGGCGGTGATCCTGGCCGAGGAGCACGGCGAGGTCCGTGACTGCCTCGACACGCTCACCGAGCTGCAGATGGAGTCGGTGCGGCTGGCCTACTTCAACGGCTACACCTACCCGGAGGTGGCCACCCTTCTGGACCGTCCTCTGGCGACCATCAAGACGCGGATGCGGGACGGCCTCATCCGCCTGCGCGACTGCCTGCAGGGGGCATGATGAGTGATCTGCACACCCTTTCCGGCGCGTACGCGCTCGACGCGCTCAGCGGCGACGAGGCCCGCGAGTTCGAGGGACACATGGGCGACTGTGCCTCGTGCAGCATCGAGGTCCTCGAGCTGCGAGAGGCCGCCGCGTCCATGGGCGCCTCCCAGGCCCTCACCCCGCCACCGGCGCTGAAGGCGCGGGTGCTGGCGGCCGCGGAACGGCAGCCGCAGCTCCCGCCGCTGGTCACGCACCTCGACGACGCGGGCAAGAAGCGTCGCCGGCGCAGGATCGCCATCGGCGCGGCAGCAGCAGTGCTCGCCGCGGTCGCCGGCGTGACGGTCACCCAGACCCAGGGCGGGCCGGAGCTGTCCCGTCCGGTCGCAGCGGTCTTCCACGCCCCGGACGTGCACAGCACCCAGGTGCGCACCAGCAACGGCGGCACGATCACCGTGGCCACGTCGCAGCAGTTGGACGAGATGGCCGTGGACACCCACCAGCTGCCGGCCTTGAGCAAGGCTAAGGTCTACCAGCTGTGGAGCATCGTCGCCGGCCACCCGAGCTCCGCCGGCCTGCTCACCGACGTCGCGGCCGGCCGGGCGATGCCCCTTCCGCCGCACGGCGCGGCGGTGGCGATCACCATCGAGCCCGCCGGCGGGTCCCGCCAACCGACCAGCCAGCCGATCGTGGTGCTCAGCCCCAGCCGGGTGTGACCACGGTCTCGGCGACGTACCCGCTGCAGCGGATTCGGTTCCGCTGCGGCGGGTACGACTGTCTTCGGCGTAGACGCTCGGAAGGCGAGGCATGGCGGCAGGGCTTACCGTGGAGTGGTACGACGAGCGCGGCATCGCGGTCGTCGAGGTCACCGGTGAGATGGACTACAGCAACGCCGCCCAGCTGTCCGGGGCGGCCGCGGACGCGCTCGGGTCCGGCCGCCGGAAGCTCTTGGTCGACCTGAGGGGCCTGGCGTTCATGGACTCCAGCGGGCTGGGCGCGCTGATCGCAGCGTGGAAGGGTGCCCGGGCCAGGAGCGGGGCGCTGCAGTTGGTCTGCGACCGGGACGTGGTGCTGCGCATGCTGCGGATCACCGGGCTGGCCGCTGTGTTCGACGTACACCCCTCACGCGAGGACTGCTTCGCCAGCCTTGCGCACCACCGAGCCACCGATGCCTGAGCCGGGCAGGCGCTCCGACCTCCCGTCGCCCCCGCCATACCGACATCGTGTCGATAACGCGACCGATACGTCGCGCTTGGCGTACCGACATCGTGTCGATAACGCGACCGATACGTCGCGGTAGACGCACCAACGTCGGTACGACGGAAGGGGTCAGCCGGCGTGGGGACTGCGCACCTTGCTGAGATGCGCGAAGACGACCTCGTTGCCGATGTGGTGGTGGATGGACTCCACGAAGTCGCTGCAGGTGATCAGCCGCAGCTGGGGAGTGGAGAGGTCGTCCCCGCCATACACCAGCCGGCTCGGGAAGTGCGCCTTCTTGAAGTCACGCACCGCGTTCACGGTGAACACCAGGGTGACGTGGTCACGGCGACGGACGATGACCTTGTCGCCGGGGTGCACATCACCGAGCCGGAAGAACACCGAGGGACCCTGCACGCTGTCCACGTGGCCGAGCAGGATGCTCGGCCCGGGCTGCCCGGGGGTGGGCGAGTTCTTGTACCACCCGACCGTGTTCAGCCGCGGCCCCGGCTGCGGCACCGCCAGGGTGCCGTCGGGGTTCTTGCCGAGCGGGAACACTCGCGAGGAGACGTCGATGGCCGGAATGGAGATGTGCACCGGCTGGGACGGGCCGAGCGGCCTGGCCCGGGGCGGGGCCGGCTGCGCCGGGGAAGGCTGCGCCGAGAACGAGGCCCCGGCCGCCGCGGGACCCGGTGACACCGCGATCCGCCCGGCGCGCTGCGGCTGCGGGGCGGTCTGTTGCGCATGCACCGCGAAGCCGATCATCCCGAGACCGACCACCGCGGCCACCAGGGCGAGAACGCCCCGGCGGCCGCCGAGCATCGTGATGAGGTGTCGCATCAGGCGCGATCAGCTCGCCTTGGAGGCGGCCCGCTTGCGGGAGGCGAACAGGGCCGCGCCGCCGGCCGCGAGTCCGCCGCCGACCGCGAACAGTCCGAGGTCCTCGACCCCGCCGGTCGCGCCGTAGCCGGTGGCCACACCGCCGGTGGGCATCGAGCTCAGCGCGCCGCACAGCGCCGGCGCGGTGGCCGCGAGCGGCAGGCTGGGCACCAGGTTGCTTTTCTCGTTCTGGGCCTTCTTGCTCAGCGTGGACGGGTCCAGGCCGTGGACGACGATCACGCCGGTGCCGGACTGCAGGGCGTTCATGGTGTCCGAGTTCAGCGTGAAGGTCCGGTGGTAGTCGGCGCTGCCGCCCGCCGGGGCGACCTTGATGTTGGTGCCGGCGCTCGGGCCGGTGTCGCCGTTGGTGGACAGCGTGGTGCCGATGCTGCCGTACGACGGCTGGCCCTCGACGGTGTCGACGACGCCGTCGCCGTTCTTGTCCGCGCTCATCGTCGGGCACACGCCGTTGGCACCGATGTGGATGTGCTGCACGTGCGGGTACGGGTTGCCGCCGAAGGTGGTGGCCAGCCCGGTGTAGTTCAGGTCAACGCTGGCCTGGTCACCGTTGACGGTGACGGTGGCCATTCCAGATCCTCCGGAGCCGTTGATCGGGTTCAGGGTCGTTTGGTACGACGTACCCGAGTCGGCATGCGCCGCTGTCGGGAGCAGGGCCAGCGGGAGTGCGGCCGCCGCCAGGGGGATGAGGGTCCTCAAGCTCTTGCGCACGGTGTGTCCTTCCATCGCAACGTTGGCCCCGGAGACCTCTTGCTCGAGCCGACCGGGGATTGCTGTCACGAGGGGTTCGGCCACCGCCGGCGCCCAGATTGGTGCGACCGCGCAGACTGTTCACGCTCGGGTTTACCGGGGTGTCCCGGGGGTATCGCTTCGGTCCACCGCGGAGCAGCAGTCACTCTCAGGAGACAGACGTGAACGCGAAGAACAACGACGGCGGCACGCACAGCAGCGGCGTCAAGGAGAAGCTGGACCAGGCCGACTCCTTCCAGCAGGAGCACCAAGCGCTGGCCATCCCGGTCGCCGTGATCCGCAAGTTCGGCGAGGACAAGTCCACCAACCTGGCCAGCATGATCGCGTTCTGGGCGTTCTTCTCGATCTTCCCGCTGCTGCTTGTGTTCGTCACGCTGCTGGGCTTCTTCCTGCCGCAGGGCACCAAGGGCGACGTGCTCGGCAAGGTCGGGTCGATGTTCCCGCTGCTGGACACCTCGACGGTGTCCGGGCTCTCCGGCTCCTGGTGGGCGTTGATCATCGGGATCGCGACGGCACTGTGGAGCGGCTCCTCCGTCATACGCGTCACCCAGTTCGCCTTCAACTCGGTGTGGGAGGTGCCCTACCACGAGCGCCCGAAGCTGGTCGAGCAGGTGACGCGCAGCGTGCTGGTGCTGGCCACCATCGGCGGCGGCCTGGTGCTGTCGACCCTGATCACCGGGTTCATCTCCGGAAGCGCCAACGGGCTCAGCCTCGGCTGGTTCGGACACGTGGTCGGCTACGTGATCGCGATCGCCCTCGACGTGGGGCTGTTCATCGTCGCCTTCCGGTGGCTCACCGACCGCGAGGTGAGCACCCGCGACGTGCTCCCGGGAGCGCTGCTTTCCGGCATCGCGTTCTGGGTGCTGCAGTCGCTGTCCTCGCTGATCATCAGCCGCTACCTGCAGAACGCGCAGAGCACCTACGGAAACTTCGCCACGGTGATCACGATCCTGTGGTGGTTCTACCTGCAGTCGATCATCACCCTCCTCGGCGCGCAGCTGAACGTCGTACTCGTCGAGCGGCTGCACCCGCGTGCACTGGTGGACGCGCCGGACACCGAGGCCGACCACCGGGCCTACGACGCGTACGCCAAGGAGCGCACCTACCACGACGAGGAGCACGTGGAGGCGGACTTCGGGGAGCAGCGCTAGCGCCCCGCCGCGTCCTCGGCTGTACGACGGAGGCAATGGTCCAGACCGTCCCTGGCCGGTGTTTCGGCGACCAAACCGCTGGGGATGCCTGTCCCGAAGAAATCGTTCGGCTCGGGAGAGGTAGGTATGCATCGCCCGCTAGAGCGCAGCCAGCACGACCCCGTCTTCCTGAGCCTTCCCTCGCCGATCCTGTTGCTCAACTGCGACTTCACGATCGCGGCCGCCAACCGATCCTACCTCCGGTCCACCGGCCGCTCTGTCGGCGACCTGGTCGGCCTCAACGTGTTCGACGCCTTCCCGGAGAGTCCGGAGTCGAAGCAGGCGGGGTCCAGCGCGGACTTCGCGGACTCGGTGCGGCGGGTGTGCCGGACCCGACGGTCGCACCGACTGAGCGGGATCCGCTTCGACGTGCCGAACCCTGACCGTCCCGGGGAGTTCCTGGCCAAGTCCTGGTCGATCATCACCGCCCCCGTCTGCACCAACGAGGGCGTGGTCGGGGTGGTCGTCCGGGTCGAGGACCTCACCCTGGTCGACCATGACGTGGTCACCGCGGTGCAGGCCTACCGCGACATGGTCGACGCCGTCGAGCAGGAACGGCCCGGGCAGGTGGGCGAGGACGAGGTGGACGCTGTCGTAGACCTGCTCGAGGACTACTCCGAGATCACGGCCGAGGTCGCCCAGCTGCGGGAGGCGCTGAAGACCCGGCCGGTCATCGAGCAGGCCAAAGGCATCATCATGGCCGACCGCAAGTGCTGCCCGGACGAGGCGTTCCGGGTCCTCAAGCGGTTGTCCATGGACACCAATGTGCGGATCGCGGACGTCGCGTCCGCGGTCGTCTACCAGCGAGCCGGTGCTCCGGAACCGTCCACACGCGTGGTGGCCTCCTGATCGGTGCGCACCAGCCGTCCGGTCAGCGACCGCCAGCGCAGCCGCATGCACAGCGGCCGGTGGCCGCCGGCCCACGGGGCGGGCATGGAGGCGAGCCCGAGCTGCTCCGCCGTCTCTGGGTCGTCGACGGCCTCGCACCGGCCGACCGCGACCACCGACCACGCCTGGCGCCGCTCGTAGTCGATGTGGTCGACCTCGAAGGCCAGCTCCTGGTCCCTGCCGTGCAGGGCCAGCTCGCTGTATGGCGAGGTGCGCCACACGACCGAGTCGCCGCGCAAAGCATAGGTCAGCGGGACGATCCGCGGCCCCAGCGGACTGCACAGTGCCACCCGCCCTATGACGCCGTCCCGCAACAGCTCCAGGCACCGCGCATCGCTCAGATCGACCGGCAGGGGCATGGCACTCACCTCCGTCTCAAGCATCCGCACGCCATCCAGGGGCGACAAGGGCACAAAGCCCTCTTGACCTTCACGGTGCGCCCGCTTCAGTCGAACAGCGTCAGCGCCGCGCGGGGTGCGAACTCCTGGGTGAAGCCGTCCACGAGGGCGGCGACCGAGGCGAACCGGCCCTGGCAGATCAGCGCCAGCGCCGCCCGGCCGTCGCTCCCAGCCGGGACCGGGTGCTTGTGGCCGGGCGACCCGTCGACGCACACGGAGGCCAGCGTCACTCCGGCATCGCGGCAGGTCTTGGTCACCGCACTCAGGAGATCGAGCGGTCCCTCGTAGCGAACTCGGTAGAAGTCCCGGCGAGGAGGCGCAGCCACCCCGGCGGCGGGGCCGGTCGGCTCGGGCGAACTGGTGGCGCTCATGAGTCGAACGTAGGTGCGCGGTCCGCTCTGACCCAGGAGTCATAAGTCCCGAATGGCCTGCGAACCGGCCCCCGTAGCGGGTCGGCTCAGGCGAGCGCCTCCAGCTCGGTGAGCTGCCCATCGACCAGGTGCACCCGCCGGTCGCAGCGCAGTGCGACGTCGGCGTCGTGGGTGGCCAGCAGCACGGCTGCCCCGGTGTCCGCGGCGGCGAGGATGGCGTCCAGGATCGCCTTGCGGTTGGCGTGGTCCTGCTCGGCGGACGGCTCGTCGGCGAGGAGCACGTCCGGGCGGCCGGCCAGTGCTCGCGCGATGGCGACCCGTTGCTGCTGCCCTCCGGACAGCTCCTCGACGAGGTGCTCGGCGCGGTTGGCGAGACCCACCTGCTCGAGGGCGGCGTGCGCCCGCTCGGCGGCCTCCGCCGCCGGTACGCCGGTGGCGGTGAGGGCCAGCTCGACGTTCTCCGCCGCGGTCAGCAGCGCGATCAGGGCGTAGCCCTGGAAGACCACGCCGACGCGGCGGCGCAGGCTCGGCCCGTGCTGCTGCAGCGGCCGCCCGTCGAGCAGCACCGTGCCGTCGGTGGGCACGGCCAGCCCGGCGAGCAGGCTGAGCAGGGTGCTCTTGCCCGAGCCGGACGGCCCGGTGAGCGCCACCCGCTCACCCGCCCGGACGGTGAGGTCGATGCCGCGCAGGATCTCGGTGCCCTGCTGGGCGAAGCGCAGCCCCCGGCCGGCGAGCTCGGCCGCGGGCGCGGCGATCAAGGTCACTGGTCCTCCTCGGTGCCGGTCGCCGGAAGCCAGGCTCCCGACTTCAAGGTGCCGTCGTGGATGGTGTAGGCCACGTCCAGGGCGTCGCTGAGGTGGTGGTCGTGGGTCACCACCACGAGCGTGGTGCCGCGACGTTCGCGGGCGGCCAGCATCAGTTCGACGACGGCGTCCCCGGTGTGCCGGTCCAGCTGGCTGGTCGGTTCGTCGGCCAGCAGCAGCGTCGGCTGTCCGGCGAGCGCGACCGCGACGGCCAGCCGTTGCTGCTGGCCGCCGGACAGCACCCGGGCCGGGCGGTGCGGGTGCTCGGCCAGCCCCACCGTCTCCAGCAGGTCGGCGACCTCTGCCCGGCGCTGGGCGCGGCTGAGGCCTCCGGAGCGCTGCGCGAAGATGACGTTCTCGCTGGCCGTGGCGTAGGGCACCAGGTTGCGGCCCGGCGTCTGCAGCACCACGCCGATGTCGCGGGCGCGGAGCCGTCGCAGGGCACCCTCGGACATCGTGGTGACCTCGTGGTCGTTGACGCGGATCCGGCCGCTGCTCGGCCGGGCCAGGCCGGCCAGCATGGTGAGCAGGGTGGACTTGCCGGCGCCGGAGGGGCCGACCAGGGCAACCGCCTCCCCGCGTCGTACGGCGAGATCAACCGAGTCCAGCGCGAGCACCTCGCTGCCGGCGTCGTCGCGGTAGACGTGGGTGACCGACTCACAGGTGACGGCGGGCGAAGCGGCTGTCATGCCGGCGCCTCCCGCAGCTGGGTGAACCGCGCGCCGCGCAGCAGGTTGGCGGCGCTGAGGGCGATCACGATCGCGAGGACCACCACCGCGCCGGCGGCGGTGCCGAGCACCGGGGCGAGGTGCACCCCGTAGAGCATCGGCGGGGCGGTCGGGGTGTCGGCGAACTCGGGCACCGCCGGCAGCGCGAGCACCGCGCCGGCAATCCCCGCCGCGACCCCGACGCCGATGCCGAACACCAGCAGCAGCGCCTGCTCGAGGAACAACGAGAACAGCAGGACCCGCCGTCCCACGCCGAGCGCGGTCATCGCGGCGAGCTCGTAGGTGCGGCGCCGACCGGCCAGGTGCAGGTTGAGCACCACGCCGCCGGCGGCCAGCAGCGCCCCCAGGCCCGCGCCGGCCAGGAAGAGCAGGATGGCCAGCGCCGGCCCCTGCCGCTGGTAGAGCACGGTCTGTTGCGGGGCGCTTGCGCTGGCCAGGATGTTCACCCCGGCCTTGCGCAGCAGATCGGGGAAGGTCGCCACCGCCGACGGCGCCAGCCACACGGTCTCGGTGGTGGCCAGGGTGTAGCCGTGGGCGGCATCGATGGCGTACCCGCGGTCCACGATCACCGCATCGGCTCCGGCGCCGGGAAGGGCCGGGCCCACCGCGACCGGGTCGAGGCCCAGCTGAGTGTTGGCCAGCCCGCCGACGTGCGGGCCTGCGGCGGCGTGAGCGCTGCGGGTCATCAGCGCCGGCAGCCTCGCCGGCCGGTCGGCGACCTGCCAGCCGGGGTTGGCGACGCTGTCCGCGTGCGCCACCAGCACCAGGCCCCGGCCGCCGTCGGACGAGACCACCGACGACGCCGCACCGTTCGGACGCCAGCCGTGCGACAGGGAGAGGTCCGCTGGAAGGTCGTGCCAGCCGGCGGCGCCGCGAACCCGGATCCCGGTCAGCGCCAGCCGTCCGTCCAGGGGGTAGAAGCTGGTGCCCGGCCGTTCCACGTGCAGCCCCACGAGCTGGCAGGTGCCCCGGGCACACGGCAGGCTGGTTTGCAGGGTCTGGTCGCCGGGATGCAGCCTGCCGATGGTGACCGGAGCCAGGCCCGCCCCCTGCTGGGCGATGTCGGCGACGAGCACGGGGGGCTGCTTGGCGGAGAGCCGCGACACGTGCACGCGGACCTCGAGGGCGGTGCCGGACAGGGGCACCGGCGGCGCCGTCTTCCGGGTCAGTCGTCGCATCAGGTCCGGCAGCGGTGCGGGTCCGAAGTCGGAGCGCCAGAAGGCGACCCGCGCGAACCGGTCGGGCTGCACCGCCAGCAAAGTGATCGGGGTCGGCCGGCTGTAGTCGGTGATCTCGGCGACCGCCGCGGCCCGGCGCCCGGAGGGGTCGAGCCGGTCCACGATCTTGCCGAGGTCCTTGTTGGCCGGGCTGGCCACGGTGAGCACCTCGGCTGCGCCGACCTCGGTCCACGCCCGGTCGTGCTCGTTGGCGCGCGCCACCGACCAGGCGTCGATGCCGAACGCCACCAGCCCGAACGCCACCGTCAGGATCAGCGCGAGCCGCAGGGTGGTCGGCCGCCGGGCCAGCTGGCGCACCGCCAGAAACCCGCCCAGCCACGCGTTGCGGCGGGTGGATCCGAACGCGGCGCGGCACAGCCCGGGCAGCACTCGCGAGCCCAGCAGTGCCGCGGCCAGCACCACCAGCCCAGGCACGACCAGGGCCAGCACGCTGGTCGAGGCGGAGTCCACGGCGCCCTTGCGGGCCAGCACCACCAGCCCGGCCACGACCGCCGCCACGAGCAGACCGTCGACCAGCCAGGGCCGGGACTTCGCGCGCCGCGTCGCCCGGCGCCACTGCTCGAGCACTGGCCGACGCAACGTCCGCGGCGCGGCCAGCACGGCCGCGACCGCGGCACCCGCGCCGGCACCGGCGGCCGCCAACCCCGACGCGGGAGTCAGCACCACCGGCGTCCCGGGCGCGAGCTGCAGGTGGGCGATCGCGGTGACCCACGCCCACGCCAGCGCCAGCCCGATCGGCACGGCGAGCACCACCAGCAGCAGCGTGTCGAGGAGGCCGAACGCCACGGTGGAGGCCGCGGGCGCACCGCGCAGCTTGGCCAGCGAGACCTCCTGCCCGCGCGCCTCGGCCGCGTTCGCGACCACCAGGAAAAGGATCAGCCAGCACAGCACCAGGAGCTGGACCTCGACCACGACCACGGGCAGCACCAGCTTGTCGGTGATCCCAGTCGCCTGGATGAGCACCGCCCCGATCGCGGTGTCGGTGACGCCGGCCGAGCGGAACCGGGCCTCGCCCAGGCCGGTGTCGGTGTAGTCCAGCAGCGCCTTCTCCACCGCGGGCACGTCGACGACCCGCAGCTGCGACACCTTCAGCTGCCGGTCCACGGCTCCCGTCGCGTCGACGTACCCGGGCTGCGCGAGCAGCGTGGCGCGCGGCGCGAACAGCGCGTCCACCGTGCTGCCCAGGTCACCGGCGACGCCGGATCCCGACAGCGCCGCGAAGTAGGGGTGCGTGCCCCAGTAGTCGCCCTTGGGGTCCTCCGGCGCGTACAGGCCCACCACCTGCACCGACCGTCCGTTGGCCAGCAGCCGCTGGCCGGGCCGCCAGCCGACCGCGTCCGCCGTCTTCGCGCTGACCATCACCGTGTCAGGCTGCTCGGCGCACCGGCCACTGACCATGCGCACGTGCTGGCAGACGCCCTCTCGGTAGGCGAGCACCGCGGAGTCTCCGGTGGCGTGCGGCCGGCCGACGACCGCCTGCACCTGCAGGGAGGCGACCGGCGGCGTGAACAGCCGGTCCAGGGTGGGCAGACCGGCCAGCTTGTGGCGGCTCGCCTCGGCCACCTGGGCAAGAGGCTGGGACTTGACCGGCCCGGACAGCCGGTCCGAGACGATCCGTCCGATGGGCAGCGCCTGGTTCATGGTGTCGTGCAGCACCGACTCACCGGCAGCGCGCAGGAACAACGGACCGGTCACCGCGCCGCCGACCACCAACGACGCCACGATCAGGACGGCCAGCGAAACCCCCCGCCGGAACCACATGCCGCGCAGCGTCAGCCACAGATCCCACATAACCGGGTCAACATACGCGGTTTCCGCGCCGGCGCCCATTCCTTTACGGACGAGCCTTACGGCCGGCCGGCCGGGGTCCGAGACACAAGAAAGCCCAGGTCACGGGGGATGGGCCTGGGCTTTCATGTGTGCGCGCGAGGAGTTCGATCCCCAAAGATGTGGCCGACGGCCTCGACGCGAACGTTTCGAAGACTAGCAGCGTGCCCGCCCCAGACTCAATAGCCCCAAATCGACGGCCACGTCACGGGTGCGGCTCTGGAAGACAGGAAAGCCCAGGTCGTGGGTGATGGACCTGGGCTTTCGGGTGCGCGCGCTCGGAGGGATTCGAACCCCCAACCTTCTGATCCGTAGTCAGATGCTCTATCCGTTGAGCTACGAGCGCAGGGCGTCGAAGAGTCTAACGTGCCCCTGCGTTCGGGACGAAATCGCACCCAGTGGGGCCCTTCCGGCGGCGGTACGACGAACCCTGGATCGTTCCAATAGACCCTGCCGCGGACTTGTGAGTACATTCACCAGCACCCCGCTGCGACACCGCAGCAACAGCCACCACATCGCCCGCAACGAGGCGGCGATCAGCTGAAGAGCAGCTCCACGACTCCACCACCGATCAGGCCGGTGGTCCGGCGACCACGGGCGCCGAGGACGCGCGAGAGGGAACGATAGGCAATGACTGCCGACACCGTCAACGAAGTCACCTTCGACGAGCCGACCACGCACCGGGGGATTCTCTCCTGGGTCAAGGAGATCGCCGAGCTCACCCAGCCCGACGCGATCCACTGGTGCACCGGCTCCGACGAGGAGTGGACCCAGCTCACCGACGCGCTCGTCCAGGCAGGCACCTTCGTGCGCCTCGACGACAAGAAGAAGCCCAACTCGTTCTGGGCCCGCACCGATCCGACGGACGTGGCGCGCGTGGAGGGCCGCACGTTCATCTGCTCGGTGGAGGAGAAGGACGCCGGCCCCACGAACAACTGGATGGACCCGGGCGAGATGAAGGCCATCATGACCGACCTCTACCGGGGCTGCATGCGGGGCCGGACCATGTACGTCATCCCGTTCGTGATGGGTCACCTCGATGCCGAGAAGCCGATGTTCGGCGTGGAGATCACCGACTCGCCGTACGTCGTGGTCTCCATGCGCGTGATGGCCCGGATGGGCACCTCCGTACTCCGGAGGATGGAGGAGACCGACGCCACTTTCGTGCCCGCACTGCACTCCGTCGGAGCACCGCTCGAGCCGGGGCAGGCCGACGTGTCGTGGCCGTGCAACGACACCAAGTACATCGTGCAGTTCCCCGAGGAGCGGATGATCTGGTCCTACGGGTCCGGCTACGGCGGCAACTCGCTGCTCGGCAAGAAGTGCTACGCGCTGCGCATCGCCAGCGTGATGGCCCGCGACGAGGGCTGGCTCGCGGAGCACATGCTGATCCTCAAGCTCACCAGCCCGCAGGGCGTCACGAAGTACGTCGCGGCGGCGTTCCCGAGCGCCTGCGGCAAGACGAACCTGGCCATGCTCGCCCCGACCATCCCCGGCTGGAAGGTCGAGACCCTCGGCGACGACATCGCCTGGATGCGCATCGGCGACGACGGCCGGCTCTACGCGATCAACCCGGAGTTCGGCTTCTTCGGCGTTGCCCCGGGCACCAACGAGAACACCAACCCGAACGCGATCCGCACCCTCGAGCGCGGCAGCTCGGTGTTCACCAACGTCGCGCTCACCGAGGACGGCGACGTGTGGTGGGAGGGCATGGAGAACCCGCCCGCGCACGCGACGTCGTGGAAGGGCCAGCCGTGGACGCCGGAGTCCGAGGAGCTGTCCAGCCACCCGAACAGCCGGTACTGCACGCCGATCAAGCAGTGCCCGATCCTGGCGCCTGAGTACGACGACCCGAAGGGTGTGCCGATCGACGCGATCCTGTTCGGTGGCCGGCGCAAGACCACCATCCCGCTGGTGACCGAGGCCCGGGACTGGGCGCACGGCACCTTCATGGGCGCCACCCTCTCCTCGGAGACGACGGCCGC
>DASTWW010000020.1:0-8426 GCA_035765755.1 Nocardioidaceae bacterium
CCGGCACGAGGAGATGTCGGCCTTCGAGGCGGTCGGCTACGCGAAGTTCTCCGGCAAGGTCGGCGTGTGCGCCGCCACCTCCGGCCCTGGCGCGATCCACCTGCTCAACGGCCTGTACGACGCGAAGCTCGACCACGTGCCCGTGGTGGCGATCGTCGGTCAGACCAACCGGTCGGCGATGGGCGGCTCCTACCAGCAGGAGGTCGACCTGATGTCGCTGTTCAAGGACGTGGCCAGCGAGTACCTCCAGATGGTCACCGTCCCTGAGCAGCTGCCCAACGTGATCGACCGGGCCATGCGGGTCGCGATGGCCGAGCGCACCGTGACCGCGATCATCATCCCGGCCGACGTCCAGGAGCTGGACTACGCAGCCCCCCCGCACGAGTTCAAGTACGTCCCGTCCTCCCTCGGCATCGAGTTCCCGCGCGTCAGCCCCGAGGACGAGGCGGTACGACGCGCGGCCGACGTGCTGAACTCCGGCGAGAAGGTGGCCATCCTGGCCGGGCAGGGTTCTCGTGGCGCCCGCGACGAGGTCATCGAGGTGGCCGACCTGCTCGGCGCCGGCATCGCCAAGCCGTTGCTCGGCAAGGACGCGATCCCCGACGACCTGCCCTTCGTGACCGGAGCGATCGGGCTGCTCGGCACGCGACCCAGCTACGAGCTGATGCAGGACTGCGACACCCTGCTGGTGGTCGGGTCGAACTTCCCCTACACCCAGTTCCTGCCCGAGTTCGGTCAGGCCCGCGCCGTACAGATCGATATCGACGGCAAGTTCATCGGGATGCGCTACCCGATGGAGGTCAACCTCGTCTCGGATGCGAAGGCGGCGCTGCGCGCGCTGATCCCGCACCTGGAGAAGAAGTCCGACCGCTCCTGGCGCGAGACCATCGAGAAGAACGTGCACCGGTGGTGGGAGACCATGGAGATGGAGGCCATGGTCGACGCCGACCCGATCAACCCGATGCGGCTGTTCCACGAGCTCTCCTCGCGGCTTCCGCACGACGTGATCGTCAGCGCCGACTCGGGATCGTCAGCCAACTGGTACGCCCGGAACCTGAAGTTCACCGGTGACATGCGCGGCTCGCTCTCGGGCACCCTGGCCACGATGGGTCCGGGGACGCCGTACGGCATCGGCGCGAAGTTCGCCCACCCCGACCGGCCGGCGATCGTGTTCGCCGGTGACGGGGCGATGCAGATGAACGGGATGGCCGAGCTGATCACCGTGAAGCGGTACTGGGAGCAGTGGGCCGACCCGCGGCTGATCATCGCCGTGCTGCACAACAACGACCTCAACCAGGTCACCTGGGAGATGCGCGCGATGGCCGGCGCGCCGAAGTTCGAGGAGTCGCAGTGGCTTCCGGACGTGGACTACGCCGGCTTCGCCAGCTCGCTGGGGCTCATCGGCCGCAAGATCACCGAGCCGGGCCAGATCGCCTCGGCGTGGGACGAGGCGCTGTCCGCGGACCGGCCGACGGTGCTCGACGTGCAGACCGACCCGAACATCCCGCCGATCCCGCCGCACGCCACCCTCGACCAGATGAAGTCCTCGGCAGAGGCGATCTTGCAGGGCGACCCGAACCGCTGGGGCGTGATCAAGGAGGGCATCAAGACCAAGGCCCAGGAGTTCCTGCCGCACAGGAACAGCTGAGCGCGGGAGCCGGGGCGAGGGCCGCGGGGTTACCGCGAATGGGCGATGCCCCGCGGACGGCGCGGAGGCATGCTGGGCCGAGTTTGGACCCAGGAGGAACTCATGATCCGCAAGTCCGCGCTCCTCGTGCCGGCGGCCGCTCTGGCCGCGGCCCTCGTCCCGGTCCCTGCCCAGGCGACGCCGCCGGTCGGCGTGTGTCCGGACAGCTACGCGATGCTCACCAGGGCAGAGGTCGGCCAGCTGCAGGATGCCGACCTGGCCCTCGCGGTCTTCGACGTGGTCAACGCCAACGGTGACGCGTTCGTCTGCTACAAGGAGTACCCGAACCCTCCGCACCACGGCGGCCACTTCGGCAACTTCACCGACAACACTGCCAACCCGGCGGCTGAGCAGGACTAGCCGGGTCCGGCCGCGTCGTACCTGCCTCGACGCACCGGGGTCAGCTCGGGGTCGTCGGCGCGGAACGTGCGCACCGGGCCGGGCCCGGTCACGGCCGTCTCGAACCGCACCGTGACCAGGCCCCGGCCGGACCCCCAGACCCACCCGGGGCCGTGCTCGGCGTGCGTGACATCCATGCCGGGGGCCCACTGCCGGCCCCGGGTGAAGTGCTCGACCAGCTCGGGCTCGAGCGGAGGCAGCGACTCGGTGGCGTCCGAACCCTGCAGGTCCGCGTGGTCGAACAGGTCCTCCTGGATCCAGTCCGCGAGGCCGGACACGCCCACGCCCAGCAGCCGCACCCCGCCGGAGGTGTCCACCTCGCCGAGCAGCGAGCGGGCCAGCCGGGCCACCGCCGGTGTGCTGTCGGTGGGGGAGGCCAGCGTCGCGGAGCGGGTGTGCGTGGAGAAATCGTGAAGTCGGACCTTGACCGTCACGGTCCGCCCGGACAGCCGTGCCTTGCGCAGCCGCTCCGTGACCTGGCGGGCCTGCCGGTCCAGCAGCCCCTCCAGCAGCCGCCGGTCGACAAGGTCGGTGTCGTAGGTGCCCTCCACGCTGATCGACTTGGCCTCCCGCTCCGCGACCACCGGCCGGTCGTCCTGCGCGCGCGCCAGCTGGTGCAGCGAGCGGCCGTGGGCCTGGCCGAGGATGCGCACCAGCTCGTCCTCGGAGACCCGCTCGAGGTCGGCCACGGTGTGCACGCCCACCCGGCGCAGCCGCTCGGTGGTGGCCGGCCCGACCCCGGGGATCACCGTCACCTTCATCGGCCGCAACAGGTCCTGCTCGGTGCCCGGGGCCACCACCACCAGCCCGTCGGGCTTGTCCAGGTCGCTCGCGATCTTGGCGACCAGCTTCGAGCTGGCCACGCCGACCGAGCCGCACAGCCCGCCGGTGACCTCGCCCACCTGCTCCTTGAGGCGCCGGGCGAGCGCGGTCACCTCCTCCACGGTGGTGGCCGGTTCGACCGCGGCGGCCAGGTCGACGTACGCCTCGTCGAGCGAGAGCGGCTCGACCAGCGGGGAGATGCTGCGCAGCAGCGTCATCACCGCGCCGCTCACCTCCCGGTAGGCGTCGAACCGGCCGGTCAGGAAGGCCGCGTGCGGGCAGCGGGAGCGCGCCTCGGCCGTGGACATCGCCGAGCGCACGCCGTACGCCCTTGCTTCGTACGACGCGGTGGCGACCACGCCCCGACCGCCCACGCCTCCGACGACCACCGGCTTGCCGCGCAGCGACGGCTTGTCCCGCTGCTCGACCGCGGCGAAGAACGCGTCGAGGTCCACGTGCAAGATGGTGGGGTCGGCGCGCACGCCCCCATCATGCCGTCCGGCATCGACAGCCAGATCTCTTGCACAAGGAACGGGTTTCGGCGGGTCGTCCGCCATGGTAGCGAGGCCGGTTCTCGCGAGCCGCGCGAGCGCGCAGGCTCGCCACCATGAGCGAAGACATCCGGCCGCTGACCCTGCGGGCCAAGACCCCCACCGACCTGCTCGCCATGGTGCCGTGCATGCTCGGCTTCCACCCCGAGCGCTCCCTGGTGCTGATCACCCTGGGCGCGGAGCGGGACGCCTTCCACGCCCGGGTCGACCTGCCCGACCGGCTGGAGGACATCGACGCCGCGGTCGGCCAGATCATCGATGTGGCCGAGCGGACCCGGATCGGCCGCTCCGTGCTCGTCGTCTACTCCGACGACGCGGAGCTGGCCGAGGCCGCCGCGGCCTTGGTGGAAGACGGCCTCGAGGAGGTCGGTGTCGAGCTGGTCGAGGCGATCCGCACCGACGGCAGCCGCTGGTACTCCCTGTCGGGGTGCACCGGCCCCTGCTGCCCGGCGGACGGCACGCCGTACGACATCTCCGGGCACCCGTTCCTCGCGCAGGCGGTGCTCCAGGGCCGGGTCATGCTGTCCAGCCGCGAGGAGCTCGCCGCTTCCCTCGTCGGCGACGACGACGAGGCCGTCGCCGCCGTCGAGCGGTCCGCGGGGACGGCCGGCGAGCGGATGGTCGCCGCCGGAAGACACCTCGGACAGCCTGCGCCGGACGGTGCTCGCCGGCACCTGGTCCAGGAGGGCCACTGGGTGGAGCAGCGGATCGGTCGGTTCCTCGCCGACCGCCTTCGGCTCAGCGACGAGGAGGTGGGCCGGCTGCTGGTCGCGCTGGTGTCCATCCAGGTGCGCGACGTGGCCTGGGCCTCGATGACCCACGACAACGCCGGTGCCCAGGTGGACCTCTGGCGCGACGTCGTACGACGTTCGCCGCACGCGCTGCTGGCGCCGCCCGCGGCCCTCCTCGGCTTCGCGGCCTGGCTCAACGGGAACGGTGCGCTGGCCTGGTGTGCCGTCGACCGGGCCCACCACGCCGACCCGGACTACAGCCTGGCCGGTCTGCTGGCGCAGGCGCTCGCCGCGGGCGTTCCGCCGTCGACCTGGGAGCCGCTGGAGCGGGGCATGCTCCCGCTGTTCGCCGGCTGACCGCACGGGTCGGCCGGCAGGCGGGGCCGCGCTTGGTGCTCCCGAACCGGCGCCTCGGCGCCTACGCTTCCTCCATGGGCGAAGAGGTCGCACCACAGCAGTTCAGCCGGGCGGACCGGACCCGGTACCGCGAGAAGGTGCGCCGGTGCCTGGACGTGTTCGCCCGCATGCTCAGCGAGTCGCGGTTCGAGTCCGACGACCCGATGACCGGGCTGGAGATCGAGCTGAACCTCGTCGACGAGGCCGGCGACCCGGCGCTGAAGAATGCCGAGGCGCTCGAGGCGATCGCCGACCCCAACTTCCAGACCGAGCTCGGCCAGTTCAACCTGGAGATCAACGTCGCGCCCAAGCGCCTCAAGGTGCGCGGGTTCAGCGACTTCGAGGACGGCGTGCGGGCCAGCCTCAACGAGGCAGAGGTCAAGGCCCGCGAGGTGGGCGCGCACCTGGTGATGATCGGTATCCTGCCGACGCTGTCGCAGGGGCACATGGGCCCCGCCTCGCTGAGCACCAACCCGCGCTACCAGCTGCTCAGCGACCAGATCCTCGCCGCCCGCGGCGAGGACATCGTCATCGACATCGCCGGCACCGACCGGCTGCGCACCACCGCGGACACGATCATCCCCGAGGCGGCGTGCACCAGCACCCAGCTGCACATCCAGGTCAGCCCGGACGACTTCCCGGCGTACTGGAACGCCTCGCAGGCGGTGTCCGGTGTGCAGGTCGCGCTCGGCGGCAACTCGCCGTTCCTGTTCGGCAAGCAGGTGTGGGCCGAGACCCGGATCCCGCTCTTCGAGCAGGCCACCGACACCCGCAGCGAGGAGCTGAAGGCGCAGGGCGTCCGCCCCCGGGTGTGGTTCGGCGAGCGGTGGATCAACTCGATCTTCGACCTGTTCGAGGAGAACGTGCGCTACTTCCCGGCGCTGCTGCCGGTCACCGACGAGGAGGACCCCCGCGTGCTGCTGGAGAGTGGCCGCACGCCGCGGCTGCCGGAGCTGCGGCTGCACAACGGCACCATCTACCGCTGGAACCGTCCGGTGTACGACGTGGTGAACGGGCTGCCGCACCTGCGGGTGGAGAACCGTGTGCTGCCCGCCGGGCCGACCGTCGCGGACACAATGGCCAACGCGGCGTTCTACTTCGGGCTGGTGCGCACCCTCGCCGAGCACGAGCGGCCGCTGTGGTCGCAGATGTCGTTCAGCGCGGCGGAGGAGAACTTCCACGTCGCGGCCCGGCAGGGCATCGACGCCAACGTGTACTGGCCGGGGCTGGGCCAGGTGCCCGCCACCGAGCTGGTCGTCCGGCGGCTGCTGCCGATGGCCCGTGCCGGGCTGGAGGCCTGGGGCGCCGAGCCGGCCGAGAGCGACCGGCTGCTCGGCATCATCGAGCAGCGCTGCCTGACCGGCCAGAACGGCGCGTCGTGGCTGGTGGGCCGTTTTCAGAAGCGGCTGGACCGGGACGGCGGCGACCGGATGGACGCGATGCGCCACACCTTGAACGACTACCGCGAGCTGATGCACAGCAACGAGCCGGTGCACGCGTGGGAGCTGTGAGGCCCCGTCAGAGGCGCAGCCGCTTCCAGACCCGACTCTTCCCCGTGCGCACGTCCAGCCAGCCGGCGCGGGTGACCACGTAGAATCCCGCCGGTCGCGTGTCGCGGGTCGCGAACGCGAACCCCGCCGCACTCTGCCACTCCAGGTCCAGGTCGCTGAGCTCCGGGACGCCAGGACGCACCAGCCACACCACCGCGTCGGTCACGTCGTCCTCATGCTCGTCGAGCAGTGAGCACATCACCTCCACCCGCAGGCCGCGGTCCATCACCGGACGGTCCTGCGCCCGGAAGACGAAGGAGCGGTGCGGGCCGCCCAACCGACCCAGGTGCACGGACGGGTCGAACACGCGCCGGCTCTCCCGTCGGCGCAGCCCGCCGACCTCCAAGCGCAGGAGTGGTCGCGGGTCGGAGTGGGGTTGCACGGGACCAGCCTGCCCCGGATGTGGCGACGGCGTCGGTGCTCATCCACAACCACGGCCCGGACCGCTGCGGTACGGTGCCGCCTGGCGGCCCAGCGTCCGCGGGTCGGTGAGCTGATGGAGGAGCCGATGGGGACCATCGTCGTCGGGTACGTGCCGAAGCCGGAGGGCCGCGCGGCGCTGCGCCGCGGCGCGGAGGAGGCACGGCTGCGCGGCTGCCGGCTCGTGGTGGTGAACTCGCACCGTGGAGGCCGTGAGTTCGACCGCGACGACGCGCTGGAGTCCGAGGCGCAGCTGGAGGAGGTCCGCAACCAGCTCAGCGGCACGGGCGTGGACCACGAGGTCCGCCAGCTGGTGCGCGGCATGGACCCGGCGGAGGACCTGGTCGCGGTGGCCGAAGAGGTTTCTGCGGAGTTCATCGTGATCGGGCTGCGCCGCAGGTCCCCGGTGGGGAAGCTGATTCTCGGCAGCAATGCGCAGCGGGTGCTGCTGGACGCACCATGCCCGGTGCTCGCCGTCAAGGCCGACGCCGAATGAGCCTCTGGCTTGGAAACGACCTGTGCCGTGTCACAATAGCGATGCGGCTCTTGACGTGAACGGGCCTTGCCGCGCCCGTTATCCGCTGTACGAGAGGTAGTTCGTGTCGTCGAGCACGTCCCGGAAGCTTCCAGCCGAAGTCCTGACGCATCCCGACGTCGTGGCGTTGGTCGAGCTCGGTAGATCGACCGGCCAGGTCACCTCCGACGACATACGCAGCACCAGCGAGGCCGCTGCCATCTCCCCGCAGCACCTCAAGGCGTTGCTCCGCCTCCTGAGTGAAGAAGGTGTCACCGTGGCTTTGTCCGCCGACGACTCCGCCGGCCGCAAGAGGGTCCTTGCGGCCGCCAGTGGCCGCACCACGGTGAAGGCGAGCACCAAGAAGGCCGCCGCGAAGTCCACCGAGAAGGCCCCGGCGAGCAAGCCCGCGACCAAGAAGGCCGCCGCCAAGCAGCCGGAGAAGAAGGCCCCGGCCAAGAAGACCGCAGCCAAGAAGGGCACCGCGGAGCAGGCGGCGGCCAACGGCGCCGCTCCGGCCGTCGGGCCCGACGGCAAGAAGGTCCTGCCGGACGTGCCGGACGAGCAGTTCGAGAAGGACCTCGCCGAGGACCCGACCCTCAAGGAGGACGAGTCCAGCGGGTTCGTGTTCTCCTCCACCGACGAGTCCGACGAGCCCGAGCAGCAGGTGCTGGTGGCCGGTGCCACCGCCGACCCGGTCAAGGACTACCTCAAGCAGATCGGCAAGGTGCCGCTGCTCAACGCCGAGATGGAGGTCGAGCTCGCCAAGCGGATCGAGGCCGGCCTGTTCTCGGACGAGAAGCTCGCTCAGGGCGGCAAGATCTCGACAAAGCTGCAGGAGGAGCTGGAGTGGGTGGCCGAGGACGGCCGCCGCGCCAAGAACCACCTGCTCGAGGCGAACCTCCGGCTCGTCGTCTCCCTCGCCAAGCGCTACACCGGGCGCGGCATGCTGTTCCTGGACCTGATCCAGGAGGGCAACCTCGGCCTGATCCGCGCCGTGGAGAAGTTCGACTACACCAAGGGCTACAAGTTCTCCACCTACGCCACCTGGTGGATCCGCCAGGCGATCACCCGGGCGATGGCCGACCAGGCCCGCACCATCCGGATCCCGGTGCACATGGTCGAGGTGATCAACAAGCTCGCCCGGGTCCAGCGGCAGATGCTGCAGGACCTCGGCCGCGAGCCCACCCCGGAGGAGCTCGCCAAGGAGCTCGACATGACTCCGGAGAAGGTCATCGAGGTGCAGAAGTACGGCCGCGAGCCGATCTCGCTGCACACCCCGCTCGGTGAGGACGGCGACTCCGAGTTCGGCGACCTGATCGAGGACTCCGAGGCGATCGTGCCCGCCGACGCGGT
>DASTWW010000021.1:0-4027 GCA_035765755.1 Nocardioidaceae bacterium
GCCGCGGTGCTCGCCGACCACCTGGACCTGGAGGGCGCCTCGGAGGTGCTCGGCCCGGACTACGTGTTCCTGCTGCGCGGGCACCGGTTCCACGCCAAGGGCGAGCGGCGGCTGGCCAGCACCAGACGGCTGGTCGACGTCACCGACTACCCGGAGGTCAACGACCTGATCCTGGCCGCCGACGTCGCGGTGCTGGACTACTCCTCTCTGCGGTTCGACTTCGCGCTCACTGGGCGGCCGATGGTGTTCCTGGTGCCCGACCTGGAGACCTACTCGGGGCCGGTGCGTGGGTTCCTCTTCGACTTCGCCTCGAGCGCCCCGGGGCCGCTGGTGCGCGACGCCACGGAGGTGGTGGAGCTGCTGCGGGACATCGACGGGCTCGCGGCTCGGTGTGCGCCGGATATCGCGGCGTTCAACGAGCGGTTCCAGCGGTTCCAGGACGGGCGGGCGGCGGAGCGGGTGGTAGATGCGTTCTTCGGATCACCCGTGCGTGGCCAGGGACAGTGACGCGGGGGAACGGAGGCACCGGCCCGCGGGTGCGGGCCGGTGCTCGGTTGAGGCGTGCGTGACGCCTCGGCGGATCACGTGGTTCAGGCCTCGATGGCCGTGGTGTCCGGCTTGGTGCCGGTGATCTCGATCTTGCGCGGCTTGGCCTTCTCCGCGACCGGGACCACCAGACGCAGGACCCCGGCGTCGTACTTTGCCTCGATGTTCTCCAGGTCGAGGTTGTCACCGAGGACGAGCTGGCGGCTGAATGCCCCCCGGACGCGCTCGGCGGCGAGCATTTCCCAGTCGCCGTTGCGAGGCACGCGCTCGGCCCTGACGGTGAGCACGTTGCGCTCGACGTCCAGGTCGATGCTTTCCGGGTTCACGCCAGGGAGGTCGAACTCGATGACGAACCGGTCGCCCTCACGCCATGCATCCATCGGCATCACGGCCGGGCGATTGGTGGTGCCCCAGGTCGAGCCGACGAGCTGCTGAGTGAGTCGGTCGAAGTCACGGAAGGGATCGGTGGTGCGCAGCAACATTTCACTGCCTCCTTGCAGCTGGGTTGACCGTTGGATTAGGTTGCTGCCGGCGTCTCTGCCGGCGTCTGCGTTCTCGTCTCTGTCGTCTCTGACGTCTCTCGGTTGTCGTACTGTTGTCGGCTCCGGTTCCCGGGCCTGTGTGAGCTCGTCGGTGTCGGCGGAGGCCGTTGCCCTGGCTGGGCCCGGTCGGGGACGTGCGGTCCCTGTGCCGAAGGTGGCGGCTCGGGTGGGGTGTGACTGTCGGGCGGAGTGATGGGCATGGCCTTCCATGCCTCTGCCAGGTCGCGGGCGCTCAGGGCCCGAGTGCTGCCCGCCTCGAGGTCCGCCAGGTGCAGCGCCTCCCAGAACTCCGGATGCTGGTCGCACGACAACACCGCGGACACGTGTCCGCGTACCGGTGCCCGACGGTGGTCGGCAGCCACGTGGACGAAGCGGCATCCGGAGTCCGAAGCGCGCCAGGCGAGGACGGTCGCGTCCGCCAGCACGTCCGTCCAGGCGATCAGTTCCGACGGGTTGTCGACGGTGGCCGTGAGGTCCCCGCATATATCGAGCTCGCGACTGATCCGAAGCAGGACCGCGAGTTCGCGCGCCTTGGCCGAGGGGTACATCGTGTGGTCTCCGTTCTGCTGGTGGGACTGAACCTCTCGTTCGGGTTCCCGTGTCGCCGACCACTCACCGACGCGGCGTCCCGCGGGAAGGTCGAGCCGGAGGCTCAAGATGCCGGTTCCACGACGGGCAGCCGTCGATCCGGATACACGCAGCGGGTCGGTACCCGTCAGCATCGCGATCGTCCTCCTCTCATCACCACGGTCTGCTGACGACAAGTGAGGTAATCTGTATCAACTGATTGAGATTATGGATGGTCACCGACACAGTTTCAAGCCAGTGAGCGCAAATTCTGGCGAGCGCTGGAAGGTTGGAGTGATGGAGGGCTTTCACGTGCGTCCGCCTGACGTGGACTCCGGTCATGCGGTTTACCCCATCTCCGTGGCCTCGGAGCTGAGCGGTGTCGACCCGCAGATGCTGCGCATCTACGAACAACGTGGGTTGGTCAGCCCGTTCCGTACCGGCGGGGGCACTCGTCGGTACAGCCGGGACGACATCGCCCGGATCGCGGACATCACCGCGCTCCTCGCCGATGGCCTCAACCTGGTCGGCATCGGACAGGTGCTGAGGCTGCGCGACCAGACACATCGGCTCGCCGCAGAGCTCGGCGAGCTCCGGGCGGCCAGCGAACCAGACCGTGCAGAGATCCGCCGGCTTCGCCAAGAGAACCACGACCTCAAGGCAGAACTCGTCCAACGGGACCGCTCCGACCAGGCACCCACCCGACACCGGCAGACCAAGCCCACCAAACCCGACGACGGGACTCGGGAGGGATGAGACGGTCAGCCTCTGTCGCGGCGTGGTTGGAGGGATGCATCATCGGATGATGCGTCGTCTGCTGATGTTCATGCTGATCCTGGCGACAGCGACGGGCTGCGCCGACGTACGCTCCGGTCCGCTGAACGAGCAGGGAGTCGCCCGCTCGTCGTACAGCACCCGGCCGACGCTGCCGGCCTGGCCGAGCTACCACAAGAACGCCTACCGCAGCGGGCACGTGGCCAAGGCACCGAAGGGCCGGCTGCACCGGGCGTGGAGCAAGCACCTGCACGGCGCGGTGTACGGGGAGCCGCTGCTGGTGAAGGGGGTCTTGGTGGTGGCCACGGAGACCAACGACGTCTACGGCCTGCGGCCGCGCACCGGCCGAGTGCGCTGGCACGTGAAGCTGGGCACCCCGCAGCCGCTGCCCGGCCTGCCGTGCGGCAACATCGACCCGCTCGGGATCACCGGAACTCCCACCTACAGCGCCGGGACCGGGTCGGTGTACGTGGCCGCGGAGACCATCGGAGGCCACCACACGCTGTGGGCGCTGAACGCGCTCACCGGGGTACGCCGCTGGCACCGCAGCCTCGACACCCAGCCCCGGCGCAACCCGAAGGCCGAGCAGCAGCGGGCCGCGCTGCTGGTTGCCCACGGCCGCGTGCTGACCGCCTTCGGCGGGCTGTTCGGCGACTGCGACAACTACGTCGGGTACGTGACCTCGGTGGCCACGAACGGCCGCGGGCCGATCCACAGCTACGCGGTGCCCACCGCCCGGAAGGCCGGCATGTGGGCCACGCCCGGACCGGTGCTCGGCGGGAACGGCAACGTCTATGTGGCCAGCGGCAACGGCACGGAGGTGAACGGCCGTTGGGACCGCAGCGACTCGGTCACCGAGCTGACCCCGGTGATGCTGCACCGGCGGTCGATCTTCTCGCCCAGATCCTGGCGCCAGGACAACGCCAACGACCTCGACCTCGGCTCGATGTCGCCGGCGGTGGTCCGCTCGGTGCACCGGCTGGTGATCGCCGGCAAGCGTGGGGTGGTGTACCTGCTCCGGCCGCGGCTCGGCGGGATCGGCTCGGCGGTGCGGCACCTGGACGGCTGTGCGGCCTACGGCGGCGCGGCGGTGGTGCGCCGCACCGTACTGCTGCCCTGCCGCAAAGAGAACGCGATCCGGGCGCTGCGGGTCGGCCGGCACTCGCTGCACTGGCGCTGGACGGCCCGGGGCGTGTACTCCTCCCCAGTAGTGGCAGGCAAGAAGGTGTATGCCGCGGACGCGAACAGCGGCGCGCTGGTGGTGCTTCGACTGCGGGACGGGAAGGTGGTGCGACGGCTGGCCGCCGGCCCGATGCCGCACTTCCCCTCCCAGATCGTGTGCGGCAACTGGGTCTTCGTCCCGACCCTGCAGGGCGTCGTCGCGTTCCGCGGCCGCTGAGCCGGAGGTGCCGGTTAGCCTGGTCGGGTGTCGGCGCCGGAACACAAGCAACTCAGACCTCGTCCCAAGCCGCCCATGGTCGCTCCCGCACACGCGGTCTCGGTCTACACCGACGGTGCCTGCTCCGGGAATCCCGGTCCGGGCGGTTGGGCCTGGGCTGTTGACCGTGACACGTGGTCGTCCGGTTCTGAGGCGGCCA
>DASTWW010000022.1:0-10486 GCA_035765755.1 Nocardioidaceae bacterium
TACTGGGACCTCGAGGGCACCTTCGACGCGGGGTCCAAGCACGACGACCGGATGTTCCCGGCCCGGCTGCACTCGGTCGACGGCTCCCGGGTCGCGCGGGGATCGGACTTCACCGCGCAGGGCGAGCTGAAGGTGTCGACGACCAACGGCTCGGGCGTGGTGCACCTGGACCGGGCCCGTGCCGAGGCCCTGGCTGAGGGGCTGCACGACGCCAGCTTCGAGATCCGGTCCGTGGAGTCCAAGCCGTACCGCCGCTCGCCGTACGCCCCCTTTCGGACCACCACCCTCCAGCAGGAGGCCTCGCGCAAGCTCGGCTTCGGCGCGTCGCGGACCATGTCGGTCGCGCAGCGGCTCTACGAGAACGGCTTCATCACCTACATGCGGACCGACTCGATCACGCTGTCGGACTCCGCGGTCTCGGCCGCGCGGGAGCAGGTCCGGGAGCTGTACGGCGCGGAGTACCTCCCCGACGCGCCCCGGAAGTACACCTCGAAGGTGAAGAACGCCCAGGAGGCGCACGAGGCGATCCGGCCCGCGGGCGAGTCGTTCCGGACCCCGGCGCAGACCGGCCTGTCCGGGGACGAGTTCCGGCTCTACGAGCTGATCTGGATGCGCACGGTGGCCTCGCAGATGCGCGACGCGGAGGGCCGCTCGGTGACCGTGCGGCTCGGCGCGCAGGCCGCCTCCGGCGAGGACGTGGTGTTCTCCGCCTCCGGCCGGGTGATCACCTTCCACGGCTTCCTGAAGGCGTACGTCGAGGGGTCCGACGACCCGGACACCGAGTCCGATGACAGGGAGACCCGGCTGCCGGCCGTCGCGGAGGGAGACGCCGTCTCGGCAGCGGCGCTGCGGGCGGCCGGACACGAGACCAAGCCGCCTGCCCGCTACACCGAGGCGACGCTGATCCGCGAGCTGGAGCAGCGCGAGATCGGCCGCCCGTCGACGTACGCCTCGATCATCGGCACCATCCTGAACCGCGGCTACGTGTACAAGAAGGGCAGCGCCCTGGTGCCGGCCTGGCTGGCGTTCTCGGTGGTCCGGCTGCTGCAGGAGCACTTCAGCCGGCTGGTGTCCTACGAGTTCACCGCCCGGATGGAGGACGTGCTCGACCAGATCGCCGCCGGGCAGCGGGACCGCAACACCGAGCTGGCCGAGTTCTACTTCGGCAACGGCGACGTGGAGGGGTTGAAGAAGCTGGTCAGCGAGCTCGGCGAGATCGACGCCCGCGAGTTGGCCACCTTCGCGATCGCGGACGGCATCGACCTGCGGGTGGGCCGCTACGGCCCCTACATCGAAAGCACGGCGACGGCGGGCGAATCCGTACGCGCCAACGTGCCCGAGGACCTGCCGCCCGACGAGCTCACCGAGGAGAAGGCGAAGGAGCTGCTGGCCAACCCGGCCGGTGAGGAGAGGCAGCTCGGCCAGGACCCGGACAGCGGGCTGCCGATCGTGGCCAAGAACGGCCGCTTCGGGCCGTACGTCACCGAGGTGCTGCCTGAGGACGCGCCGAAGAGCAAGAAGCCGCGCACCTCCTCGCTGTTCAAGTCGATGTCGCTCGAGACCGTGACGCTGCAGGACGCGCTGACCCTGCTCAGCCTGCCGCGGGTGGTCGGCACCGACCCGGAGTCGGGCGAGGAGATCACGGCCCTCAACGGCCGCTACGGGCCGTACCTGAAGAAGGGCAGCGACTCCCGCTCCATCGACGCGGAGGAGAAGCTGCTGACCATCTCCCTCGAGGAGGCCCTGAAGATCTTCGCCGAGCCGAAGCGGCGGGGTCGCGCGGCGGCGAGCCCCGGCCGGGAGCTCGGCGCCGACCCGGCCACTGGCAAGACGGTGACCGTGAAGAGCGGCCGGTTCGGCCCCTACGTCACCGACGGCGAGTTCAACGCCACCCTGCGTCAGGGCGACGACGAGACGACCGTCTCCCTGGAGCGGGCCGCGGAGCTGCTCGCGGAGAAGCGCGCCAAGGGCCCGGCCCCGAAGAAGCGCGGCGCCAAGAAGACCGCGAAGAAGGCAGCCAAGAAGAGCGCGAAGAAGACATCTCGGAAATCCGCGGCCAAGAAGGGCTGACCGATCGGGTCGTTCGCCCGAGCGGGATGCCGATGTGTGGGCCGGGTCGGCGCCGGAGCGGCGCGGTTAGGGTGAAGCCGTGCGCATGACTGGGCAGGTTCCACCCGAGCCGGCGACCGAGCTGGCGCAGCGGCTGCGGTACGCCCCTGCGCACTCGCTGGCGGCGGTGCTGCGGATTCGCGACTTCCGGAACCTGTGGATCGGGCTCGGGCTGTCCAGCCTCGGCGACTGGATGGGACTGCTCGCGCTGACCGCGTTCGCGAACGCGAGTGTGGAGTCCTACGCGCTGAAGAACTACGCCATCGCGGGCGTGCTGTTCCTGCGCGTGGTGCCGGCGCTGGTGATGGGCCCGATCGCGGGGTACGTCGCCGACCGGCTGGACCGGCGGCTGACCCTGATCTGGGGCGACTTCATCCGGGGCGCGCTGTTCGTGACCATCCCGATCGTCGGCACGCTGTGGTGGATCTTCGTGGTGACCGTGCTGACCGAGGCGGTCAGCCTGGTCTGGTCGCCGGCCAAGGACGCCACCGTGCCGAACCTGGTGCCGCGGGAGCGGCTGGAGGCGGCCAACCAGGTCAGCCTAGTGACGACGTACGGCTCCGCGCTGCCGGCCGCGGCGCTGTTCACCGCGCTGACCCTGGCCGACAAGCTCTACTCGCACCTCTTCGGCTGGTTCAACCGAGGCCCGGTCGACCTGGCGATCTACTTCAACGCGCTGTCGTTCATCATCTCCGGGATCGTCATCATGTTCCTGCGGCACATCCCGCGCGGCCCCGCGGACGTGGGCACGGGCAGCAGCGCGATCCGGGTGGTGCTCGACGGGCTGTCCTACGTACGCAACACCCCGGTGGTGCGTGGTCTGGTGATCGGCATCGTTGGCGCGTTCGCCGCCGGCGGCGTGGTGATCGGCCTGGCCCGCACGTTCGTGTCCGACCTCGGCGGCGGCAACCCCGGCTACGGCGTGCTGTTCGGGACCGTGTTCCTCGGTCTCGGGCTGGGCATGTGGCGCGGGCCGCGGCTGCTGCACGGGCTGTCCCGGCGGCGGCTGTTCGGGGTGTCGCTGACCATGGCCGGCGTACTGCTGTTCCCGCTCGCACTGGTGCAGCAGCTGGTGATCACCACGCTGCTGACCCTGGTGCTGGGTTTCTTCAGCGGGGTCGCCTGGGTCACCGGCAACACGCTGCTCGGGCTCGAGGTGCCCAACGACCTGCGCGGACGCACCTTCGCGTTCGTGAACTCGCTGATCCGGCTCTCGCTGGCCCTGGTGCTCGCCGCCGCGCCGCTGATCGCCGGGTTCATCGGGACGCACACCTTCGGCCCCACCACCGCGTCCGGGCGTGGCCTGCTGACCTACAACGGCGCCGCCTTCACCTTCCTGATCGCCGCCTGCGTGATGACCGCTGTCGGTGTGACGTCCTACCGTCAGATGGACGACCGCAAGGGGACCTCACTCATGTCAGACCTCCGCAACGCGTTCACCAGCCCGGTGGGGCAGTACGCCGCCACCGGCGTGTTCGTCGCGTTCGAGGGCGGCGAGGGCGCCGGCAAGTCCACCCAGGCACAGCGGCTCGCGCAGTGGCTGCGCGCGGACGGGTACGACGTGCTGCTCACCCACGAGCCGGGGGACACCGAGGTGGGCCGGAAGCTGCGCGGCATCGTGCTGGACCCGGCGACCGGGGCGATCTCGCACCGCACCGAAGCGCTGCTGTACGCCGCGGACAAGGCCGAGCACGTCGAGTCGGTGGTCGCCCCGGCACTGGCGCGCGGCGCGGTCGTGATCACTGACCGGTACGTCGACTCGACACTGGCCTACCAGGGCGCCGGCCGAGAGCTGCCCGGCCGGGACCTGGAACGCGTCGCCCGCTGGGCCACCGACGACCTGCGCGCGCACCTGACGGTGCTGCTCGACCTGCCGCCGCAGGCTGGGCTGACCCGGTTTGCAGAGCGGGACCGGATCGAGGCCGAGTCGCTGGAGTTCCACGAGCGGGTCCGCCGGGCCTTCCTGCAGCTGTCGTCGGCCGAGCCGGAGCACTACCTGGTCGTGGACGCCCGGCTCCCGGTCGGCGAGATCGAGGCCGCGGTGCGGCAGCGGGTCGGCCCGCTGCTGCCGCAGGCCACCCGGCACGCGGCGGAGCCGCCGCCCACGCTGGTCGACGAGACGCTCGTGGACGAGGCCAGGGGCTCGATGGACTCATGAACACCGCCCGAAACCGCTCGCTGCGCTCGCGCTTCCGCGGGGACCCCGCATGAGCACCCTCGACGTCCAGGCCGGGTCGGTGTGGTCGGCCCTGGTCGGCCAGGAACGCGCGGTGCACACCCTGCGGCGCGCAGCGGCCGGGCAGGGGATGACGCACGCCTGGCTGTTCACCGGCCCGCCCGGCTCCGGCCGGTCCAACGCCGCGCTGGCGTTCGCGGCCGCGCTGCAGTGCGAGAACGGCGGCTGCGGGCACTGCGAGGCCTGCGTCACCACGCTGGCCGGGTCGCACCCGGACGTGAGCATCACCCGGTCGGAGACCTCGGTGCTCTACATCGACGACATGCGCGAGCTGGTGCACCGCTCCGCGCTCTCCCCGGCCAAGCGGCGCTGGCAGGTGATGCTGATCGAGGACGCCGACCGGCTCGGCGAGCGCACCGGGAACACGCTGCTGAAGGCGATCGAGGAGCCCACACCCAAGACGGTGTGGCTGCTGTGCGCGCCCACGCTGGAGGACGTGCTGCCGACGATCCGGTCCCGCTGCCGCAACATCGCGCTCGCGACCCCCACTGTCGCGGAGGTGTCGCGGTTCCTCGTCGAGCAGCACGGCGTGCCCGAGGGCATCGCGGCGTTCGCGGCGCGAGCCAGCCAGGGGCACATCGGCCGGGCCCGCGCGCTCGCCCAGGACGAGGACACCCGGCGCCGGCGCCGCGAGGTGGTCTCGATCCCCGCCGGGCTCATCTCGCTGGGCGCCTGCATGAACGCCGCGGCCAACCTGGTCGAGATCGCCAACGACGAGACGGCCGCGATCACCGGCGAGACCAACCAGCGCGAGCTCGCCGAGCTGGACGCGGTGCTCGGTGGGGACCGCAAGGCCAAGACGTCCCGCACCTACCAGGCGGCGCTGAAGGACCTCACCCACAGCCAGAAGCAGCGGGGGAAGCGCCGGGTGCTCGACGTGGTCGACCGGTGCCTGATGGACCTGCTGTCGGTCTACCGGGACACCATCGCGGTGCAAGCCGGTGCGCCCGGTGAGCTGGTCAACGAGGAGATGCGCCCCAAGGTCGAGGAGCTGGCCCGCCGGACCACGCCGGAGAGCAACCTGCGCCGCATCGACGCGGTGTTCACCGCGCGCGAGCAGATGACCGAGTTCAACACCACGCCGCTGCTCGCGCTCGAGTCGATGATGGTCGCCCTCAAGGTCTGACCCGCTCCCGCCCGGCGTGACGGTTTCCCATGGTCCCATGGGAAACTTGCAGGTCACACGACGTGCGAACCGTGTGATGTGCCGGTTTCCCGTGGGATGTGCGTGAGAAGGTTGGGGGCGTGTCCCCGTCCCTGAGTGGTGCCCGGTCGAGGGCGGCCATCGCGACCGCCCTGTCCGTCGTACTCGCGACTGCGCTGGCGGGCTGCTCGCTCGGGTCGGGGAGCCACGCCACCGACCCGCTGCCGTCGCCGACGCTGACCCCGGAGCCGGTGACCTCCCCGTCGCAGGCGGACAGCACGCCGGCGGGACAGGGCCGCTACTACCGGCAGCACGTGTCGTGGCACCCGTGCCGCACCGGCGACGAGTGCACGCGGGTCAAGGTGCCTCTGGACTACCAGCACCCGAACGGGCAGGTGATCAGCCTGGCGGTGCTGAAGGTGCCGGCGCAGGACCAGGACCACAAGGTTGGTGCGCTGGTGGTCAACCCCGGGGGCCCGGGCGGGTCGGGGGTGGACTACGCGGCGAACGCGTCGGCGTACTTCGGCGGTCCGCTGCGGCAGGACTTCGACATCGTCGGGTTCGACCCGCGCGGGGTGGGCGACAGCACCCCGGTGCACTGCCTGAGCGACCACCAGCTCGACGTGTTCGTGGCCTCCGACCCCGACCCGGACACCCCGGCGGAGATCCGGCACTCCGATCAGCTGCTGGCGCAGTTCGGGGACGGCTGCCTCAAGGACAGCGGCGCGCTCGCCTCGCACATCTCTACGGAGGAGGCGGCGCGCGACATGGACGTGCTGCGGGCGGTGCTCGGTGAGCCGAAGCTGACCTACTTCGGCGCGTCGTACGGCACCTTCCTGGGTGCGACGTACGCCGGGCTGTTCCCGCACCGCGTCGGCCGGATGGTGCTGGACGGGGCGATCGACCCGTCGCTGTCGACGTACAAGCTGAACCTCGTGCAGGCGCACGGGTTCGAGACCGCGCTGCGCGCCTACATCGGCGGCTGCGTCGACCGCGGCAGCTGCTTCCTCGGGCCGACCGTGGACGCGGGCGCCGCACGGATCCAGAAGTTTCTCAGCGACGTGGAGGCGCACCCGCTGCCGGGCGCGAACGGCCGTGAGCTGACCGTCGGCAACGCGGTGCTGGGCATCTGGGCGCCGCTGTACAACAAGAGGTACTGGCCGATCCTCGACACCGCGCTGGAGTCAGCCTTCGCCGGCAACGGCGCCACGCTGCTCGCGCTGTCGGACGCCTACACCTCGCGCGGTGCGAGCGGCTACACCGACAACTCACTCGAGGCGCTCTACGACATCAACTGCCTCGACCACGACGACTCGATCCCGAGCCAGCAGGTGCCGAAGTACTTCCCGCAGTTCGAGAAGGCTTCGCCGACCTTCGGCAAGATCTTCGCGTTCGGCCTGTCGAGCTGCTCGAAGTGGCCGATCCACACCGGCCGGGTGCCCGCGCCGATCCACGCCCCGGGCGCGCCGCCGATCCTGGTCATCGGCACCACCCGAGACCCGGCCACGCCCCTGGTGTGGGCCGAGGCGCTGGCCCACCAGCTGCGGTCGGGCATCCTGATCACTCGCAACGGCGACGGGCACACCGGCTACCACGCCGGCAACGCGTGCGTGGACAACACCGTGGAGTCCTACCTTGTCGCCGGCAAAGTTCCATCGCACGACGTGAGGTGTTGATGATGAGCAGGTACGGCGCGCAGTTCGGCCCCGACCTCACCTTCCTGGGGGTGGACCGCTGCGACCTGTCCGACCCGGCGTCGTTCGCCGACGCGGACGTGGTCATCGTCGGCGCCCCGTTCGACGGGGGTACTTCGCACCGGCCGGGCACCCGCTTCGGCCCGCAGGCCATCCGGCAGACCTGCTACCTGCCGCACGACGGGTCCCGCCCGCACCTCGCGCTGCGGGTGGACGCGCTGCAGGACGTCCGGGTCGTCGACGCGGGTGACGTGGAGATGTACTCCGGCGACGTAGAGACCTCGATCGCCTCCCTCGAGGAGGCGGTGCACACGGTCACCGCGTCGGGCGCCGTGCCGCTCGTGCTCGGCGGTGACCACACCATCGCGCTGCCCGACGCCCGAGGGGTGGCCCGGCACCTCGGCTACGGGCGGGTGTCGATGATCCACTTCGACGCCCACGCCGACACCGGGCACATCGAGTTCGGGTCGCTGTACGGGCACGGCCAGCCGATGCGCCGGCTGATCGAGTCCGGCGCGCTGCGCGGCGACCGGTTCCTGCAGATCGGGCTGCGCGGCTACTGGCCCGAGCCGGAGACGTTGTCCTGGATGGCCGAGCAGGACATGCGCTCCTTCGAGATGACCGAGATCGGCAAGCGCGGTCTCGACGACTGTCTCGACGAGTCGTTCCGGATCGCGATGGACGACTGCGACGGGGTGTTCTTGTCCGTGGACGTCGACGTCTGCGACCCGGGACACGCACCGGGCACCGGCACCCCCGAGCCGGGTGGGCTGTCTGCCCGCCAGCTGCTGGACTCGGTGCGCCGGATCTGCCTGGAGCTGCCGGTGGTCGGCATGGACATCGTGGAGGTCTCCCCGCCGTACGACCATGCGGAGATCACCGCCTACCTGGCCAACCGGGTCGCCCTGGAGGCGCTGTCGGCGATCGCCGCGAAGAAGATCGGGATCAAGCACGACCCGGCCGGGCCGCTCCTCGAGGGCCGCTGAGTCAGAGCTTGTAGCCGATGTCGCGGAGCAGCGTTCGACGCGCCTGCTCGTCCTCGGCGGTCTCCACGCCGAGCGGCATCTCCCCGTCGACCACGCCCAGCACCGCGCGGCCCAGCTCGGTCTCGGCGACCAGCACCTCGACGGGGTTGGCCGTCGCGCAGTAGATCCGGCACACCTCCGGAACCGCCTTGATCTGGTTCAAGACGTTGACCGGGAACCCGTCGCGCAGGAAGACCACGAAGCAGTGGCCGGCCCCGATGGCCAGCGCGTTGCGGACCGCGAGGTCTACGAGCGCCTCGTCGTTGCCGGCTCGGCGGACCAGCCGGGCCCCGGAGGCCTCGCAGAACGCGATCCCGAAGCGCAGGTACGGCGAGGAGCCCACCAGTGCCTCGTAGAGGTCCTCGACGGTCTTGATGAAGTGCGCCTGCCCGAACATGAGGTTGACACCCTCGGCCGTCTCGACCGGGACGACGGTGATCGTGGGCTCGGGCATGGCGGCCATCCTCTGGTGCGGTTGCGCTTCAGGGTGCCCGCTCGCACTCCCGAACGCAACGGTCCGCTCACGCCATGGCGCCCGATTCGGTCCCGCGCCCGATTCGGAGACTTCGGGGAGCCTTCCGTATACTCGTCCGGCGTGCCCGCCCGGCGGGCCGTGCCGCCTTAGCTCAGTCGGTAGAGCGATTCACTCGTAATGAATAGGTCGTCGGTTCGACTCCGACAGGCGGCTCCACGTGCAACACGCCACTTGACCGGGCACCCAGGCGACGTCGTCCACAGGCCATACGGACATGCAACCTTCCCCATTGGCACGTTCAAATCGCCTCCAGCGTGGGAGGCTGCACGTCCGTATGGCCCCTCGAACCTGGTGCGCCGTCCTCGCACACCCGCCACCCTGCCCAAACGGATCCTCCGAGCGTGGCCGCCGGAGCCGATATCGTTTCGGGATGGCGCGAACCGGGAGGTCGGGCACTCAACCTCTCGGAGGCAGAGGCATCCCGCGCCCCGGCAGATGGTCCCGGAGGTGGCTGGTCGCGACGGCGATCGTCCTCATTCCGCGAGCCGCCACGCCCAAGCCCATGCAGCCCTTCTGTAGCCGCATTCGGTCGAACGTGGCAGGCCTCAGGACGATCCAGACACGCTGACGCGGCCCCGGCTATCGCACTGGCTGAGCCGGTCCCGGAGCCTGCATGAACCCCAGCTGCTGGAGCATGCCCAACTGGTCCTGCACGACCCAGTGCTCAGCGAGCTTGCCATCACGGAAGCGCACGATGTGGATCGCGTCCCACGTAGCCTGCTTCCCGCTTGGCGGCATTCCGGCGAGCTCGCCCTTCATCGTGCCCGTACTGGTCACGTGCGTGGCGACCAGGTCCCCTTCCCCGATCACGTTGTTGATCGAGTTGTGCAGGTCGGGGAAGGCGCGCCGTATGAGTGACACCATCGCCTTGAGGCCTTCACGATCAGGGGAAGCTCCCGGGAGCGGAATTCCATGATCCACGAAGTCCGGGTGCACGATCTCGTCTATGACCTCGATCTTGCCTTGGTTGAAGACCTCCGTTGGCATCCGCTCTGCCAGGGCTTTGAATTCCTCGGACATGGCAACAACTTTCTTCGCGCGGTCGTCACCGACGTTAAGGCGCACCACGGAGCCAAGCCCATAGCCCAAAGACAGCAGCCCTGGACACGTGGACCACCACGCGAGGGGGGGAACCCTGGCGCTTGGGAGCCGCCGTTTTCGGCTCGTGCAGACCTCTGTCCGTCGCGTTGCCCGCGACAGGAGTTCGGCCCCAGTTCCTCAGCGGAACAGCACGAGCCAGGCGATCAGCGCTGCGATCGCCAGCACGGCGGCAGCGGCCAGTGCCGCCCAGCCCCAACCGGATCGGTGTCGGGTCCGCGCCAGCTCTTCGTCCAGCTCACGCCGATCGACGAACGCCTGGAACATCTGCGTGTTGGCAGCAGGGTCGAGATCTTCTTCGGCCATGGAGATGAGGCTACCCAGTGCCGCGCCCGGTCCCGCTCCCGCGTCAGTTCTCGGCGGCGTGCGCGGTCCGCGGGGCCATGACGCAAGCCGGCTCCAGCGCTACCGGACCGGCGCTACTGACGATCGCGGCCATCCACCAGGGCCGCGAACCGAGCGAGGTCGACGTTGCCGCCGCTCACGATGACTCCGACCCGACGGCCGCGAAGCTCGTCCCGCAGCTGCCGGGCACCGGCCAGGCCGAGACACCCGGTGGGCTCGACGACGGTCTTCATGCGCGCCGCGAACATGGCCATCACCTCGACCAGCTCGGCGTCCGTCGCGGTGAGCACGGCGGCGACG
>DASTWW010000023.1:0-4493 GCA_035765755.1 Nocardioidaceae bacterium
GTGGCTCGACCGGTGGGGAGTCGAGCAACGGCAACGCCGGGGGTAACGCCAATGGCCAGGGGGGCTCCAACGCCGGGGGTAACGACAATGGCCAGGGGGGCTCTAACGAGGGCGGCAACGGCAAGGGCAAGGGCGGCGGCCACGACCGTGGCGGCTCGGACAATGGCAATGGCCAGGACGGTACGGACAACGGTCACCACAACGGCAGCGGCCAGGGCAACAACGGTGGCGGCGGCCAGGGCAACAACGGTGGCGGCTCGGTCGACCCGGTCGACCCGCCGGTAGTCACCCCGCCAGCCGGCGACGACGATGGTGATGGCACCGCGACCGACCCGGCCGACCCATCCGACCCGTCGTCGGGCGACGACGGTGACACGACGACTGGCCCGGGTAGTAGCGGCAACACGAACACGGGTGACGAGGACGGCCCGAACAAGGGCGGCAACGCGGGTGGCCCGCAAACCGGTGGCAACGGCGGCCACGGCCACAAGGGCACGCCGGGCGGCACCGTGGACGGTGAGACGGCCGGAGCTGGCAAGAAGCACCACCACGCGACGGACAAGCCGGTGCACAAGCCGTGGAAGCCGGCCTCGGGCCACAAGCGTCACGAGCACAAGCGGGGCGGGGCGGTGATCCTGGGCACTCAGCTGATCCGTTCGAACAGCTCGAGCGCTCCGGCCGCGGCGCCGGCACCGGCCCGGGTGTCCCCTCGACTGCTCCCGAACACTGGTGTCAGCAACGGCGACCTCGGTCTCCTCGGCGGGGCCGGCATGGTGCTCGTGCTGAGCGGTGGGCTGGTGCTCGCTGCAGAGCGCAAGTCCTGGAGCCGCGCCCGCTGAAACAAGTCGCGGCTCGTCCGCGGCCCGGCACAGTCTGCCGGGCTCCCTCCTCCCAGGGAGCTCGGCGCAAGGGTCCCGCCCCGTCCTCCCATGGGGCGGGGCCCTTGCGTTTCCAAGAACGGATCCACCTTCGCCCCGGCGTCAACTCGCCCCGGTGCTTGGAGCGCCCAGTTCTAGACCATCCGAGCCTGCCGGCCGACTTTTTACCTGCACCCCTCGAGGTGGGTCGGAATGGTCCCGAGAAGCCGGCTGAGCGTACGAAATCAGCTCAAAACGGACATTCACAAAAGTTACAACGTTGTAGTTTGTCAAGGGAACACGCCGAGAAACTAGAGTTTTTTCTGTGAAAGGTGTTCCCTCTGTGACTGTTGAGCACTAGCGTTCCTTCGGGTCGTTCGACCGGGGCCTCGGCTCCGGCGGGACGGACCTTCACGACGACCGACTGCTGGTCATGGGAGGACGGGCAGCCGGGCGGTTGTTTCGCCGGCGTCCGCGAGCCCCGGGGAAGGGGCTCGCGGACAGACGAAAGGGAACGCAGGTGCACCAGGCAGGTCCGGGGGACAGCCGGAGGGGCTTCCGGCGGGTACGCCCCGTGAAGCTCGCCGTCGCCGCGATGGCGATCGGTGCGCTGAGCATCCAGACGATGCCGGCGGCGATGGCCGCTGGCCAGCCAGCCGCGACCGGCCAGCCGGCGCTCACTGGTCAGCCGGTCGCCTCCGGCCTGGCCACCACGTCCGGTCACCACGCGTTCCCCAGCCAGGACCAGGTGGACGCCGCCAAGCAGCGCGCGGCGCAGAAGGCCCAGGACGTCGGCGCGATCAAGGCCCAGCTGCTCATGGCCCAGCAGCGGCTCCAGCAGGCCGGGATCCGCGCCGAGCGGGCGGCCGAGGCCTACAACGGAGCGATGTGGCACCTGCAGCAGGCCACTGAGAAGATGAAGCAGGCGCAGGCCGATGCCGCGCGGGCCCAGGCGCACGTTCGTGAGCAGCGGGACGCGATCGGCGCGCTCGTCGCCGCGTCGTACCAGCAAGGAACGCAGCTGACCGCACTGTCCGCGCTGATGAACGCCGACGGGCCGGAGAACGTGCTCGACCAGTACGCCGCCTTCCAAAGCGCGTCCACCTCGCTGCAGGCCGACTACCAGCGGTTCGCCGCCTCCAGCGCACTGGCCGAGGTCTTCGAGCGCAAGGCCGAGCAGGCCCGCGCCGAGCAGGCCAAGCTCGCCGTGCAGGCGAAGGCTGCCAAGCAGCAGGCCGCGGCCGCGCAGGCCCAGGCGCAGCAGACCGCCAGCCAGATCGCCGCGCAGAAGCAGGAGCTGATCAAGGAGCTCGCCCACGCGCAGAACGTGTCGGTGGAGCTCGAGCAGCAGCGGCAGGCCGCGCTGCAGCGGATCGCCGAGCGCCGTGCCGCGCGCCGGGCCGCCCGGGAGGCGGCCCGCGAGGCGCGTCAGAAGGCACGCGCGGAGGCCCGTGCTCGCGCCGAGGCGAGGGCCCGCGCCCGTGCAGAGGCCAAGCGGGAGGCGGCCCAGCAGCAACAACAACAGCAACAACAGCAGCAGTCCTCGCCCTCGCCCGCACCGGCTCCCGCACCGGCTCCGGCTCCGGCTCCGGCGCCTGCACCGAGCGGCGGAGGTGCCCAGGCGGTGGCGTTCGCGGAGGCCCAGCTGGGTGACCCGTATGTCTGGGCCGCCGCCGGCCCGGACGCCTGGGACTGCTCCGGGCTCACCATGGCCGCGTGGGCCTCGGCCGGGGTCTCCCTCGCGCACTACGCGGAGGCGCAGTACTACGAGAGCACGCCGGTCTCCGTCAGCCAGCTCCAGCCGGGCGACCTGGTGTTCTGGTCCTACAACGGTGCACCGAGCGGCATCCACCACGTCGCGATGTACATCGGCAACGGCATGATCATCCACGCCCCGCGCACCGGCCGGGACGTGGAGATCGACAGCATGTACTACTGGATCCCGCCGGACTTCTTCGCCCGCCCATAAGGCGGATCGGTGGTGTCGAGGCCGAACCACCGGCGTCTGGCAGCATGAGCCCATGCCGGACACCGTCGACGTACCGTCCCTGACCGCGCTCCTCGACGGCAAGTACGGCGAGGTGCGCCGGATGGTCCGCGCCAACCTCGCCGAGCACGCCGACGTCCTCGAGGACGCCGAGCAGATGTCGCGCGCGGACTACCGCAAGCGGGTGCTCGACCTGACCCTGACGATGGCCCGCGCGGGGCAGACGGGGATGGGCTTCCCCAAGGAGTACGGCGGAGGTGGCGACGTCGGAGCCGCCGTCGCGGCGTTCGAGACCCTCGCCTTCGGGGACCTGTCGGTGCTCACCAAGGCGGGAGTGCAGTTCGGCCTGTTCGGCGGCGCGATCCTGCACCTGGGCACCGAGCCGCACCACGAGGAGTACCTCCGCCCGCTGATCCAGGGCGACCTGCTCGGCTGCTTCGCGATGACCGAGACCGGTCACGGCTCGAACGTGCAGGCGCTCGAGACGACGGCGACGTACGACGGAGGCACCGGCGAGTTCGTGATCGCCACCCCGCACGATCTCGCTCGCAAGGACTACATCGGCAACGCCGCCGAGCACGGGCGGCTGGCCGTCGTGTTCGCCCAGCTGATCGTCGCCGACGAACCCCGGGGCGTGCACGCCCTCGTCGTCCCCATCCGTGACGACGCCGGCGAGCCGATGCCCGGCGTGCGGATCGAGGACTGCGGACCGAAGGTCGGCCTCAACGGCGTGGACAACGGGCGGCTGTGGTTCGACCAGGTGCGAGTGCCGCGCACCGCGCTGCTGGACCGATACGCCGTGGTCACCGAGGACGGTCGCTACTACTCCGACATCGAGAATCCGGACCGACGGTTCTTCACGATGCTCGGCACGCTCGTGCAGGGGAGGGTCAGCGTCGGCGGTGCCGCGATCAACGCGAGCAAGGTGGCGCTGACCATCGCGGTCCGCTACGGCCTGCAGCGGCGGCAGTTCGGGGCGCCCGGCAGCGACCGGGAGGAGCTGCTGCTCGACTACGGCATGCACCGCAGGCGGCTGTTCCCGCTGCTGGCGCGCACCTACGCGCTGCATTTCGCGCAGGAGCGGCTGGTGGCCGACCTGCACCGGGTGTTCACCGCGGACGCCTCCGGCGAGGAGGTCACCGAGCGGGACCGCCGGGCGCTCGAGTCACGCGCCGCCGGCACCAAGGCGCTGGGCACCTGGCACGCCAGCCACACCATCCAGGCCTGCCGTGAGGCGTGCGGCGGCGCCGGGTACCTCAGTGTGAACCGGTTCGCCGCGCTGCGCGCGGACACCGACGTGTTCACCACCTTCGAGGGCGACAACACCGTGCTGCTGCAGCTGGTCGCCAAGGGGCTGCTCACCGACTACCGGGACGAGTTCGAGGACCTCGACCAGCTGGGCATGGTCCGGTTCGTCGCCTCCACGGCGGTCGAGACGGTGCTGGAGCGCACCAGCGCCCGGGTGCTGCTGGACCGGCTGCGGGACCTGGTCCCCGGAGGCGGCGAGGAGGACCCGGCCGCCGGGCTGCTCGACCCGGCCTACCACCGGCAGCTGTTCGCCTGGCGCGAGGAGCACATGCTGGCCGGGGTGACCCGCCGGCTCAAGCGCGGCATCGACCGCGGCGGGGACCCGGTTGCGGTGTTCAGCG
>DASTWW010000024.1:0-5177 GCA_035765755.1 Nocardioidaceae bacterium
CATCGCCGTCGGGCTGACCAAGCTGTGCAACGATCTGCGCTGGATGTCGTCAGGCCCGCGCACCGGCCTCGCGGAGATCAACCTGCCCGACCTGCAGCCGGGCTCGAGCATCATGCCGGGCAAGGTGAACCCGGTGCTGCCTGAGGCGACCCTGATGGTCTGCGCCCAGGTGATCGGCAACGACACCACGATCGGCGTGTGCGGCGCCGCGGGCAACTTCGAGCTGAACGTGATGATGCCGGTGCTGGCCCGCAACCTGCTCGAGTCGATCCGGCTGCTCTCGGCCAGCGGCCGGCTGCTCGCCGACCGGTGCATCTCCGGGATCACCGCGAACAGGTCGCGGATGCGGGAGTACGCCGAATCCTCCCCCTCGGTGGTCACCCCGCTGAACCGGTACATCGGTTACGAGAACGCCGCCAAGGTGGCCAAGAAGGCGCTCGCCGAGGAGAAGACCATCAAGCAGGTAGTCCTCGAGATGGGGTACGTCGAGCGCGGCGACCTCAGCGAGGAGCAGCTCGACCGGGCCCTCGACGTGGCCGGCATGACCCACCCCTGATCCGCTCGTGCACACGCCGGCGGCTTTTCGGGCGCGAGAAGGGTTGATCGGCGTCAGAGCGGGGTAACAGGGTCAGAGCACGACAGAACGCACGGCACGACAACGCACGGCACGGCACGGCAGACGCACGCGGCAGCGGACCGACGGCGGGATCGGACAGGGGACCCCGCCGGGACGGGGCTGTGGGTCAGGAGCGGCGGTCAGTACCAGCCGAAGGCGTTCTCGTGGTCGAGAGCGCCGCAGGGCGTGCCGTAGGAGCCGCGGATGTACTCCAGCCCCCAGCGGATCTGGGTGGCCGCGTCGTTCATCCAGTCGGGGCCGGCCGAGGCCATCTTCGAGCCCGGGAGCGCCTGGGGGATGCCGTAGGCGTCCGAGGTCGGGTTGTCGGCGTGCACGTTCCAGCCCGATTCGCGCATGTACAGCGCGTCCAGGCAGGAGAACTCCGACGCGGAGAAGCCGAACTGGGGCAGCAGCGCCCGCGCGATGTCACGCGGGTCCTGGCTGCTCAGGTCCTCGGTGTGGGTGACCTGACCGCCGGACTCCTGGTCCAGCGTGGCCGCCTTGCTCGGGTCCAGCGGCGGACGGGTCGCCGAGCGCGAGGTCCGGTCAACGCTGCCGATACGCAGCGACAGCCCCGAGGAGGCCCGGTCTGCCGTCGGGCGCGACTGCTGGTCGGCAGCTGGCTGGCCGGCGGGCGGCTGGGACGGGGCCGGGGACTTCGTGAACGGCGCGGAGGCCAGGGACGGCGCACCGGCGGCCGGGGTCGGGTGCTCGAGGACGATCCCGGTGCCCACCGCGACACCGGTCGCGGCAACCGCGATCCCGGAGAACGCGACGGACTTGCGGAGACCGTTCTTCAGCCCAGGCGTGGATGGTGCGTCCCGGTGTCTCGGGACGTACTTCTCTCGGCGTGGCACAGAGGCACTCGCAGCGGCTTGACGACAGGGGACACGAGCGACGCAAATCGCACGACAGTCGCCCACTCTGGACCGAAACCGCGCTCCGGTGCAAATCGAACACCCGATCACGGACCGATAACGACCGATCCGGTCCAGACCGCCATAGACAACCCGAAGCAGTACTTATGGCCCGAAATGCCTATATAAGACGCAACATGCCGCGGGGCCCCTCGAACGAGGGGCCCCGCGGCCGCGACCCTACAGGGTGACGTCCTCCAGCATCTCGGTCACCAGCGCTGCGATCGGCGAGCGCTCCGAGCGGGTCAGCGTGACGTGCGCGAACAGCGGGTGACCCTTGAGCCGCTCCACCACGGCGACCACGCCATCGTGCCGGCCCACCCTCAGGTTGTCCCGTTGGGCCACGTCGTGGGTGAGCACCACCTTGGAGTTCGCACCGATCCGCGACAGCACGGTGAGCAGCACGTTGCGCTCCAGCGACTGGGCCTCGTCCACGATCACGTAGGAGTCGTGCAGCGAGCGGCCGCGGATGTGGGTCAGCGGCAGCACCTCGAGCATTCCCCGGTCCAGGACCTCCTCGATCACGTCCGACGAGGTCAGCGCGCCGAGCGTGTCGAACACCGCTTGCGACCAGGGCGACATCTTCTCCGACTCGCTGCCGGGCAGGTAGCCGAGGTCCTGGCCGCCCACGGCGTACAGCGGCCGGAACACCACCACCTTCTTGTGCTGGCCGCGCTCGAGCACCGCCTCCAGGCCCGCGCACAGCGCGAGCGCGGACTTGCCGGTGCCGGCCCGGCCACCGAGGGACACGATGCCGATCTCCGGGTCGAGCAGCATCTCAAGAGCCACTCGCTGCTCGGCGGAGCGGCCCCGGATGCCGAACGCCTCCCGGTCCCCTCGGACCAGGTGCACCCGCTTGTCCCCACCGACCCGGCCCAGCGCGCTGCCACGCTCGGAGATCAGCACCAGCCCGGTGTGGCAGGGCAGGTCGCGGGCCTCGGCCAGGTCGGTCGACCCCTCGTCGTACAGCACGTCGAGCAGGCCGGCACCGACCTCGACCTCGGCCATCCCGGTCCAGCCGGACTCGACTGCCAGCTCGGCGCGGTACTCCTCGGCGTCGAGGCCGACCGCGGAGGCCTTGACCCGCATCGGCAGGTCCTTGGAGACCAGGGTGACCCGGGCGCCCTCCGCGGCCAGGTTGGCCGCGACCGCGAGGATGCGGGAGTCGTTGTCGCCGAGCCGGAACCCGGACGGCAGCGAGGTCGGGTCGGTGTGGTTCAGCTCCACCCGGAGGGTGCCGCCGGCGTCACCAACGGGCACCGGCTCATCCAGCCGGCCCTGGCGCACGCGCAGCTCGTCGAGCAGCCGGAGCGCCGACCGGGCGAAGTAACCGAGCTCGGGGTGGTGCCGCTTGGCCTCCAGCTCGGTGATGACCACGATGGGGACGACCACCTCATGCTCGTGGAAGCGGCGCAGCGCGCCGGGGTCGGCGAGCAGCACGCTGGTGTCGAGCACGAAGGTACGGACGGGGTTGGTTGCAGGCACGAGACGTCCCCTCGACAGGCCAGCACGCGCACTCGGCGCCCGGCCCTGATTGTTGCGCTGGACCGGGACCGGGCCCGAAAGTCCGAGTGCGGACCCCCGGATGGTGCTGGTCGTGAGTTCTCACGAACGGGCCTCCCGTCGCGGCCGGCTTCCCCACCAGCCGCTACTGCCGAAGGTACGACGAACCAAGCGCGTAGCCCATCCCGACACGCAGAATTGGTCACACCCCGAAGCGGCGCTCCCGCTGGGCGTAGGCGCGCAGCGCGCGCAGGAAGTCCACCCGGCGGAAGTCCGGCCAGTAGGCCTCGCAGAAGTAGAACTCGCTGTGCGCGCTCTGCCAGAGCAGGAACCCGCCCAGCCGCTGCTCGCCGGAGGTGCGGATCACCAGGTCCGGGTCGGGCTGGCCCTTTGTGTACAGATGGGCGGAGATGTGCTCGACGTCCAGGATCTCCGCGAGCTCCTCGATCGACGTGCCCTTCGAGGCGTGCTCCTGCAGCAGGGACCGCACGGCGTCGGCGATCTCCCGCCGCCCGCCGTAGCCGACCGCCACGTTGACGATCATCCCGTCCACGTCGCGGGTCTCGTCCTCGGCCTCCTTGAGCCGGGCCGCGGTCGCGGCGGGCAGCAGGTCCAGCGCGCCCACCGGGTGCAGCCGCCAGCGCCGGGTCTCGACCATCCCGCCGACCGTGCCCTCGATGATGCGCAGCAGCGGCTCGAGCTCCCGGGCCGGTCGGCGCAGGTTGTCGGTGGAGAGCAGCCACAGCGTGACCACCTCGACGCCGAGCTCCTCGCACCACTCCAGCAGCGGCGAGATGTTGGCCGCGCCGGCCCGGTGGCCCTCGGCGACGTCGCGGCCGACGGCCCGCGCCCAGCGCCGGTTGCCGTCGAGCATGACGCCGACGTGCTTGGGCAGCCGGTCGACCGGGAGGCGGCGGACGAGCCGTGCCTCGTAGGCCGGGTAGAGCACCCGCCGTACGCCGTCCTTCCAAGCCGCCACGGTCACCCACCATACCCGCGTGGCGCGTCGTGCGAGCCGCTCCTGCGAAGGCGACAACTGGTGGTTGAGGAGCGAGCGCAGCGAGCGTCACGAAACCACCGGCCACGGCCCTCACGGCACCGGGGCGTCCGCGGCGCCCGGTGAGGCGCTTCGTGTGGGCGGGCTGACACCCGCGGAACCGTGCGCCGCCGGGACCGGGCCGGTACGGTCGAGAGCATGTCGCACCGCTCCCCCGTCGCCGCGTCCACCCGCGTGGGCGGGCACGTGCGCGAGGCAGTGCACGAGGTCGCGCGGGAGGTCAAGCCGCACCTGCGCGGCTGGATCCACGCCGTCACGGCGCCGCTGACGCTCGCGGCCGGCATCGTCCTGGTGGTGCTCTCCCCCACCGCCACCACCCGGATCGGCTCGGCGGTCTTCGCCACGACCGCGATGGTGCTGTTCACGGTGTCGGGCATCTACCACCGGGGGAAGTGGGGCCCGCGGGCCTGGGCGTTCCTGCGCCGCTTCGACCACGCCAACATCTTCCTGCTGATCGCCGGCAGCTACACGCCGTTCACGCTGCTGCTCCTCGAGGGCCGCAACCAGGCGATCCTGCTCTCGGTCGTCTGGTCCGGGGCCGTGCTCGGGGTGCTGTTCCGGGTGTTCTGGACCGACGCCCCGCGGTGGCTCTACACGCCGATCTACATCGCCCTCGGCTGGGCGGCGGTGTTCTTCTTCCCCGACTTCGTCTCGGGCACGGGCGCCGCGGTCATCACGCTGATGGTGGTCGGCGGCGGGCTCTACACCCTCGGCGGCGTCGTCTACGGCTTCAAGCGCCCGGACCCGTTCCCGCGGTGGTTCGGCTTCCACGAGGTGTTCCACACCCTCACCATCGCCGCGTTCGTCTCCCACTACGTGGGCGTGTCGATCGCGACGTACTCCCTGCGCTGAGCGCGCGTCGCAGGGCGCCGTGGGAGGACACGCCGGATTCGGGGTCTTTCCATCCGCAGCGGATCGGCGTACCTTCGAAGAACCGGTCCTTCGACCCCACGGAGGTGGTGCCGATGCAGTCACCCTCACGATCGCACCACGAGCCTGAAGGCCCGTGACCGACAGACACTGATGCGAAGGGGAAGGACGCGGCGCGGCCGCCTCCTTCCCCTTCGTCGTGCCCGGGCCGTGA
>DASTWW010000025.1:0-8562 GCA_035765755.1 Nocardioidaceae bacterium
ATGATCGGCCCGGCCGTTGCATGTGCCGGACTCAGCCGGCGGTGCCAACTGCCGGACTCAGCCGGCGGTGGCTCCGCTCTCCTGACCGGATGCCCCCACCGGGGTGCGGGCATAGGTCTGGTCGTCGGAGATGTCCGAGCGTGAGTAGTCCTTCAGCGCCGAGCAGGCGGCCAACGTGATCACCGCGGAGATCAGGATGTAGACCGACACCGCGTAGCCCGTCCCGAACTGGTGGATCAACCACGTGGCGATCAGCGCCGCCGGCCCACCGGCGATCACCGACGACAACTGGTAGCCGAGACCCGCGCCGCCGTACCGCATCGAGGTCGGGAAGCTCTCCGCGATCAGCGAGGCCTGCGGGCCGTACTGCATCGCGTGCGGGATCAGGCCCAGCGCCAGGGCGATGAACACCAGCCAGGTCAGCCCGGAGTTGAGCAGCGCGAAGTACACGAAGCCCCACACGCCCATGACCGCGGCCCCCGTCATGTACACCCGCTTGCGGCCCACCGAGTCGGACAGGTGGCCGAAGTAGGGCACCAGGAACAGCTCGATACCCGCGGCGACCAAGGTCCCGATCAGCACGAAGTTGTCGCTGTAGCCGTGCTGGTCGTCGGTGAGGTAGGAGAGCACGAACGCGGTGACCACGTAGAACGGCATCTGCTCCGACATCCGCACCAGCGCGGAGAGCACGATCTCCTTGGGGTGCCGCTTGATGACCTCGAGCACCGGGGCCTTCTTGATCGACTTGGCCTCGACCAGCTTGGCGAACATCGGGGTCTCGAGGATCGTGAGCCGGATGTAGAGGCCGATGGCGACCAGCACCAGGCTCAGCAGGAAGGGAACGCGCCAGCCCCAGCCGCTGGTGCCACCGGTGATGTTGGTGAACAGGGTGAGCAGGCCGGTGGAGAGGATCAAGCCGACGGCGACGCCCAGTTGCGGCCAGCTGCCCATCAGGCCCCGCCGCTTCTGGTTGCCCCACTCCATGGACAGCAGCACCGACCCGCTCCACTCGCCACCGACCGCGATGCCCTGCAGGATCCGCAGCAGCACCAGGATGACCGGAGCAGCGGCGCCCCAGGTGTTCGCACCGGGCAGTACACCGATCAGGGCCGTCGAGATCCCCATCAGCAGCAGGGTCACGATCAGCGTCGCCTTGCGACCGATCCGGTCACCCCAGTGCCCGAAGATCGCCGCACCCACGGGTCGTGCCGCGAAGCCGACGAAGTAGGTAGCGAACGACGCCAGCAGGCCTACGTAGCTGGAGGCGTTCGGGAAGAACAGGTCCGGGAACACCAGCGCGGCCGCAGTGCCGTAGAGGAAGTAGTCGTACCACTCGATGGTGGTCCCGACGGTGCTCGCGAGAGCGGCCTTGCGCACCTGGCGCGCGTGTTCCGCGGTCCCTACCGCCCCGGTGGCCTCTCGCGCTTGCTGCGGATCGAGCGTCATGTCGAGTCACGCCTTTCTCCGGCGCCGGAACGGCGCCGACTGTGGAACCCGGTCTCCAGACGACCTGGGGCCGGGCGAATCTGCACAGTGTTTTTTACTCTCTTTGGTCGCTATGAGCCAGATCACACGCGAGGTGACCTGCGGGTTTTGCCTACCGGCTCCCCTGTTCCCACTTCGTGGGAGCAGGTGTCTCAGGAATCGAAGCCGAGCCCGAAGCGGTCCAGACCACGCAGCCAGAGGTTGCGCCGGCCGCCGCTGGCGTCGGCGCGGGCGAGCGCCCGCCGGGTCAGCGCGATACCCGCCGAGCGCAGCGGCTCGGGCGGGAAGGGCAGCGGCTTCTCTCGCACCATCTGCAGCCGGGTGCGCTCGGTGTCCTCGCCCTCGAGGAGGTCGAGGAGCACGTCGGCGCTGAACCGGGTGGCGGCCACCCCGAGGCCGGTGTACCCGAGCGCGTAGCCCACCCGCCCGTCGTACGCCGTGCCGTAGAACGCGGTGAACCGGGTGCAGGTGTCGATCACGCCGGCCCACCGGTGGGTGAAGGTGAGCCCGCACAGCTGCGGGAAGGTCTCGAAGAAGTGCTGGGCGAGCCGCTGGTGGGTGGGGCCGCGCTGCTCGAGGGCCGCGTGGATCCGGCTGCCGTAGTGGTAGACCGCGTCGTAGCCGCCCCACAGGATCCGGTCATCGCGGGTCAGCCGGTAGTAGTGAAACATGTTGGACCCGTCGCCGACGCCCTGCCGGTTGCGCCAGCCGATCGCGGCGCGCTGCTCGGCACTCAGCGGCTCGGTGACCAGCACGTAGTCGTAGACCGGCACGGTCATCAGCCGCAGCCGGCGCAGCAGCGGCGGGAACGCGTTGGTCCCGAGCACCACCCGGTCACAACGCACCCGGCCGTCGCGGGTGCGCACGACCATGCCTGCGCCTTCGCGCACCATCCCGGTCACCGCGGTGTCCTCGTAGATCCGCACCCCGGCCTCGAGGCAGGCGCGGCGCAGCCCCCAGGCGAGCCGGGCCGGCTCGACCAGCGCGGTGCCGTCGGGCTCGAAAAGCCCCGCGAGGTACGTCGGGGAGTCCACCTCGGCCCGCACCTTCTCGGCGTCCAGAAGCCGGGCGTCGTGGCCGGCGGCGGCCAGCTCGTCGGCGAGCTCGGCCAGCTGCTCGGCCTCGTGCGGCCGGGTGGCCACGGTCAGCTCGCCGGTCTCCTCCCAGGCACAGTCGATGTCGTGCGCGCGCACGGTGGCGCCGATCCCGGCCAGGTTCTGCGCGCCTAGCCGGTCGAGCAGCGGCAGCTCGTCGGGCCACCGGGCTCGGCCGTTGCCGAAGCCGTGGGTCAGGCTCGCCGAGGCGAACCCGCCGTTGCGGCCGCTGGCCTGCTCCCCGCAGCCGCCCGCCTCGATCAGCACCACGTCGAGGTCCGGGCGCCGCTCCTTGGCCCGCAGCGCCGCCCACAGTCCGGTGAACCCACCGCCCACCACGGCCAGGTCGGCGACCTCCTCGCCGGCCAGCGGGAACAGCCGCTCGGGGCGGTCGGGGTCGTCGAGCCAGAAGACCATCGGCCGCGCCGCGGCCAGAGCCCGCACCGGCCAGTCCTCGGTCGGGGCTGCCATGTCACCTCCTGCGTCGCTGTGGATCCTGTCAGACGACGGCGGACCGAACAAGCGATTCCGTGGTTCAGAACCGCCCATTCAACGAAATCAGCCGAAAACACCGGCTGAATCCTTTGACGCGACCCGCCTCCGGCTGCCAAGATCAGCCGGTGAGCATGCGCAACGGCAAGGGGGAACGTCCGGGCACCCAGCTCGACGACGTGTCCAAGGCGATCATCGAGCAGCTGCAGCAGGACGGCCGGCGCTCCTACGCCTCCATCGGCAAGGTGGTCGGGCTGTCCGAGGCTGCAGTCCGGCAGCGGGTGCAGCGGCTGATCGACAGCGGTGTCATGCAGGTGGTCGCGGTCACCGATCCCCTCGAGCTGGGCTTCGCCCGGCAGGCCATGATCGGCATCAAGGCGCACGGCGAGCTCGACGCCATCGCCGACAAGCTCGCGGCCATGGACGAGGTGGACTACGTGGTGATCACCGCCGGGTCGTACGACCTGCTGGCCGAGGTGGTCTGCGAGAGCGACGAGCGGCTGCTCGACGTGCTGTCCACACGGATCCGCACCATCGAGGGCGTGGTGTCCACCGAGACGTTCATGTACCTCAAGCTCCGCAAGCAGACCTACTCCTGGGGTGTTCGCTAGACCATGAACTACCGCGAGCTGTCGCTGTGGCACGCGACGGTGCCCGACGACCTGACCCCGCGCGCTGCGCTGTCCGGCGACGTCACCGCCGACGTGGCCGTGGTGGGGGCCGGGCTGACCGGGCTGTGGACCGCCTACTACCTGCTCGGCGACGACCCGTCGCTCCGTGTCGTGGTGGTCGAGTCCGACATCGCCGGCTTCGGGGCGTCCGGCCGCAACGGCGGCTGGTGCTCCGCGCTGTTCCCGGCCTCGCTGGACAAGCTGGCCGGGCTGCCCGGCTCCAGCCGCACCGCCGCGCTCGCCCAGCACCAGGCGATGCGCGACACCGTCGACGAGGTGGGCCGGGTGGCCCACGACGAGGGCATCGACGCCCACTACCAGAAGGGCGGCACGATCGTGCTGGCCCGCAGCGGGGCGCAGCTGCGCAAGGCGACCGCCGAGGTGGACGAGGCGCGCGCCTGGGGCCGCGGCGAGGACGACCTGCGACTGCTGTCGCGCGACGAAGCCCGGGCTCGGCTGGACGCGGAGGGGACCGTCGGTGCGACGTACACCCCGGACTGCGCGGCCATCCACCCCGCCCGCCTGGCCCGCGGCCTGGCCCGCACGGTGGAGCGGATGGGCGGCACCATCTACGAGCGGACCCGCGCGCTTCGCCTGGCACCGAAGGAGGTGCACACCGACCGCGGCACCGTGCACGCGGAGTTCGTGCTCCGGGCTACCGAGGGCTACACCCGCCGGCTGGCTGGGCACGAGCGGACCATGGTGCCGGTGTACTCACTCGTCGTCGCCACCGAGCCGCTGCCGGCGCAGACCTGGGAGCGGATCGGGCTGCGCGAGCGCGAGACGTTCAGCGACTTCCGCAACCTGATCATCTACGGACAGCGCACCGCCGACGACCGGCTGGTGTTCGGCGGTCGCGGCGCGCCGTACCACTTCGGCTCGGCGATCAAGGCCGGCTTCGACCGGGACCCGCGGGTGTTCGCCTCACTGCGCCAGGCGCTGGTGGAGATGTTCCCGACCCTCACCTCGGCACGGATCACGCACGCCTGGGGCGGCGCGCTCGGCATCCCCCGCGACTGGTGCGCCTCGGTCGGCCTGGACCGGGACACCGGCGTGGGCTGGGCCGGCGGGTACGTCGGGGACGGGGTGAGCACCACGAACCTGTCCGGCCGGACCCTGCGCGACCTGGTGCTCGGCCGGGACACCGAGCTGGCCCGGCTGCCGTGGGTGAACCACCACTCCCCTGCCTGGGAGCGGGAGCCGCTGCGCTGGCTCGGGGTGAACGCCGGGCTGCGCACCATGACGGTCGCCGATGCCGAGGAGCGGCTCACCGGCCGGCCCAGCCTGCTGGCCCGCGCGATGTCTTCGCTGCTCGGCGGCCACTGACCGCCAGGGAGAAATTCGGTTGCGGCGGGTTGTCGCAGCCGCCACCCTGGTGACGCCACCGGCCACGTCGAGCCGGTCGAGACGAGAGGAGGGCGCGTCGTGTCCATCACGGTCCTTGGCGTGCACGCTGCCCGCCATCCCTCTCATCTTCGGAGCACCACACCCCATGTCGTTCGACATCTCCTCGGCCGAGTTCCGCTCGGCCACCCCGGCCGAGACCAGCTCGGCTGACTTCTCCTTCGACTTCAACGCCCTCGACGAGCCCGGCGAGGACCAGCGCTGGTCCACCTGGCTCGACGTCGAGCCGCTGTGCCGCGGACCCGAGCCGCTGCCCGACTGGGTGGTCACCAGCCAAGCCGCGCTCGACACCGAGCTCGGCGTGCTCAAGACCGGCAAGGAGGCCGACGTCTTCCTGCTGGAGCGGGCGGTGCCCGGCGACCCGGAGCAGGCCACCCTGATGGCCGCCAAGAGGTACCGCTCCGAGGAGCACCGCAGCTTCCACCGCAGCGCCGCCTACACCGAGGGCCGGCGCACCAGGAACTCCCGCGACGCCCGGGCACTGGCCAAGAAGACCGCCCACGGTCGGCAGGTGGCCGCCGGCCAGTGGGCCTGGGCGGAGTGGGAGGTGCTGCGCCGGCTGTGGTCGGCCGGCGTCCCGGTGCCGTACCCGGTGCAGATCGACGGGACCGAGATCCTCATGGAGTTCGTGCAGGTCGACGGCGCGGCCGCGCCCCGGCTGGCCCAGAGCCGCCCGGGACGAGACCTGCTCGCGTCGTACTTCCAGCAGCTGCGCGACGCGATGACCGAGCTGGCCCGGCTCGGCCTGGCTCATGGGGACCTCTCGCCGTACAACATCCTCGCGGCCGAGGAGCGGCTGGTGATCATCGACCTGCCGCAGGCCGTGGACATCGTGGCCAACCCCACCGGCCTGGACTTCCTGATGCGCGACTGCCGCAACGTGTGCCGCTGGTTCACCGCGCGCGGGCTCGACGTCGACGAGGACGACCTGTTCGCCGAGACGCTGGCCGTCGCCTTCTGATCCACGTGTCAGTGGCTGACCCGCCTGTAGCCGGGTCAGCCACTGACAACTCGGCTAGGTTGAGCGCCGTGGCAAGACTTCGCGGCCGGACCCTCGAGGTGGAGACGCTCGCCGAGCTCGACGAGCGGCTGGCTCGTGGCGCCCGTTCGCTGGCCGGCTGGCACCTGCGCACGCTCGACCTCAGCGAGCACGCGGACGCGCTGCACGAGGTGGACGTCAACGGCGCGCTGTTCCTGGGCTGCACGTTCGCGGCCGGCGGCGAGAGGGACCTGCGCACCCGAGGAGCGCTGATCTTCCCCCTGGTGCCCGACGTGCCCGTCGACACCTACCGCGCGCAGCTCTACAGCCCCGCCGAACTGTACGACGGGCTGGCGGAGTCCTACCACGCCACCCTCGACGCCCGGGTCTACGCGTGGTCGAAGCAGACCGGGTCCCGCGAGATGTCGCTGGCCAAGGCACTGCACGACCACGCCATCGACGACGCGCTGCGCCGGTTCGTCGAGCAGAAGCCGATGGTCGGCGTGATGGGCGGGCACGCCCTGGAGCGCGGGTCGAAGGAGTACGTCGACGCGGCCCGCCTCGGGCATGCCCTGGCCGGCAACGGCCGGTTCGTGTGCACCGGCGGCGGACCGGGCGCGATGGAGGCCGCCAACCTCGGCGCCTACCTGGCCGGCCGCGACCTCGACGACCTGGACCGGGCGATCAAGACGGTGGCCGCGGTGCCGGCCTTCCGGCCGTCCGTGGCCGACTGGGCCCGGGCCGCATTCGAGGTGCTGGACCGCTGGCCGGACGGCCGCGACTCGCTGGGCATCCCGACCTGGCACTACGGGCACGAGCCGCCGAACGCGTTCGCCACCTCGATCGCGAAGTACTTCAAGAACGCCATCCGCGAGGACATCCTGCTGCACGTGTGCTCGGCCGGGATCGTGTTCCTGCCCGGGTTCGCCGGCACCGTCCAGGAGATCTTCCAGGACGCCTGCGAGAACTACTACTCCGACGCGACCTCGGTGGCGCCGATGGTGCTGGTTGGCAAGAAGTACTGGACCGAGACCGTCCCGGCGTGGCCGCTGCTGCACTCGCTGGCCCGCGGCCGCGCGATGCAGCCGGTGGTGCACCTGGTCGACGATCCCTCCGAGGTCGCCCCGCTCCTCGCCTGACTACTCGGAGGCGGCGAGCTGGCCGCAGGCCCCGTCGATCTCGCGGCCCCGGGTGTCGCGGACCGTGGTCGGCACGCCCTTCGCCTCCAGCCGGCGCACGAACTCCCTCTCGTCCGCCGGGTCCGACGCGGTCCACTTCGAGCCGGGCGTCGGGTTGAGCGGGATCAGGTTGACGTGCACCCAGCCCCAGTCCCCGTACGACGTGAGCACGTCGGCCAGCAGGTCTGCCCGCCAGGCCTGGTCGTTGATGCCACGCATCATGGCATACTCGATCGAGACCCGCCGCTTCGTCGTACGCGCGTAGCCCCAGGCCGCCTCGACCGCCTCGCGCACCGACCAGCGGGTGTTCACCGGCACCAGCTCGTTGCGCAGTTCGTCGTCGGGGGCGTGCAGCGACAGCGCCAGCGTGACCGGAAGGCCCTCACCGGCCAGCTGCCGGATCCGAGGCACCAGTCCGACCGTGGACACTGTGATGCCGCGCGCGGACATGCCGAGCCCGTCGGGCGCCCGGTCGGTGAGCCGGCGTACGGCGCCCAGCACGGCCTTGTAGTTCGCCAGCGGCTCCCCCATGCCCATGAACACCACGTTCGAGACCCGAGCCGGCCCCCCGGGCACCTCGTCGCGGGCCAGCGCCCGCGCACCCGCGACCACCTGCTCCACGATCTCCGCGGTGGACATGTTGCGCTGCAGCCCGCCCTGGCCGGTGGCGCAGAACGGGCAGGCCATCCCGCAGCCGGCCTGCGAGGAGACGCACATGGTCACCCGGTCCGGGTACCGCATCAGCACCGACTCCACGAGCGCCCCGTCGAACAGCCGCCACAGGGTCTTGCGGGTGCTGCCGCGGTCGGCCTCCAGGGTGCGCAGCGGGGTCATCAGCCGGGGCAGCATTGACTCCACCAGCCGCCCGCGGTCCGCGGCCGGCAGGTCGGTCATCTCCTCGGGGTCGTCGACGAGCCGGGAGAAGTAGTGGGTGGCCAGCTGGCGGGCCCGGAACCCGGGCAGCCCGGCGTCGACGGTCAGCTGCTTGCGCTCGGCGGGGTCGAGGTCGGCGAGGTGCCGCGGCGGCTTGCCGCGGCCCCGCGGCTCGTCGAAGACCAGCGGGAGGGTGGTGGGTTCAGGCATGACCTGACTAGTGTCCCACCCGGCTCCAGCCGGCTCGAAATCGAAGCACCCACAGGTCCGGCATGGCGAGCCCGGCCCAGGCGTCGAGGGCCGGCGGTTCTCCGGTCAGCTCTGCGACCAGCAGCGTCCAGGCCGTGCCGTGCCCGACCAGCACGACCGGGTCGTCCGGGACCTCG
>DASTWW010000026.1:0-12561 GCA_035765755.1 Nocardioidaceae bacterium
TGGAGCAGAAGCGCACCGGACGCCTGATCCGGCCCTCGGCGAAGTACGCCGGCCCGACCTCCCGCGCCGCCGACGAGGTGGACGGCTGGAACCCGGCCTGGGCGTGACCGGCCTCGACCAGACCCGCTCGGCCTGGGACGCCGAGGCGGCCGGCTTCGACGACGAGCCGGACCACGGGCTTCGCGATCCGGAGGTACGACGGGCGTGGCGGGCGCTGCTCGCGCCGGTGATCCCTCCGGCCCCTGCTCGGGTCGCCGACCTCGGCTGCGGAACGGGAACGGTGTCCGCCCTGCTCGCGGAGGACGGGCACGTCGTGCACGGCGTGGACCTCTCCCCCGGGATGCTGGCTCGGGCACGCGCCAAAGGGGCCGGGCTCGACGTCACGTTCACCGAGGGTGACGCGGCCGAGCCGCCGCTGCCCGCCGGTGCGTTCGACGTGGTGCTGTCCCGGCACGTCCTGTGGGCCATGCCCGACCGGGCGTCCGCCCTGGAGCGGTGGATCGCGCTGCTCCGCCCGGGCGGCCGGCTGGTCCTCGTGGAGGGGTTCTGGTTCACCGGGGCCGGCCTGCGCGCGACGGAGGCGGAAGCCCTGGTCAAGGGGCGCGGCCGCGCATCCGTCGTACGGCCGCTGACGGATCCGGCGCTCTGGGGCAGAGAGATCACCGACGAGCGGTACCTGCTGGTCAGCGACTGACCTGACCAGGAAGTGGTGGAAATACCGGCCAGATCCGGCTGCACGCCGGTCGGGGGGGTGTTCATCGGCGGGTCCGCGGGTAAGGGGTGCCTTTGCGTCCGCATCGTGCTGGTTCGTCAGCCGGCCCGGCGCGAGCGCAGGCGACCGGCAGACCTCTCGGGAGGAGTGGCATGGCAGACCGCGACCACGTCCGTGAACGCGCATTCGGTGCACTGGCGGCGGTGGTGGCCCTGGCACTCGGGGTGGGCGTCGTCCTCGCGGTCGGTGCGTACGCCGCCGCCCGGATGGTCGGCCTCACCGGCGGCAGCGGTCAGCAGCCGACGGCCCGGCCCGTTGCGGTCGCGTCCCGCGCCCCGTCGCCGACCGGCCACGCGTCTCGCCCTCCCAGCCCCACACCGAGCCCGTCCGCGGCCAAGCCCAAGGTGGGCACGGCGGCCCAGTCCGCTCACGACCAGCAGCCGCGGCGCAAGCAGCAGGCCCACGCGGCCCCGCACCAGCATCGTCGGGCTCACCGGCACGCGCACACGCGTCGCCACCAGCATCACCGGCGCCATCGGCAGCAGCGGGCCAGCGGCACCGTGACCCTGCACGCTTCGGCCTCCCGGGTGTCGCCGATGGCCCGGGTCGACCTCGGTGGCCGGTGCGGCTGCGGCAGCGGTACGACGCTGGTGGTGCAGCGGCTCGAGCACGGTCACTGGTCCCGGTTCCCGGCCACCGCGACCGCCTCGGGGGGTCGATTCCACACCTGGGTGATGACCGGTCGGCACGGCGTCAACCGGTTCCGGGTGGTGGCCCCCGGCGGGCACGCCTCCAACCCGGTCACCATCACGGTCCGCTGACACCGGGGCCGTCGCGGCCTGTCAGAGCGGCTTGCCGAAGTAGCGCGCCGTCGACGACCAGGCGTAGTGCCCGAACGGATGCACCGGCTCGTAGCCGGACGAGGTGTACAGCGCGATCGCCTCGGGCTGCTTCAGGCCGGTCTCCAGCACCATCAGGTCCGCCCCTGCGGACCGAGCGGAGGACTCCAGGTGGGTGAGTACGACGCGCGCGTACCCGGCTCGCCGGGCCGCGGGTACGACGTACATCCGCTTCACCTCGGCAGCCCGGACCCGCCCGAGCGCCTGCACGTCCGGGCGGAACCGCCACCCTCCGATGGCGGACGGCACCTCGCCGAGGTACCCGACGAAGAACGCCCCCGCTGGTGGGTCGAAGACGCTCGCCTCGAACGGGGTGTCGTCCGGCCCGCCGTAGCGGGCGACGTACTCGGACTGCACTTCCTCCACCAGCAGCTGCGCGTCCCGGTCCGCGAACCGGACCTGCCGCAGCACCAATCCGGCGTTCATCTGCTGTCCCCTGTCCCTCGAGCTCTGGAGCGGATGACAGAATAGGTCCACTGACAACGGGGTCAGCACCATGCCACTCGAGCGCTCCTGAAGAGGTATCCCCGTGACCGTCACCATCCCCGACGCCCTCAAGCCCGCCGACGGACGCTTCGGTGCCGGCCCGTCCAAGGTCCGCGTCGAGGCGCTGCAGCGGCTCGCCGGGACCGGCGCCACCCTGCTGGGCACCTCGCACCGGCAGGCCCCGGTCAAGGACCTGGTCGGCCGGGTCCGCGAGGGCGTCAGCCAGCTGTTCGCGCTGCCGGACGGCTACGAGGTGGTGCTTGGCAACGGCGGCGCCACCGCGTTCTGGGACATCGCCACGTTCAGCCTGATCCGCGAGAAGAGCCAGCACCTGTCCTTCGGGGAGTTCTCCTCCAAGTTCGCCAAGGCCGCCAAGGCCGCCCCGTTCCTGGCCGACCCGACGGTGATCGAGGCGCCCACCGGCACCCGGGCGGAGCCGCGCGCGGAGCAGGGCGTCGACGCGTACGCCTGGCCGCACAACGAGACCTCCACCGGCGTGATGGCCCCAGTACGACGGGTCGCCGGCGCAGACGACGGCGCGCTGGTGCTGGTCGACGCCACCTCCGGCGCCGGCGGGCTGCCCGTCGACATCGCCGAGACCGACGCCTACTACTTCGCCCCGCAGAAGAACTTCGCCTCCGACGGTGGGCTGTGGGTGGCCGTGCTCTCGCCGGCCGCCCTGGAGCGGGCCGTCGAGCTCAAGGCCGGCGGCCGGTGGGTGCCGGCGTTCCTCGACCTGTCCACCGCGATCGAGAACTCCGCCAAGAACCAGACCTACAACACCCCCTCGCTGTCCACCCTGTTCCTGATGGCCGAGCAGCTGGACTGGCTCAACGGCCAGGGCGGTTTGGAGTTCGCGGTCGGGCGTACGACGGACAGCAGCAGCCGGCTCTACACCTGGGCGGAGAAGACCGACTACACCACGCCGTACGTCACCGACCCCGACGAGCGCTCGCTGGTGATCGGCACCATCGACTTCGCCGACGAGGTGGACGCAGCGGTGGTGGCGAAGACCTTGCGTGCCAACGGGATCGTGGACGTCGAGCCCTACCGCAAGCTCGGCCGCAACCAGCTGCGGGTGGCGATGTTCCCCGCCGTCGACCCAGCCGACGTGGATGCGCTCACCGCGTGCGTCGACTACGTGGTAGAGCGAATGTGACCACCGACCAGACCGCGACGGCCAACGCGAGCACCCCCACCGCGACCCAGATCAGCCAGCCCAGGTCGTCCTGAGCGGGCGGCCGGTGCCGCATCACCGCGGCCGGCGGCGGGCTCGGCTTCGGGCCGAGCTGGTCCGCGGCCGGAGCATCCGCCTTGCGGGCCAGCGTGTCCGGAAGTGCCACCTCGAGCACCGGCGCCTTGATGCCCTCACTGCTCAGGTACAGCTGCCCGCTCGGCGAGACCGCCAGCCCTTCGCCCTGTCGTTGGTGCGGCAGCCGAACGGTGCCCAGCGGCCGGAACCCCGGGAAGCTGAACAGCGTCGCGGTGCCGTAGGTGCGCAGCAGCACGTGGTGGCCGTCGGGCATGAACGCGCCGTCGGTGACCAGACCGGGCACCGCGGCGACCTTCCGCAGCCGGTTGACGTGGTCCGCGGACAGCCGGGTGGGCGCGGCGTACACCGTGCCTCCGAAGAACGTCCTGGTGACCACGTAGAGCCGGTCGGTCTCCGGGGACGCCAGCAGCGTCTCGGCGTTGTGCGGCCCATCGGGGTAGACCAGGGGGTACCGCGGCGCATTCACCTGGCGCGGCAGTCCGTTCTCCCGGACGTGGTAGACCGCGACCGAGTCGCGACGCGCCTGGTTGTCGCCGATGTCCCCGACCCACACCGAGCCGTGCGGCCCCGGGGCGAGCGCCTCGACGTCGCTGGGACTTCCGGAGGCGTACGTCGTGATCACCGCGGTCCGGCATCCGGCCTTGGTCACGCCGTACAGGTAGGGTCCGTCGCCCGAGTCGTTGGTGGTGAACAGCAGCGGCCCCTGGTCCACCAGGCCGCTGGACTCGATGATGCGCGGGTTGTGCAGCCGGCACAGCACCCGCGACTCCGGTGGTCGAAGAGCCAGCGTCTTCGGTTGTTGAGGAGCGGGCGCAGCGAGCGTCTCGAGACCACCGTCCGCGGCGGCCGGCGCAGCCACCAGGACGGGCAGCAGCACGGCCACCGCGACGAGCAGGGCGCTAGCGAGTCTCGACATCGAGCAGCTCCGCCAGCTTCGGCCGGACTCCCCACGTGCTGGTCAGCGAGTCCAGGTCGGCGCGCACCCGGTCGGGTGCCTCGCCCCCGGTGCGGACCGCACGCAGCAGCGTGTTGCGGGGCGTGTGCTTGCTGTCCACGAACTCGACCACGTCGACGCGGTACCCGGCCAGCCGGAGCACGTCGGCGCGCATCGCGTCGGTGAGCGTGTCGGCGAACCGCTCGCGCAGGATGCCGTGCCGGGTGAGCAGGGAGTACGGCGCGGGGGTCGGCGTCCTGCGCAGCTGGGCGGCCACGTCGTGGTGGCAGCAGGGCGCGGCCAGCACCAGGGCCGCACCCCAGCCGACCGCGCAGGCCAGCGCGTCATCGGTGGCGGTGTCGCAGGCGTGCAGCGCCAGCACCACGTCCGGGGCATCGGACAGCACCCCGTCGAGCACACCGGGGCCGATCTCGCCTTGGACGAACGTCGCACGGTCGGGGATTTGCAGCCGCTCGGCCAGCTCGGTGTTGTGCATGCGGGACTGTGCCTTGGTGTCGACCCCGATCACGTGCACCGGAAGGTCACGCACCGCGGTGAGGTACCGGTACGCGGCGAAGGTCAGGTAGGCGTTGCCGCACCCGAGGTCCACCACCCGCAGCGGCTGATCGGGCGTGGGGGTGCGCAGCCTGCCGGTGGCCAGCGCGTCGTCGACAGCCGGACCGAGCATGCGCAGGAACTCCTCGACCTGGCGGTACTTCCCCTGCCGGCTCGGCTTCACGGTGCCGTGCTGGTCTGAGATGCCGAGCGCGACCAGCGCGGGGTCGTCTTCTGGCAGCAGCCGTGGCTTGCGCCGGTCGTGGGCCCGAGCCGGCTGCTCCGGCTCGGCGGCCCGGTCGGCGGTGTGCACGGTGGCCTCCAGCCGCTTGGTGACCCGCAGCTGATGGGTCTGGGCGGTGGTGTCCACGTGCCAGTTGCCGAACGGCTCGTCCAGCAGCTCGTCGACAGCGGCACGGGCGTCCTCCCCCGCTGCGTGGTTGGCGGTGTGCGCCTGCGTGTCGTCGTACCTGGTCACCTGCAGGTGCCGGCCGGACTTCAGGTCGACGTACCGCAGCTCCACCCTCCGGACGCTGGGCCGGGCGCCCTTGCGGCGGCCCGAGCCGACGGCGCGGACCAGCGTGTCCGGGTCGAGGATGACCGAACGCATCCGCGACAGCGCGCGCAGCAGGGGTTCTGGCACTGGTCAGCCCCGCAGCACGGCCGCGACCACCACGATCACGAGCAGCGCGACGAGGGCGCCTGGAATCACCAGGCGCCGGTAACGGGGGTTCACACCGCAATTCTATCGAGCGTGCCGCGGGCCAGCCCGATCACGCTATGGCCCCTGACCCGAGGGCGCACCTAGCGTCGAAGGAACGCGGCCGCCCCGGGGGTCGAGGCATCGGCCTTCTTCGGCCGGCCCGACGATTGGAGATTGGCGTGTTCATCCAGTTCATCCAAGGCAAGTGCAACCGTCCCAACGACCTGCGTCGGCTGATGGACCGCTGGCAGGCGGAGCTCGGCCCGAGCGCGCCCGGATGGCTCGGGGCGACGTACGGGTTCACCGAGGACGGCACCTCCGTCGCGGTCGTGCGGTTCGAGTCCCACGAGAAGGCGATGGAGAACTCCGACAAGCCCGAGCAGGCCCAGTGGTTCAACGAGGTGCAGAAGTGCTACATCGGCCCGTTGGAGTTCCTGGACTGTGACGACGTGACCACGCTGCTAGAGGGCGGCTCGGACTCGGCCGGCTTCGTGCAGATCATGCGCGGCCGGGTGACCGACGAGGGACGGCTCAAGAGCCTGCTCGAGGGACGCCACGCCGACGAGCTGCACCAGGCCAGGCCGGAGATCATCGGCGCCACCCTGGCCATCGCCGGGGACGGGCAGTTCGTGCAGACCATCGCGTTCACCGACGAGGAGTCGGCGCGCCGCGGGGAGCAGCTGGACATGCCCGACGAGGTACGCGAGACGCTCGACGCATCGATGGCCGACGTGACGTTCGTCGACCTGCACGAGCCCTGGTTCTCCTCCCGCGCCTGAGCGGCCGCTCAGGCGGCGCGGATCAGCACGCCCCGGTCATCACCCGGGCCGGGCTCCGGGTCGTGCCCGGGGTCCGGCCGGACCGCCTGGGCGTGCCGCGGGCCGATCAGCCCCTTGGCGAGGGCGAACAGCACCACGGCGAGCAGCGTGCCGGCGATGGTGGCCGCTCCGCCGCCGATCAGTGTCCAGCGCGCCCCGAAGGTCTGGCCGACCCAGCCGATCACCGGCGCACCGAGCGGGGTGCCGCCCATGAAGATCATCATGTACAGCGCCATCACCCGGCCGCGCATCAGCGGTGACACGCTCAGCTGCACGGTCGCGTTCGCGGCGTTGGCCATGGTGATCGCGGACACGCCGATCACCGGGGTGAGCACCAGGAAGGCGAGGTAGGTCGGCATCAGGGCGGCGACGATCTCGGCCAGCCCGAAGGCGACCGCCGCCCCGATCACCAGCCGGTGCCGCGGACGGCCGCGGCGGGCGGCGAGCAGCGCGCCGGTCAGCGAGCCGACGGCCATCGTGGTGCCGAGCAGTCCGTACTCCCCCGCGCCCTTGTGGAAGATCTCGGTGGCCATCAGCGCCGAGGTCATCTGGAAGTTGAAGCCGAACGTGCCGGCGAAGAACACGATGGTCAAGATCAGCATCAGGTCCGGCCGCTCGCGCACGTAGTGCAGCCCGGCGCGGATCATGCCGCGTTCCCGCTTGGCCCGCTCCGGGGTGTCGAGCAGCGCCGGGTCCATCCGCTGCAGCGCGTAGACCACCGCGAAGTAGCTGAGCCCGTTGACGATGATCACCGCACCGGTCGCCGGCACCCCGCCACCGAAGGCGGCCACCAGGAAGCCCGCCGCCCCGGGCCCGAGGATCCGGGCGAAGTTGAACGACGCCGAGTTCAGCCCGATCGCGTTGGTCAGGTTGTCCGGCCCGACGATCTCGTTGACGAACGCCTGCCGGGTGGGTGCGTCGAAGGCACTGCCGATGCCGAAGACGAACGCGATCACGTAGACCTGCCAGGCCTGCGCCATCCCGAGCAGGGCGAGCACGCCGAGGACGAGCGACGGCACGGCCATCATCACCTGGGTGATCTGCAGCATCCGCCGCTTCGGGAAGCGGTCGGCGAGCACGCCGGCGTACGGCGAGAGCAGGAGCACGGGCAGGAACTGAAGGCCGGTGGTGATGCCGAGCGCGGTGCCGCTGTTGTGGGTCAGCTGGAGGACCAGCCAGTCCTGGGCGACACGCTGCATCCAGGTTCCGACGTTCGACACCACACCACCGGAGGCGTACAGCCGGTAGTTGTGGTTCGCTAGTGCACGGAACGTGGGACTCAAGCGTGAGCCAACCTTTCGATGATCGGGGCTGCGTGTCGCAGCACGGAACGTTCTTCGGGAGTCAGGTCGCGCATCCGCTGCGCGAGCCAGGCGTCACGCCGCTTGCGGTCCGCGGCCAGGGTCTCCGCACCCTTGTCGGCGAGCGCGACGACGACCTGCCGGCGGTCGGTCTCGTGGGCCCGCCGCTCGACGTACCCCGCCTCCTCCAGGCAGTTGACGGTGCGCGTCATCGACGGCGGCTGCACGCGCTCCTGCGCGGCCAGGTCGCCGATCGAGCACGGGCCGTTGCGGAACAGCGCGCCGAGCACGGACAGCTGGCCGATGCTCAGCTCGTTGTCCGGGTCACGCTCGCTGCGGAGCCGACGGTTGAGCCGGGCCACCGAGACCCGCAGGGCCGCGGCGAGCCCAGCGTCGGAACGGACCAGCTGCTGTACGGACGCCATGATGCTTAGCATAACTCATTACTCTTGCTAAGTATTCCGATTTGTGCCGTCCTCGGAGTGACCCGTCTCACCCGACGTCGCCCCGCCGGAAGCCGAGCAGCCTCGCTCCGTGAGGAGTACGACGGGCGCGCCGATGACGACGCCAGGGCGTCCGGCGACGAGCAGCCTGGAGGGAGGTTTACCGCGTCGTGCCGGGGGTCACCCTCGAGGAGGACTGCACGCCGGCGTCCAGGCGCTTCACCAGGTCAGTAGCCTGGGTCACTGCTGCGCCGACGACCCCAGGATCTCACGGGAATCTTCATGAATCTGTGAACGTTGCGGCAATCGGGAGTGCACGGGGGCGGAGGGAGGACCATGGCGCGCGAGAACGACGAGGACCTGCTGCGCGCAGTGGAGCGACTGGCCGGGATGCTCTACGAGGCCGGCATGCCGCGGATGGCCGCCCGGGTGTTCAGCTACGCCCTGGCCGACGACGCGGAGCACTACTCGGCCGCCGAGCTGGCCGAGGCGCTTCGGGTCTCCCCCGCGGCGATCTCCGGCGCGGTGCGCTGGCTGGTCGACGCCCGGCTGCTGTTCAAGGAGCGTGAGCCGGGCAGCCGCACCGACCTGTACGTGATCCACGACGAGGACGTGTGGAGCGCGATCACGCTGGCGCGCGCCGAGCTGCTCGAGACGTGGGAGGGCGCGGTCGAGGAGGCCGCGAAGATGGTCGGCACCGACCACCGCGGCGGTCGACGGCTGCTCGAGACCAAGGAGTTCTTCCGGTTCAACCGCCAGGAGACCTTCGCGATGATCGACCGCTGGAAGGCTCACCGCCGCACCCTGTCCTAGACACGATATTGGTACGGCTACCGCGACGCATAGGTCGCGATATCGACACGATATTGGTACGGCTACCGCGACGCATAGGTCGCGATATCGACACGATATTGGTATGGCTACCGCGACGCATAGGTCGCGGTAGCGACACGATATTGGTACGGCTACCGCGACGCATAGGTCGCGGTAGCGACACGATGTCGGTATAGATTCGGGGGGTGGAGGAGCGCGAGCCGGGTCAGCCGGAGACTCACGAGATCGGCCGGCGTACCTACCTGGTCGCCCAGGTGGAGCCGCTGGACGTCGACGGCGTGCGTACGGTCGCCGTGGGTACGGCGTTGTGGCTGCTCGCCTTCCTGCTGCTGCTGCCGTTCTACGGACAGCTGCACGCCAGCCACCGCCTGTGGTGGCTGTGGACCTGCCTGGCCGGCTTCGGGCTCGGGATCATCGGCTGGGACTACTGCCGCCGGCGCCGCAAGAAGCACACCGGATAGACCGTCAGAACTCCTCGAGGTCGTCCCAGGACAGCGTGTCCAGCACCGGCTCCGGCAGCGGCTGAGGCAGGTTCTTCCTGCTCAGCTTCGCCTCCGAGTGCCCGCCGCAGCCATGGTCGAAGGACACCACCCGCCCGTCGTCGGAGGCGTAGCCGTTCGCGCAGACCCCGAACAGCCGGGACATCGGCCCGCCTAGCTGGACCAGGAAGCCGCAGCTCGCGCAGGTCCCCGGGGCGGACTCCACGATGGGCGCGTGCGGGCCGTGGCTCCCGTCGTACCACCGCTGCGCGGCCAGGTCCCGGCCTTCCAGCGACAGCACCCGCCGCCGGCCGAGCGCCAGGTCGTCAATGACCGGCCGGACCGAGTCCTCGTCGATGATCTCGTCGCCGGCGGTCCAGCCCGGCACCAGCCGGGGATCGTCCTCGTCGGTGGGCAGCAGGTCGCCGGGGCCGAGGTCGCCGGGCTGGATCCGCTCCTTCCACGGCACCCACGGCGGCGCGGTCACCGAGTCGGCGCCGGGCAGCAGCACCACCTCGTCGACGGTCACCGCCTTGGCGCGCGCGGCCCGGGCGACGGTCACCGACCAGCGCCAGCCGCGGTAGCCGGCGCGGGTGCAGGCGAAGAAGTGGGTGACCACCCGCTCCTCCTCGACCTGGAGGCCGAGGTGCTCGCCGACGTCCGCCGGGTCGACGAGCTGCGCGAGCGCCTCGCGGGCCTGGTCGGCTGCCGCGACGGCGACGGCGTCCGGCTTGGGGGCACGGGCTGCGGTCATCACGCGGGCGATTCTCCCCCACCGGACCCCGATCTGTCTCATCGGGATCCGCGGGCCGGGCAAGATGGACCCATGCAGATCGGGTCGGCGGCGCGGCAGGCAGCCCAGGCGTCGGCCCGCGGTGCCCGCAAGATGGGGGTGGCCACCGGCCGGGCAGCCGGGTTCACCTTCCGCCAGGTCCGGCGCGCCAGCCACGCGGAGGGCGCCGGCGACAGCGGCCTGTACCGGCTCATCGAGCTGAACGCCTTCAACGCCGCCGGCGACGCAGCGGTCGCCATCTCGCTGGCCGGCACCCTCTTCTTCCAGGTGCCCACCGACCAGGCCCGTGGCCAGGTGGCGCTGTTCCTGGGCCTGACGATGCTGCCGTTCGCGGTGATGGCGCCGCTGATCGGCCCGTTCCTGGACCACTTCCGGCAGGGCCGGCGCTGGGCGATCGGCGCCACGATGGCGCTGCGCGCGTTCCTGTGCTGGGTGCTCGCCGGGGCGGTGGCCTCCGGCTCGCTGGCGCTGTTCCCGGCCGCGCTGGGCGTGCTGGTCGCGTCCAAGGCGTACGGCGTGACGCGCGCGGCCGCCCTGCCTCGGCTCCTGCCGGAGCGGCTGACCCTGGTCCGCGCGAACTCACGGATCTCGCTCGCCGGCACGGTCGGTGGCGCGATCTCGGCGCCACTGGCCGTTCTCGCCGCGCACTTCGGGGCGGCCTGGTCGCTGCGCTACGCGTTCCTGGTGTTCGTGGGCGGCACGATCCTCGCGGTGCTGCTGCCGGCCCGGGTGGACAGCTCGCAGGGCGAGGAACAGCTCGCGATCGGGCCCGGCCCGGAAACGGACGCGGGTCCGGACGGGCAACCGGCCGCGCCGCGGCGGCGCACCGGGTCGTTCCGCACGGTGGCCGGCCGGCTGGTCCGGGGCCGGGTCCCCCGCTCCGTCGTACTCGCGCTCCGGAGCAACGCGACCCTGCGCTGGATGTCGGGGTTTCTGACGATGTACATGGCCTTCCTGCTGCGCGACCTGCCGTTCCCCGGCTGGGAGACCCGCCCCGCGCTGCTGCTCGGGGTGGTTGTCGGCGCCGCCGGCCTCGGCAACCTCGTCGGCATCGCCCTGGGCTCGCTGCTGCGCTCGGTCAGACCGCGGTTCACGGTGGTCCTGGTGCTGCTGCTCGACGCGGCCGTGTGCGTGCTGGCCGCGGTGTTCTACAGCCTGCTCACGGTGGTGCTGCTCGCGCTGACCGCCGGGCTGACCCAGTCGCTGGGCAAGGTCGCGCTGGACGCCACCATCCAGTCCGACGTGCCGGAGCGGACCCGCACCAGCGCGTTCGCGCGCTCGGAGACGCTGCTGCAGCTGTCCTGGGTGATCGGCGGGTTCGTCGGCATCGGCCTGCCGCTGATCCCGCACCTCGGGCTCGGGGTGGCCGCAGCCGTGCTGGTGGCTGGCGCGCTGTGGGTGGCGGCTACAGCTCGAGCTCGTCCGCGAGTGCTCTGAGCAGCTGCGCGGTCGGCTTGGCCGTCTTCGGATCCGGGTGCCGGCCGTTGCGGTAGGTCTTCTCGATCCGCTCCAGCAGCCGGTAGAGGTCCTCGATGATGTTGACCATCTCCGCCGGCTTCTTGCGCATCCCTTTCGACACCGACGCGACCGGCTCGAGGACCCGCACCTGCAGCGCCTGGTCGCCCTTGCGGCCCTGGGCGATGCCGAACTCCACCCGGGTGCCCGACTTCAAGGACGTGACCCCGGCGGGCAACGCAGACGCGCGCACGTAGACGTCGCCCCCGTCGTCCTGCGACAGGAAGCCGAACCCCTTCTCCGCGTCGTACCACTTGACCTTGCCTGTAGGCACCGATCGACCTCTTCTTCAGCGAGCCGTCTTCGAGGGCGGAAAACCACCGGAGGCAAGGATATGGCGCACCCGTGGCGCAGACGAGCCCATTGTCCAGCGGGAGCAGCGGTCAGGCCTGTTGCCGGGCCAGCGCCTCGTTCATCGACCCGGACCGGAAGCCCTTCGGGTCCACCTCGGCGGCCGGGAAGCCGGCCTGCTCGGCGGCGGCCACCGCCCCGGCGGCCTCCGCCGCCGGCACCTGCTCGCGGTCCACCTCGATGCGGGCCCGGTCGCCCAGGTCGCGCACCCGCAGGTTGCGGACCGGGACCCCGGCCTCGGTGAGCACCGCGCGCACCGCCACCTCGGCACGCTCGACGCGGGCCAGCCGGGACGGGCTGACCGAGATGCCGTAGGCGATCCGGGAGGACAGGCAGGCCGCGGCCGGCTTGTCCCAGGTCGGCAGCCCCCACTGCCGCGAGGCCAGCCGCACCTGCGCCTTGGTCAGCCCGGCGTCCAGCAGCGGGGTGATCGCGCCGCGCTCGGCCGCCGCCCGGATGCCCGGC
>DASTWW010000027.1:0-3051 GCA_035765755.1 Nocardioidaceae bacterium
GCCCCACCGCTGACGCCCTCTGCCGAGTGGTCACGCGCGCTGTGTTGAGTGGTCACGCGCGCCGGCGAACTAGGGTTTGCCCATGGCGTTGCGCATCGTCGCCACCAGTCACTACCCCGATCTGCTCACGCTCCCCTGGCACCTCCCACTCGAGGACTGGGAACCCGAGCGGCTCGTCGCGCTGCCCCAAGGCATCTCGCGGCACGTCGTTCGCCTGGTCCGAGCGGGACAGGACGTCTTTGCGGTCAAGGAGACCCGTCCGCGGATGGCGTTCCGCGAGCACCGCACCCTCCGCGACCTTCAGCGGCTCGGGCTTCCGGTCGTGGAACCGGTGGGCGTGGTCGAGGGGCGTACGACGGAGGAAGGCGAGGAGCTCGAGCCAGCCCTGATCACCCGGCACCTCAGGTTCTCGTTGCCCTACCGGTCGGTGTTCTCCCATGGGCTACGCGCCGAGAGCGTGCCGAAGGTTATCGATGCGCTGGCGGTGCTGCTGGTGCGCCTTCACCTGAACGGATTCTTCTGGGGAGACGTCTCGCTGTCGAACGTACTGTTCAGGCGCAGCGCGGGCGAGTTCGCGGCGTACCTCGTCGACGCCGAGACCGGCGAGCTGCACGCGCAGCTGAGCGAGGGCCAACGCGAGCAGGACCTCGAGCTCGCCGAGACCAACCTGTACGGCGAGCTGCTCGACCTGCAGGCCGGACGGCTGCTCGACGAGGAGGTGGACCCACTGGCGACGGTGCACCTCGCGCGCATCCGATATGACGCGCTGTGGGATGAGCTCACCGCGGCCGAGGAGTTCGGCGCCGACCAGATGTGGCGGATCGAGCAGCGCGTCGAGCGGCTCAACTACCTCGGCTTCGACGTCGACGAGCTCGACATCGTCAGCGACTGGCAGGGCGCCACGGTGCGGCTGCAGCCGAAGGTGGTCGAGGCCGGGCACCACTCGCGCGAGCTGCAGTCGCTGACCGGGCTCGATGTCGAGGACAACCAGGCCCGGCGGCTGCTCAACGACCTCGCCTCGTTCGCGACCAGCCACGGCGTCGACGCCGAAGACCGCGCCGTGGTCGCGCAGCGCTGGCTGACCGAGGTCTACGAGCCGGTCACCGGGCTCGTCCCGGAGCACCTACGCGGCCGGCTGGAACCCGCCGAGGTCTTCCACGAGATGCTCGAGCACCGGTGGTTCCTCTCCGAGCGGGCAGGACGGGAGGTCGACATCTTCGACGCGACGAAGGCGTACGTCGACGAGGTGCTCGCCCGGCATCCGGAAGAGGCGATCGCCTCTACCGACCCGGCGACCCGTTGAACCGGCGCTCCCGCAGCGTCGAACCGGCGCTCCCGCAACGTCGAACCGGCGCTCCCGCAACATCGAACCGGCACTCGCGCCTCGTCCGAGTGCGACTTGTTCAGGCGCCGACTCGCAACGCTTCGCGCAGCTCCTGCAGCCAAGCGTCGAGCGCCTCCCCCTTGAAGCTGTCCTTGGTCACGACGATCACCGTCCATCCGTGATCTCGCAGCCACTTGCGCCGCTTCCGGTCATGCTCCTTCGCTTCCTCGCCGTGGAACTCCTCCCCGTCGTACTCGATGCACACTTTGCTCTTCGGGTACGCGAGATCCAGGCGGAACAATTTCCGTCCGTGGTGCTTGACCCAGAACTGTGGTTCGGGGGCAGGCAAGCCAGCGTCCCTGATGTCCAGCCGTGTCCACGACTCGCCCTGCGACTCCGCGCGCGGATCCCCGAGCGGGATGAGCGCTCGAAGCTGGACCACGCCGCGACGCCGACGGTATCTCGGCACCTCTGCCAGCAGCTGCTCCGTCGTGATCCCGTGTAGCCGCATGAACGCATCGAGAACCGCCAGGGCGTCCCGCCGACTCAGCTTGCAACAGAGGTCGAGAACGGTACGGATCGGTGTGAGCACCTGAACGCCTCCAACAAGCATTACGTCGCTTGGCAGCAAGTCGCGCTCTCCGCCCTTGCATCCGGCACGACGCGTTCTGTTGCCGCCGCGGAAGACGACCACCTCGACAGGCGGGAGGATCTCGAGCTCCGCGAACTCGTAGCAGTCCACACCGTGCACCCACGCGGCAAGCCGGTCGCTGACGACCCCGAGGGGATGCACCAGAGCCGCAGCTCTTGCGCGCAGCAGCATGGAGTCCGGCACGTCGTTGCGCACGTACGCGTTGCGCAACAGGTGTCGAACCTCATGGCGAACCACCAAGGACTGCAACTCGTGTCTTGCGATGCCCAGCTCGCGTGCCTGCTCGGACGTGAACGGAACTGCCGGGAGGACTGATGGATCGGTCATGGGAGCACCGTGGCGCCATTCCCCAGCCCTCGACCGGACCATTGGTGGCGTTGTGGACAATCATCGGCCCGCTCGTTCTGTGCACGATGTCTGGCCAGTGCGTCGCCGCAAGCGCCGGCTCAACACCGCGCAAGCGCCGGCTCAACACCGAGGGTCAGGAGGCGGAGCGGCGGGTGGCGACGGCGTACAGCGCAACCGATGCGGCAACGCCGGCGTTGAGGGACTCCAGCGAGCCGGCCATCGGGATGGACACCAGCGCGTCGCACGTCTCGGCGACGAGCCGCGACAACCCCTTGCCCTCCGAGCCCACCACGATGACCAGCGGCCCGTCGGCCAGGTCCAGCGCCGGAAGCGACACGTCGCCTTCGGCGTCCAGGCCGACCACCATGCAGCCGGCCTGCTGGTAGCCCTTCAGCTGCCGGACCAGGTTGGTGGCCCGGGCCACCGGCATCCTGGCCGCGGCACCAGCAGACGTCTTCCACGCCGAGGCGGTCATCCCTGCGGACCGCCGCTCTGGGATCAGCACGCCGTGCGCGCCGAAGCCGGCCGCCGAGCGGACCACGGCACCGAGGTTGCGCGGGTCGGTCACCGAGTCGAGCGCGACGATCAGCGGCGGAGCGCCACTGCCGGACGCAGTGTCGAGCAGGTCGGAGGGGTGTGCGTACTCGTACGGCGGCACCTTGGCCGCCAGCCCCTGGTGCACGGCGCGGTGGGTCAGCCGGTCCAGCTCGGCCCGGCTCACCTCGAG
>DASTWW010000028.1:0-12481 GCA_035765755.1 Nocardioidaceae bacterium
CATCATCACCGGACTCATCCTCCACTCGACGTGGGAGTCGTGGGTAACGATCCGGCGTGGCTAGCACGAGCTTCGCCATGGGTGCGTCGGCGAACTTGTTCCCACCGGCGCCGTCGGACTCATCACCGAGCCCAAGCAGGCCGAAGCCTTTATCAACTGGCCAAGCGGTAGTAGCGTCGGGCGCTATCCGGATGGACGGAGTCCGTCATGGGCCACAACACCGAGACTGCGATCCTCGCCGGAGGATGCGCCTGGATCATGCAGCAGCTGCTGCGCCAGCCTGAAGGGGTCATCTCCACTCGAACCGGCTTCACGGGTGGCGATAACGAGAACCCGACCGAGGAGAACAACGGCGGCCACGCCGAGGTAGTCGAAGTCATCTTCGATCCCGAGCGGCTCTCATTCAGGGGGTTACTCGAGGTGTTCTTCCAGGCGCACCGACCCGACCTCGGCGAAGGCGTCGTCGGCTCTCTGTACCGCTCCGAGATCTTCTGCACCAGCGCGGACCAGCGCAGAGTGGGGGAGGAGATGATCCGCGACGTCGACGCATCGGGCCACTGGCCGGGGAAGACCGTAACCAAGCTCTCCGAGGCTACGGTGTTCTGGGAGATGGGACCCGAGGATCAGGACTACTTCCTGCGGTTCCCGCGCGGCTGTAAGCCCCCATTCCCCCGGCACCGCTATGCCGCTCCCTGACCCCGGGAGGCACCTAGGGCGAGGCGTCGTACCCCGACTGGTGCAACGCACCGCAGAATGGCTCCATGAGGTTCGCCGCCCTGGTCACCTGGGTTCTCGCCGCGCTCATGGGGGGCTACCTCCTCGCCACCTGGATCGCGAACGGAGGTCTGCGTCCACGCTTCGGTGACCAGCCATCGCGGTTCGCGCCCCAGCTCATCTTCGGGCACGGCGGCCTGGCCGCAACCGGGCTGGTCGTGTGGATCAGCTACCTGGTCCTGGGAAAATCGGCCCTTGCCTGGTCCGCGGTGGCGGTGCTCGTGCTGGTCGCCACTCTCGGTGCGACGATGTTCGGCCTCTGGCTCAGGGCGGGGCACGGCCAGCCGCGCGGCCGCCACGTGGCCGGGCCACGCCACGCGGCCGAGGACCACTTCCCGCCCCCAGCCGTGCTGGTTCACGGCCTGTTCGCGGTCGCGACGGTCGGGCTGGCCCTCACGACCGCGTTGCAGGCTGCCGGCTGACCGCCGCCCGTCCGGCCAGGGCGCCCATCGGATCCCACGCGGGCAGCACGATCGGCTCGGTGTCGAGCACCGGCAGGAGCTCGGCCGGCAACGCAGACTTGGGCACGGCGATCTCGAAGACGTGCTCGGCGAACCAGCTGTCGTTCATCGTCCAGAAGCCCTTGTCGGCCTTCTCGGTGCCCCAGCTGTTCTCCACGCGCCAGCGCCGCGCGTGCGCGTCGTTCCCTTCGCCAACGACGTCGACTCCGGTCAGCAGCATGGCGTGGGTCATGGCGGTAGCGCCGTAGAGCAGCCGGTCTGCCTTCGCGAAGTCGGTGCGGGTGTCGTAAACGGCGTCGTAGTCGAAGAGGTTGGCATCCCAGACCCCCTCGTCCTTCTCCATCATCTGCGCGACGTCGCAGCCGAACCACACCGGCGTACCGCTCACGATCGACTCGCGCGCCAGCCGCTTGATCAGCGGCATCTCGACGTTGAGGTAGGTCACCGGCTTCCCGCTCACGATGTTGCCGAGGTACTCAACGGTGAACACCCGGTTGCGCGGGCTGCTGGGCCGGGGGTCGTCGACCAGGCAGACGTAGGAGTCCAGGTCGAGGTCGACGTAGCGGCGCGCGAAGTCCTGGGGGGTGACCACCTCGTCGCGGTGGAACTGCTTGTCCTTGTCCTTCCACTGCCACGAGACGGTCTCCGGCGGAGTGCCCAGGTGCATCGAGAGCATCCGGTGTACGGCGCGCAGCGTCTCGTCCTTCCGCTCGCGCAGCTCGTCCACAGATGCACCGGCGGTCGCGCGGTCGCGTAGGTCGCGCGCCGCCTGCCGAAGGACCGCCTTCAGATCGCGGTTGAGCTGCCGGGTCGAGGACGATGCCACCGTCTCGGGCATCGCGCTCTTGGGGACCAGTCCGTGCTTGCGGACCAGCGCCACGAACATGTTCCACTGACCGCCGTCGCCGATCGGGTCGCTCAGCAGATGTGCGACCGTCCGGTCGTCGACGTCGCAGTCGGACGTCGCGATGATCGCCTCCAGCCAGAAGTTGGCCTTCTCCAGCTTGTCCCAGAAGAGGAGGTGGTTCTGGCTGAACTCGAAGTCGGTGAGGTCCATGCTCCGCGCGGCGCCGACGCGCAGCAGGTTGAGACCCGCGAACAGCCAGCACCGGCCGCTCTGCTTCTGGTTGGTCGCCGCCCAGTCGTCGAGCTGGTGGGACATCGACCGCTCCGCCGACACCGCCACGGCGCGGTCCAAGGCGACCTCGTCGACCTCGTTGCGGGTCAGCGCGTTCTGCAGGATCCGGTGTTTCGGGTCCGCCGAGAACTCCTTGGCGAACTGCTGTAGCTGGTCGGACGTGAGCTCTCCGGGGGTGGCCATGACCCGTACGTTACAACCTCATGAATCAGCCGAGCTCGGTCTCGGAGCGGAGCACGCAGAACTCGTTGCCCTCGGGGTCGGCCAGGACCACCCAGCCGGTCCCCGGCCCGTAGATGCCCCGGTGGTCGGCCACCTCGGTGGCGCCGTGCTCAAGCAATCCCGCGACCTCCTCCTCACGGCTGCGCTCGCGCGGCCGCAGGTCGAGGTGCAGCCGGTTCTTGACCTCTTTCGCTTCCGGTACCTCGATGAACAGCAGCCGATGGCCGCTGTCGGGATCGAGGATCATGCACTCTTCGTGGCCAGGCTCGTTGGGGTCGTCCTCGAGGTCGACGTACCCGAGGACTGGCTTCCACCATTCCGACAGGTCGTAGGCGTTGCGGCAGTCGACCGACGTGTGCGAGACGAAGCAGCTCATGGGGGGTACCTTCACCGATCCGCCGATGGGGCGCAACGGGAAATCGCTGCAGCCGTCGAACCGGATGACCGACACTGGAGCCAGGAATCGGTACGGCGAAGGGGCTTCTGGAGGAGTGAGGCCATGATCCTTCCGAAGGCCCGGGACCCGCGCTTCATCACGATCCGCCGCGGCGGGAGCCTCACGGACTCGGATCATCACCTTCTTGCGCTGTGGGCAGCGGCGTGCGCCGAACACGTCCTCGGCCTGTTCGAGTCGGTTCAGCATGAGGACCCACGACCGCGCCAGGCGATCGACCAGATCCGCGCCTGGGTGCGAGGCGAGGTTCCGATGACCCAGGCTCGAGCTGCGGGTGGCCATGCCATGGGCGCGGCCCGAGACCTGCGTGGGCCCGCGCGGCATGCCGCGTATGCCGCCGGCCAGGCCGGCGCCGTTGCCCACGTCGCCGCCCACGAGCTCGGTGCGGCCGCCTATGCGATCAAGGCCGCACGTGCTGCCGCGCCGGACGGCGAGGCTGAGGCCGCCGGCCGGCTCGAGTGCGAATGGCAGCGCGACCAGCTGCCGGAGGCGATCCGCGAGCTCGTGCTCGACGACCAACGACTGCGCAACGACATCTGCTGGTCGGTATTCGACTGCTGAGTGTGCCCCACGGAGGATCAGCTGGCGGGCTGTCACGTGGCGAGGTCGGACTGACCGTCATCAGGCTTGACCTCGGGTCGCCAAGTCCTCGCGACGTCTGCCAGAGGAACCGGTCCGGCCTCATGCAAAGTGCGTGCCAACGTCGCGGCCGTTCAAACTCCTCTCGGCCTTGCCCACGTAGAGGGGTTGCCCGTCGAAGGCTCGTGGGCGAGCCTTGCGCCGGCCAACGATCGGAGCGCCTGCTTCCCGGGAGGTGCGATCAGAGGGTCAGGAGCAGCAGGACGAGCAGGACGACTCCGAAGAGCGCCACCAGCACCGCGAACGCTGGAGCCATGAACGGGCCGTGGTGGTGCGGGATGGTGTGGGTACGACGGTAGACGCTGGCGTAGCGGGCGAACCGGACGCTGGGGATGACTGCGATGAGCACCCCCAGTGCGACGAGTCCGGCGCCGGCCCAGTCCGAAGCCGTCCCGTTCCGGCCCGGCAGCCCGTGGCTCTGGAGCAGGAAGAGCCCGAAGCGGTCGACCGCGATCCCGACCACCATCACCGCCAGCGCAGTCCGGATCCACACGGACAGGGTGCGCTCGGCATTCAGGTACGACCGCTCGGCCGACATCTCGGTCCGTTGCTCGGCAAGCCTGGTCCGCTCGATCGACAGGTCGACCATGCGCTGCATGAGCACCAGCTGGGGCGGCTGCTCCGGCTCGGACTCGGCCGACCCGGGGCCTTCCCGGCCAGGTTCGCTGTGCTCCGGCATGCCTGCACGGTAGCGCCCCCGCCCCGGGGTGTGGGCGGCATCGCGCCGGGATCGCCCGGGACGGAGGATGCGGCGCTACGAGGTCCGGCGGCGCAGCGCGAGCTGCACGAGGCCGCGCCAACCCAGCATGGTGAGGGCCAGGAACAGCACCGCGACGATGAGGAAGGCAACCGCGATGCCGCGACCGGAGGCGACCCGGAGGAGCATGCCGACCAGGTAGGTGACCGCCAGGACCACCGCGCCCTCGGGCCAGAGCCGACGCGTCGGCCGTTCACGCAGCACCAAGCCGGCGTGCACGAGCACGACGGCCAGCGCGAAGGGCCAGACGATCGCCAGAACCACCCAGTCGGAGTCGCTCGCCTCGTGCGAGGTCTTGCCGGCGAGCGCGAAGACGAGCACGCAGGCGAGATCGGCGACGACCGGAGGCAGCCAGCGGGTGGTCGGTGGCATGGCGTGGTGTGTCACGACAAGCAGGATCGCAGGTGGTCACCGGCCGGCGGCCGGCGCACGAACCGCGGGCGCTAGGTTGCCGCGGCATTCCGGTGGTTTTTCGTCCTGAATCGCGTCTAGCGTGGCGGGACAACGTGCTGACGACCGGACGGAGCGATAACGATGACCGACCCCTCGCAGAAGCTCACCGCGACGCAGGTGCGTGAGGCCGACCTCGCGGACTGGCGACAGATCCTGGGACGGATCAAGGCCCGGTTCCACACCGGCGACTTCGCCAAGGGCCTGGCGCTGGTGAACAAGATCGGTGAATCGGCGGAGGCCGCCAACCACCACCCCGACATCCTGCTCAGCTACACCGACGTGATCGTCACGCTCTCCAGTCACGACGTGCACGGCATCACCAGCCGTGACCTCGACCTGGCCCGACGGATCAGCGGCCACGCGGCCGAGCTGGGGGCCGAGCCTGACGTCGCGGGCCTGACCCAGCTCGAGCTCGGGCTCGACACCCCGCGCGGGTCGGCGCTCGCCCCGTTCTACGCCGCCCTGCTCGGCGGCACCATCGAGCAGGGCGAGCCCGTCGACCCGAGTGGCCAGGTGCCCACGGTGTGGTGGCAGGACCCGACCGAGACCGACGAGGAGCTGGCGCTGCCGGAGCAGACGTTCGAGCAGCGCTGGCACTTCGACGTGTGGGTGCCCCACGACGAGGCCGAACGTCGGCTGCAGGCCGTCCTGGACGCCGGGGGCCGGCTCGTCAGCGACCGCGCGGCCCCGTCGTACTGGGTGATCGAGGACCCCGACGGCAACCGCTCCTGCATCTGCACACCCGCCGGGCGCTGAGCGCCCCAGCACGACGCGTGCCGGGTCAGACGCGGACCCGGGCGGAGGTGGGGTCGTACATCGGACGCAGCGACACCTCCGCGTCGTACCGGCGGCCGGCGATGTCGACCTCCCAGCGCCCCGACGACAGCCAGTCCGCGGTGACCGGCTCGCCGCCCCCGGACACCTGCGCCAGCCCGACGGCGGCACCCAGGGTCCAGCCGTACGACGCGGCGCGGACGTAGCCGACCTCGACCCCGTCCCGCAGCACCATCTCGGCGTGGTACATCAACGGCTCGGGGTCGAGCAGCCGCACCTGGACGATCCGCCGGCTCATTCCGCCGGCATCCGCGTTCGCGGCCTTGCGCGCGGCCACCGCGTCCCGGCCGATGAACCCGCCGGGCTTGTCCAGCGCGAGGGCGAACCCGAGCCCGGCCTCCAGCGGGCAGTCGGTGTTGTCGATGTCGTGGCCGTAGTCGCGGTAGGCCTTCTCCATCCGCAGCGAGGCCAGCGCCTTCAGCCCCACCGGGGCGAGGCCGTACGTCGGGCCGGCCGCGCTGATCGCGTCGTACACCGCCGAGGTGGACGCGGCCGGGATGTAGAGCTCGTAGCCCAGCTCGCCCAGGTAGGTGATCCGGGTGAGCAGCACCTCGACCCCGGCGAGCTTGACCCGGCCCACCGACCGGAACCCGAATGTGGCGGTGGACAGGTCGGCGTCGGTGAGCTCGGCGAGCAGGTCGCGTGAGTGCGGGCCCTGCACGTTGAGCTGCCCGAGGTCGGCGGTGACGTCGGTGATGCTCACGGTCGCCGGGGCGTGGCGGCGCATCCGGTCCAGCACGTGCCCGTGCGCGGTGTCGGAGGCGACGACGAAGAACTCGTCCTCGGCGAGCTTGCTGACGGTCAGATCGGCCTCGATCCGGCCGTTTTCGTTGAGCCACTGCGTGTAGGTGATGACGCCCGCGTCTCCGTTGACGGGACCGGCCGAGAGCCGATCGAGGAGCTCACCGGCCCCGGCACCGGTCACCTCGAACTTGGCCATGAACGACATGTCCATCAGCCCGACCCGTTCCCGGACCGTCTCGTGCTCGGCCTGCCAGTGCGCGAACCACGGCGCCCGGCCCCAGGTTGGCTCCGCCGCGGGCGTGACCCCGGCCCCCGCGAACCAGTCCGCGCCCTCCCAGCCGGACACCTCGCGCATGTAGCCGCCCTGCGCGACCAGCTGGTCGTGCACCGGCGAGAGCATCGCGTCGCGCGCGGTGCGCAGCTGCTTGCCGGGGGTGTGCGCGGCGTACACGGTGCCGAGGATCTCGGCGGTGCGCGCCGCGCGGTAGGCCGGTTCGAGCTGGTGGGCGCGGAAACGGTCGACGTTGAAGCCGGTCACGTCGACGTCCGGCTCGCCGTCGACGATCCAGTGGGCGAGCACCCGGCCCAGGCCCCCGGCGGAGAGCACCCCGACCGAGTTCATGCCGGCGGCGACGAAGTAGTTGCGCATCCCGGGTGCCTCGCCGACCGCCGGCGACAGGTCGGGCGTGAACGACTCGGGGCCGCAGAAGAACGTGCGCACCCCTACCTCGAGGGTGACCGGGACGCGGGCCATCGCCTTCTCCAGGAACGGCGCCATCCGGTCCCAGTCGGGTGGGATCTTGCCGAAGGAGAAGTTCTTCGGGATGCCGTCCACCCGCCAGGCGGCGGCCTTCGGTTCGAAGAGGCCGACCATCATCCCGCCGCCTTCTTCGCGGTAGTAGCCGTACGACGACGGGTCCTCGAAGACCGGCGCGTTCGGGTCGAGGCCCTCGATCGTGTCGGTGATCAGGTAGTAGTGCTCGGCCGCCTGGTTCGGGACCACCAGGCCGTTGCCGGCGGCCAGCTCACGGGCCCACATGCCGGCGCAGTTCACGACGTACTCGCACTCGACCACCTCGCCGGCGTCCTCACCGGCAGAACCGGTGGTCACCCGTACGCCGGTGACCCCGGCGACCTGCCCGGCCGGCCGGGTGAGCACCTCGGTGACCGCTGCCCCCTCGACGATGCGTACGCCGAGGCGACGGGCGCCCTGGGCCAGCGACGCGGTGAGGTCGACCGGGTTCACCCGCCCGTCCCCGGGGACGTAGAAGCCGGCGAGCAGGTCATCGGTGCGGGCCCAGGGGAACCGCTCGGCCATCTCCTGGTTGGAGATCTCGTGGACCTCCAGCCCGTGGTGCCGCTGGAAGGAGGCCACCCGGCGGTACTCCTCGAGCCGGTCAGGGTCGGCGGCCGCCTCGATCAGGCCCACCGGCCGGAACCCGGTGGCCTGCCCGGTCTCGGCCTCCAGGCGGGCGTAGAGGTCCCGAGAGTACAGCCGGATCGCGGTGCTGGTCTCCGAGGTCGACCCGAAGCAGGTCATCAGCCCGGCCGCGTGCCAGGTGGTTCCCGAGGTGAGCCGGTCGCGCTCCAGCAGCAGTACGTCGGTCCAGCCGGCGTGCGCGAGATGGTAGGCCACCGAGGAGCCGATCACCCCACCACCGATCACGACGACACGGGCACGGCGAGGCAGGTCGGCAGGCATGCGGTCAGCCTAGGAGACCGCCTCCCACCCCGGGCAGCCGCCGGGGCCTCACCGATCGCCGAGCAGCAGGTCGACCAGGTCCCGGGGCAGCCCGTGGGTGTCGTGCAGGAACCGGTAGTCGTCCTCGGTGACCGGCAGGCTGCGTCGGGTCAGCACCCTGCGACCGCGGCGCAGCAGGGAACCGAAGCGTTCCTGCTCGTCGAGCAAGAGGGTGCGCAGCCGGTGCACCTCACCGTCGATGCCGAACGTCTCCAGGGTGTGCTCGATCGGCTCGGTCGGCAGGTCGTCGAGCCGGCGGCTGGGGTCCTCACGCCACAGCGTGGTCAGGCACCGGCGAAGCAGGCGGCGCAGCACGTAGCCGCGGCCGGTGTTGGACGGGCGCACCCCGTCGCCGAGGACGACCACCGACGAGCGCAGGTGGTCCATGACCAGCCGCTGGGAGACGACGTCTGTCGGCCACAGCGTTCCCACGGTGCGGGTCCAGGGCTCGAACAGGTCGGTGTCGTAGACGCTGCGCTTGCCCTGCAGCACGCTCACGAACCGCTCCAGCCCCATCCCGGTGTCCACGTTGCGCTGGCGCAGCGGCTGAAGGGTGCCGTCCGCGTGCCGGTGGTAGCGCATCATCACGTGGTTCCACACCTCCACCCACCGCTCGTTGGTGCTCGGCGTCCCGGTCGGCGGGTCCTGACCGGTCCAGACGAAGATCTCGCTGTCCGGCCCGCACGGCCCGGTCGGGCCGTTGGACCACCAGTTGTCGGTCGAGGTGAGCTCGACCGGGACCCCGAGCCCGCTCCACACCCCCAGGCTGTCCTGGTCCGGCCCGATCTGCTCGTCGCCGCCGAAGACGGTGACGTGCAGCCGGGAGCGGTCCAGTCCGAGGCCGTCGGTGAGCAGCTGGTAGCCCCAGCGCAGGCTGGTCGGGCCGTCGTAGTCGCCCAGCGACCACGAGCCGAGCATGCCGAACACGGTCAGGTGGGTCTGGTCGCCGACCTCCTCGAGGTCGGTGGTGCGCAGGCAGCGTTGCAGGTTCATCAGCCGCCGGCCCTGGGGGTGCGGCGTGCCCAGGAGGTACGGCGTCAGCTGGTGCATCCCCGAGGTGGTGAAGAGAACGCTGCGGTCGCCGTCCGGGGGCAGCAGGGTGCTGCCGGTGATGCGCCGGTGATCTCGGTCGCGGAAGAAGTCCAGGAAGGTGTCGCGGGTCTGTTCGGTGTTCACGGTGAGTCCCTTTCGGTCTGAGCAACCGGAGACGACAGCCGCGTGAGCCCGCGGGGACGGGCATCGAGCATGCGAGACGGCGACCGTTTCCGGTCGCCGTCGGAGGATCAGGAAGGTCAGGCAGCGGCAACCGGCGAGCAGGTAGCTCGCGCGGCTGCGGCGGTGGTGCCGGGGTGGACCTTCATGACTCCATGATGCCTGAGGTCGGTGTCAGTGCCGAAGGGTTTTCCGCCGGCCCGCCGCCGTTGATGACCGTGGAGGGTCCGGTCGCGGCAAGCTCCTCCGGCTCGGGACCGGAGGCGCGGGCATCGGCCAGCACGTCGGCAGGGACGTGCTGCTCGAGGAACCGGCGTGCCAGCCGGGTGGACGGGTGCACGGCGACCGTCGCCACCACGATGATGCCGGCGATCAAGAGCCACCCGCTGGCGCCCCATTTCATCGCCAGGAACGTGTACACCGCCGGCGCCCACACCCTGCCGAGGGTGCCGCTCAGCTCGGCGGCCCCCTGGTAGGCGCCGCGCTGACGCGGATCCATCAGCTCGGCCTCGAACGACCAGCTGGCGGCCGACAGGTAGAGCTCGGCCCCGGTCACCGTGACGTGACCCAGCCAGACCAAGAAGATCGTGATCCAGCCGACGGTGTCGTGGGTGGCCAGGGTGATCAGGCAGGAGAGCACGAAGAAGCTGGACGACACCCGGATCGCCTTCAGGGCGGTCGGCACGTCCTTCACGCCGCGGGACGTCACCATTGGCAAGAAGATGCACATCACCGTGTTGGTCCCGAACAGGAACGCCAGCAGCACCCGAGGCGCGTCGGTCCGCTGCACCAGCCACAACGGGATCACCACATTGAGCAGCACCTGGTTCGTCCAGAAGACCCCGCTGAAGAACGTGGTGAGCAGCCAGCCTGGGTTGCGCAGCGGTCCCGGCCCCGCGACCTTGACCTTGCGCTCCTCCGGCGTCCGCTCGTCGTGCGAGGCTCGCGGCAGCCGGCCGATCGCGGCGGCGTTGACCAGGAACGCCACCGCGGTGAACCAGGGCAGGGCGTGCAGGACGTTGTTGGAGTGGAACGCCAGCGCGACGCCGCCGACCATGGAACCGAGGGTGTATCCGACGTTGAGCGCGGAGTACATGTAGGCGCGTGAGCCCACCCGCTCCTCGGGCGGCAGTACGTCGATCGTGTACGCGCCGTAGCCGGCGCCGCCCAGCGCACCGACGATCTCCATGCCGACGGCCATGGCGACGTACCCCTGGAAGTCGGTGATGAACGGCCATAGCGCGAACATCCCCGCCTGCCCGGCCGCGCTGACCGCCCACATCTTCTTCGGCCCGAAGCGGTCGGCCAGCTTGCCCATCGGGAGGGCCGCCAGAAAGGCGGCCACGCCCGCGCAGGTGAGGCCGATACCGACCTGGCTAGCGGACAGCCCGACGATCTGGGTGAAGAACACCATCGACCCGGTCATGAAGGTGCCCTCGCCGAGGGCGAAGAGCAGCGACTGCCCAGCGAGTCGGCCGGCGAGCGGCGACGGCGGGCGCACCTGGCGGAGGATCGCGGCGAGCATCACCCGGGGATTCTCCGGCCCCTATGTCCCGTTGTCGCGCGATTTTTCCACGCCTGCGGGCCAGCCCTCACTGCCACCTCTAGGCTCGCAGCGTGCAGGATGTGGAGACCCGGGCCGTCGAGCTGCTGCGTGACCTGGTCGGCATCGACAGCGTCAACCCGGCGCTGGTGGCCGGCGCGGCGGGTGAGGGACGGATCGTCGAGCACCTGTGCGCGCGTCTGGAGCGCTGCGGCTTCGCCGTCACGGTGGTGCCGGCCGCGGGCCGCGCGGACCGGCCCAGCCTGGTCGCTGTGTCGTCCGGGACGTGCGACGGGCCCACGGTCGTCCTGAACGGGCACCTCGACACGGTGGGTGTCGCGGGGATGGCGGAGCCGTTCGCCGCCCGCGTAGAGGGTGATCGGCTCTACGGACGCGGCGCCGCGGACATGAAGGGCGGGGTCGCCGCGCTGGTCACGGCCGCGGAGCAGCTGGTCGCCGGGGGCGCGCCGGTGCGGCCGGTGCTCGCGCTGGTGGCCGACGAGGAGGACGCCAGCCTGGGCAGCGAGGCCGTGATCGCCGCGCTCGCCGGCCTCGGTGTCCGGCCCGACCTGTGCCTGATCGCCGAGCCGACCGACCTGGCGCTGAGCCGGTCGCTGCGCGGCTTCGCCGTGGTCAGCGTCCGGTTCGCGGGTCGCGCGGCGCACAGCTCGCAGGCCGAGCTGGGCAGCAACGCGGTGACCCACCTGGGCCGGCTGCTGCACGCGGTCGACCAGCGGGCTCCCGCGGTCCGCGAGACCGGCGGGGACCTGATGGTCACCGTGGTGCGCGGGGGCGAGTCGCCGTTCGTCGTACCCGACCAGGCCGAGTGCCTGGTCGAGCTGCGTACGACGCCGGACCGAGACGCCGCTGCGGCGCTTGACGAGGTCCGGGCCCTCCTCGAGGCGGACTGGCACGCCGAGGCCGAGCTGGTCGTGTACCGCGACGGCTGGCGGCTCGACAGCACCGGCCCGGCGGCCGATCTGGCGGCGCGGCTCGGCGACGCGCTCGGCACGGGTGCGGCCTTCGACGCGCCGTACTGGATGGAGGCGCCGCTGTGGCAGCGGGTCTGTCCCACCGTGGTGTGCGGTCCGTCCGGCGGCGGGTTGCACGCCGTCGACGAGTGGGTCGACCTCGGCCAGGTACGCCGCTTCACCTCGGCCCTGGTCGAGGTGCTCAGCGTCGACGTGCTCGGCACGGAGGCGCCCGATGGCGACTGACCCGCGCGGGCTGCGCGGCGAGGCCCCGCTGCTGGACGCGTGGCTGCGCTTCCAGGAGAGCACGCCGACGCCGTTCACGATCCCCGGCCACAAGCAGCGCACCGACCTCGTCGGCGACGTGGTGGCCGGCGACGTCCCGCTGTACGCCGGTCTGGACACCATGAAGCTCTCCACCGGAGTGCTCACCGACGCCGAGGCCCGGGCGGCGCGGCTGTGGGGAGCGGACTTCTGCCGGTTCTCCACCGGCGGCTCCACGCACGCCAACCAGGCGGTCGCGCTCGCCCTGGGCAGC